>NZ_JAQESL010000009.1:88996-106920 GCF_027697525.1 Coprococcus sp. AM97-35 | reverse complement strand
AAACTTTATATCTGATTTTTGATTATCCCTATAAATATTACACTTTCAAGCTTTTCGAAGTATAGAAAAACACTCATTTTACCACGAATATACCACGATTAAACGAGCCTTGATATGACGATAAAATAGCACTAAAAAGACACCATTGACACATTGAAGTGGTGTCTTTTATTAATAAGCAGTCAATCCTAAGACTAACTGCTTTTGCAAAATAAAGGTAATCACTATTTTGTTTGTTTCTTTAGAATAATATAGCTTGCAATCACAACTACAAAGAATACTAACACGAAAACTAAAGTATGAAATATTCCTATCGGATAAGGTGCAATCCACCCTTCTAGTTTGAAAACCAATCCTGAAATATATCCTGTAATCATAGAAATAGGCATAAAAGCAACTCCGATTATATTAAGCCAATTTACATAAAAGGGGGATTTTTCTTCCGATAGTATTCTCGCTATAAAATATCCAACAATCCCTATAGCTTGAATAATCATTGAACCCCAAACTGCTTCCATTGTTTGTTCTGCATACCAATTACCAAATGCACAAAACAGCCCAATAGCAACAAAAGCTGTTGATGATATATAAAGTACCTTACTCGTAAGCTCTTTATTTTTTTGTTCTTTGTCTGCTACTGGTTCAATTCCCTTTAGGATATAGTCAGTTGTTACTCCAAAAAAATCACTCATTATAATTATTTTTTCTAAGTCAGGCGTACTTTGTTCACTTTCCCATTTGGAAACAGCCTGCCTTGAAACTCCAACTTTATCCGCAAGTTCCTCTTGTGATATTCCTTTTGATTTCCTTAAATATTGTATTCTGTCTGCCATATTCATTAGCTAACACTCCTTTCTTTCATGGTGTAATTTTAGCAATATTATCAGTTGCATAGCCACCATTTAGATATGGAAATATGTCAACTGGCAGTTGCAATGATGTTTTTTGACAAATCAGCAGAATATTCTTGCTTATAACGTAATTTAAACATATCCATATTATAACAGTTCCATATATCCGCCACAACAAAAATCAGCACACCCCCCTTGACATTTTTCTGTCTTGAAAAATACACACTTTTTCTTTCTTCCTCTTGATTACCAACCACAGAAAAGAAAAAGCCCTGTCAAGAGCCTTGCCACCATTGGTGGTGCTTTGCACTCTTTACTGGGCTTTTTGTTTGCTGTATCTTTCATTCAAGAGGAAAATTAAAGACCTCTGTTCCATTTCTCTTTCAGATAATCTTCATAGTCCGTTTCATCAAAATCTAACTGTGGCGAAGTGTCGGGAATGTTATTTCTGCTGTCTATGTCCGCAAGTTGACGGAATATCCAGTCATCATAAGGGTCATGGTATTTATACTCTTTGGGCTGTTCTCTGTATCGGTCTAACCCTCGCATTTCCTTATGTACTTTCATCATGCGTTCTATTTTTTGACGTTGTATCAACTGCTTGATTTCCATAAGTTCTTCTAACTCCGTAACCTCATTGGTAATGTAGTTATGGATATACTGTATGAGTTTGGTTTCCATGTAAAATCTGCATTCTTTTTCATCATTGAAAAATTCATTTTCAGACAGATAATCTAAGGAAACATTGAAGTCCTGTTCCCGTTTGATAATATCCATGATATATGGTTCGGTGTGGTCAATATACTTCCATTCTCCTGATAATAATTCATTGGGCGTTACTCCCAGCACGTCCATTATCTTTTCTAATGTGTCAAAGGTAGGATAATTCACACCCCGTTCAATCTTGGAAAGGCTCTGCATATTGATACCGATTTTATCCGCAAGTTCCTGTTGTTTCATTCCTCTGTGTTTTCTTATGGTCTGTATATTCTCTCCTAAGAAACTGATTTTCTTTTCATAATGTTCCATAACTTAGTATAACCGCTCCTTTCGTTGCTTTTCTCGGTGTTTATAAGCATATCATACTTAATATTTATCAAAAAGTCAATCAAAACTTCTTGACAAGTAATTCTAATGGCGTTATTATCGTATTAGATAGGGTGATTAAGCACGCTAGGGTCAATCACACGCTTGAGTAAGCATAGAAAAGATGTATTTTCATTTTGATAGCATGAATAAGCATGGACTATCAGACCGAAAATAAGGTTTCTGACTGGGGCTGTTCCGTTTAGCCACGAGTCTTACAAGGCTCGTGAGCGTTAAGAACGGATCAGACACAGGAAGAAAGGGAACGCCTTTAGGCGTTCATAAAGGGCGTATATGTAACACCGCCCTGCGTATACATGTCATAGTACCTAGAAACTGTGATAAATAAAGGAAAAAACACGATTTTTACCCGCAAAAAACGGGGCATACGAAAGGAGCAATGCACTATAACTACACACAAAAATTTATCCGTTAAGATTGATTACATCAGCATTGTATTTGAAACGGCAACCGCTGAAGATATAATCATGCACATTTTAGATTTACCGACTGACATTTTCAATGTTTATCCAGCAATGATAAAATTCAAGACTTATCAAGCACGCTGGCAGATTGGAGATATTTATGTATCGGGGGACGCAAGAAAGACAGAGGATAACCCACAGGGGCTAGGCTGTTATCTTGTTATGACTGGCAGAGGTTGTGATGATATTTTCCGTATTCTCGACAGTAGGAATTATACCTTTGGGGATATGTTTCGACGCTGTGAGCGAAGATACGGACTGGATAACTTTCATTTCACAAGACTTGATATTGCCATTGATGATAAGAACGAAAAGCCATTCTTTACCATAGAGCAGATAAAGAAGAAATGCGAAAAAGAGGAATTTATTTCTAATAGTGAGGGCTACCACTTTGACGAAAGCAAGTTTGATGATTTCGACACCGCAAAGACTGTTTATATCGGTGCTGGTAAATCGGGATTATCCTACCGCTTTTATGATAAGGATAAGGAAGTCTGTTCAAAACATAATAAGACACTTGATGAAGTCGGCAGTTGGAAACGGACAGAAATGCAACTGCGTGATGATAAGGCTCATGTTTTTGCCATGACATTCAAAGACAGACCGTTGGAACTTGGGGAACTGGCTTTCGGGCTATTAGCAAACAACCTACGCTTTGTCGTGCCAAACAGAAATGAAAGTAATAAGAGCAGATGGAAAACGTGTCGGTTTTGGGAACGATTTTTAGGGGCTGTGGAAATCTTGAAACTGCAAGTACCGAAACTACATAATTCCCTTGAGGAAACACAGCAATGGCTCACAGAGGGTGGCGTGATTTCTGCTGTCAAAAGTTTTTATTTCTTAGAAGAACATGATGCATTAGGTGGACTGGAAAAAGTGGGAACTATGCTTGACAGGGCAAGATACAGCAGTTCCCTTTCCAGTAAATTAACCGCCCACTTACAGAGGATAGACCGCACCGACCTTATCCCCTATATCCAGTATGACACGAAACATGGGAAAGGGGGTATCTGATGAATAACAACGACATTCCCGTATGGGAAAAATACACCCTTACCATTGAAGAAGCGTCAAAGTATTTCCGTATCGGAGAAAACAAGTTAAGACGCTTGGCAGAGGAAAACAAGGACGCTGGCTGGCTCATTATGAATGGCAACCGCATACAGATTAAACGCCGACAGTTTGAAAAGGTCATTGATAAATTGGACGCAATCTAATGCAAATGAGCCTTGTATGTGTTATGATGAATACAAGTCATATCAAGGCTCTTTCCAACAAGGAAAGGAGCAGACACCATGAAAGAAAAAAGACGGGATAGTAAAGAACGTATCCTGCATACTGGAGAGAGCCAACGAACAGACGGAAAATACTTATATAAATATGTAGACGCATTTGGAAACACAAAATATGTGTATGCTTGGAGATTGACACCCACAGACCCGACACCAAAGGGAAAACGGGAAAAACCCTCACTTCGTGAACTGGAACAGCAGATAAGACGGGATATTGAGGACGGTATCGACAGCACAGGCAAGAAAATGACGCTTTGCCAACTCTACGCCAAACAGAACGCACAGAGGGCAAATGTGAAGAAAAGCACACAGAAACAACGGGAACAACTCATGCGGTTATTGAAAGAGGACAAGTTAGGTGCTAGGAGCATTGATACGATAAAACCCTCTGACGCTAAAGAATGGGCGTTACGCATGAAAGACAAAGGCTTTTCCTATAACACTATTAACAACCATAAACGCTCGTTAAAAGCGTCATTCTATATCGCCATACAAGACGATTGTGTAAGGAAAAACCCTTTTAATTTCAAGTTAAGTGAAATCATAGAAAATGATACCAAAGAGAAAGTAGCATTGACAGAGGAACAGGAACAAGCCTTACTGTCATTCATCAAGACGGATAACGTGTATCACAAGTATTATGATGATGTGCTGATACTGTTAAAGACAGGACTTCGTATCTCGGAACTGTGCGGACTGACAGTAGCCGATATTGATTTCAAGAATGAGGTTGTGGTTATCGACCACCAGTTATTAAAGAGCAAGGAACAGGGCTATTATATTGAAACGCCTAAGACAAAGAGTGGAACAAGGCAAGTGCCATTAAGCAGAGAAACGATACAGGCATTTCAACGGGTCATAAGGAAACGCACAAAAGGGAAACTGATAGAGATAGACGGATACAAAGATTTTCTGTTCGTCAATCCGAAAGGCAATCCTAAAGTTGCGATTGATTACAACGCCTTATTTGTCCGTATGGTAAAGAAATATAACAAACACCACAAGGATAACCCCTTGCCACATATCACACCACATACGCTACGCCATACGTTCTGCACAAGACTGGCAAGCAAGAACATGAACCCGAAAGATTTACAGTATATCATGGGACATTCAAACATCAGTATCACAATGAACTGGTATGCTCATGCGTCCATAGATACCGCAAAATCAGAGGTTCAGCGTCTAATCGCATAAGAAGTATTTACCACGATTTTAACCACGCTTGATAGCGAAAATATAAGAAGATAGACCTAGATATGTGAGGTTTACCACAAAAGCAAAATGCCCGTAGAGCCTATAAAATAAGGCTTTGCGGACATTTAAGAAGATATAAAAAGATAGTCAAAAAGACATATATGATTTACTCTAAATATCAGAACATTTTGAAAAAAGCCGAAAAAAGAAAAGCAGAGCTGGAGTCAAATGGACAGAAAGTTACACTTGTACGTGAGGAGCCATTTGCTGCGGCGAGAGATTCGGTAGATTTCAAAGTGTACCTGATGATTTGGAAAGAAAAGCAGGGGGACCGTGTTGCTGAAATAGAAGAATTTTAGCAATGGATGATATGAGAACTTAGAAAATAGAAACAGGTCAACGGAGTGAGACTCAATTGATATTCAAAGAGAGGAACAAATACAAATGATCAACCGAGAAGATATGCTGGAATTGACGCGGCGGATGACGCCTGCAAGAACATCATTCACAAGAATAGCAGGCTGTTATGTAGATGCAGACGGAGATTTTGACGGAAGCTTTAACATCAACTTCCTCAAACTCTCTGCGTCAGAAAAAACAAAAAATCTCGCAATCGCCAAAACGATTCCATTTGCAGAGACAAACACAAAACTGAAAAAATACGAGATCCAGCCGGAAAATCAGAAAGCCGGAAGTATGTGGCAGCTTTTGATGGCGCTCAGAGACTGTGAACTCAAAAACGATGCCCTGATGGATACTCTTTATGATATCATCATGGAAAACATCCGGATCACCATCCCTTACGCGATCTATGTTTTCCATGATAACTACGATATCCCAGCCAAAGCCACCGACAAAGAACGCCTCGGAGAATCCGAAGAGATGTTCCCTTACCTCATCTGCGCCATCTGTCCCCTTGTCGGCGAATACGAACCCGGATCCCCAACATCCGGCTTCCTCTTCCCCGCCTTTACAGACCGCAGCGGTGACCTGAACCATATAAATATCTATGGCATAACTGAAAAGAAACGTGAAGAACTTGGTAGACTTATATCTTTATAATAATGTGTTGTTGGAAATATTTTAAAGATACAAATTTTTAAAAACTAAAACAAATCATTATACTCAAATTTATTTATCCGTTTTTTCGTCCCCCTCCAACACTTTAAAACCTACCTTATTCATCCATCAGCAAGCTCCGGAACTCCGTAAAGAAACGTCCCTGCTCTTCTTTGGTCATCTTAACCAGCATCTCCAGGCTTTCCATACTGATCCGCCCGGCTGAGAACAGCAGTTCCGTATAATCCCATTTCGTATATCCATACTCTTTTTCCCAGTCGCAGATTTTCTTCATTCCATAATAATAGCAGGTGAAATATCCCGGCGCATTCTGGTGTGCCTGTACCTGGGCGCGGGCAGTTACGCGGTCAAAGCCAAGCTCTTCTTCGTAGATTTTTACAGCATCTTCCAGTGTCGCTCCAAAATAATACAGCTGCAGATCAACCAGGATACGGACAGAGGCATGATGACGGCGGAATGCAACGAACAGAGGGAAGAACGGGTCTTCCGCAAAGATAAAGGTAAATGCGCGTTCAGTCCGAATACAGGTTCCCTCTTCCAGAGGTACACTTTTTGCTCCTATTTTTACAGTTTCCGGTGTTGGATCGATCGCTGCACGGATAAACTGGACATGGTGTCCCGGATAAGTTTCGTGCATGGTATTCATCTTGATCCAGCCATCGGTAATGTTCTGATAATTATACTGATTCAGGAACATCTGGCCGCGGAGCGGTTTGACACGGAAATCACCACCCTCATAACCGCCCCAAGGGTAAGAATCCTTATAGCAAGGCGGAAGAGGAACGCACAGACAGGTTTCATCTTCCGGAAGACGTACATATTCATGAGCGACAGCACGGGTACGTTTCAGATAATTTCTGGCACGTGTATACATTTCCTCGGCACTGTCATAAGGACCAGCATAGCGGAAAAGCACATCACTGACTTCTTTCATTGTCTTCGGAGTTCCTTTCGGAAGCTCTAATTTGGAGGCGATTTCGAATACTTCAGCACGGGTCTTTTCAATTTCTTCTTTATGCCATGCAAGCAGTTCGTCGAGAGATACACCAAGACGGTTTTTCAGAAGGCTGCGGTAAGCTTCCGGATCCATCTTGATGGTCTTTGAGAGATCATCCT
This sequence comes from Coprococcus sp. AM97-35, assembly GCF_027697525.1. Lineage (NCBI taxonomy): Bacteria > Bacillati > Bacillota > Clostridia > Lachnospirales > Lachnospiraceae > Coprococcus > Coprococcus sp. AM97-35. The sequence continues at coordinate 99,813 of NZ_JAQESL010000009.1, read as the reverse complement.
TTAATAATTCTTCAGAGTCAGACTGGCAGTCTGAACCGAGTAAATCTGCCATTTCCTGAAGCTGATCGATAAAAATCCGGAAGGACTGTGATAAAGACGCAATCTGTTCTTCTGTGAAATCCGGGAAATATTCATTTAACAGTTTCAGGTCGCGCTGCATATCCAGCCTTGCGCGGGCAAAGGCAGAAGAAAGAGAAGCTTCATTTTCTCCGTATTGTGTGTGGATCAGATTAAGGATCAAATCCTGATTTTCATGAAATGCCTGTAATTTTCTGGTCAGGACATCGAGACGTACTTCATTAGAACGCCTGTCACAGCGAGCGATTTCCTGAAGATAATATGCAAAATCCAGGAGAGGTGCTTCCGGATTGTGTTCTTTTTCTTCGATAGTAAATTTAAGAGAATCCAGGAAGTCATTCAGATGATGCTTCACCAGACGATAGACATTGTCCGGTGTATCCAGGTTTTCAACCTGTGTTTTTAAATCGTTCCATTTTTCGCGGACCGACCTGATCTTTTCGGGAGTCGGGAGAAAAAGGATATTTTCAAAAGAACGGTGGCTTTCGAGTTGGTCATGCAAAATGGCAAGTTCTCTGTCAAGTTCGCGGTAAGTATTGGTTAAGTCAGTATTTTTCATGAGTAAATGGCACTCTCCTTTTTTAGAAATTTGTTCTGATTGTATCTTACCGCAGAAAATGTCAAATGAAAAGCAGGACAGATAAAAAGATTCGCGTGTCGACTTATGCCCCTTTCTGTGATATGATAATCAAGAGATTATTATGAGCAGAAAGGGGCATTTTTTCGATGGCAGCAACATCTGAAAATAAGCCAAAACAATATATATCTGTCGGGATCCTGGCGCATGTGGATGCCGGAAAGACGACGCTTTCGGAAGGAATCCTTTATCTTACCGGTCAGATCAGGAAGCTTGGAAGAGTTGACCATGGAGATGCATTTCTGGACACGTATACGCTGGAGAGAAGCCGGGGGATTACCATTTTTTCCAAGCAGGCGAATTTTGTGCTTGGAGATAAGCAGGTGACTCTTCTAGATACACCGGGGCATGTGGACTTTTCAGCAGAAATGGAGCGTACCCTGCAGGTTCTTGATTATGCAATCCTGGTTGTCAGCGGAGCGGACGGTGTGCAGGGACATACACGAACCCTGTGGAATCTTCTTGCAAGGTATCAGGTTCCGACCTTTATTTTCATAAATAAGATGGATCAGGACGGTACGAACAGACAGGACAGACTTGCTGAATTAAAGCGGAAGCTCAGCGGAGAGTGTGTGGACTTTACAGAAGCGGGTGAAGAATTTCTGGAAGAGCTGTCTATGTGCGATGAGACGGTAATGGAAAGCTATCTGGAAAATGGAAAGATCACGACAGGTCAGATTCAGACGCTGATCCGGGAACGAAAGGTATTTCCATGCTATTTCGGTTCTGCACTGAAGCTGGAAGGTGTGCAGGAATTACTGGACGGACTGGAAAAATACATGGACGGACCGGTAAGCGGGACGCATGCTGAAGAAGCTTTTGGAGCGAAGGTATATAAGATATCCAGAGATTCACAGGGCAGCCGCCTGACACATATGAAGATCACAAACGGAGTACTGAAGGTCAAAGAGATCCTGGAATATATGGCAGAGGAAGAACCTTTGCAGGAGAAAGTCAACCAGATCCGGATTTATTCCGGGGACAAGTACGAGATGGTGCAGGAAGCAGAAAAAGGCTGTATCTGTGCTGTGACAGGACTTACCCGGACTTATCCGGGACAGGGGCTTGGGATGCAGCAAAGTTCTTCGGCACCGATACTGGAGCCGGTTCTGAATTACCGGGTGGAGCTGCCGGAAGGCTGTGATGTCCACCGGATGCTGCAGAATTTCAGACAACTGGAGGAAGAAGATCCGATGCTCCGTGTAGTCTGGAATGAAGAGGCAGGAGAGATTCAGGTCCAGCTGATGGGCGAAGTGCAGACGGAGATTCTGCAAAGTCTTGTAAAAGAACGGTTTGACGTGGATATTTCTTTTGGAAGTGGGAATATTGTTTACAAAGAAACGATTAAAAATACAGTTGAAGGAGTAGGGCATTTTGAGCCGCTGCGTCATTATGCAGAAGTGCATCTGATACTGGAACCGGGAGAGCCGGGAAGTGGAATCACGATCGATACGATCTGCAGTGAGGATGTGCTGGACAAGAACTGGCAGCGACTGATCCTGACGCATGTGCTGGAAAGAGAGCATCGGGGCGTTCTGACGGGATCGGTGCTTACTGATGTGAAGATCACACTTGCCAGTGGACGTGCACATCTGAAGCATACAGAGGGCGGAGATTTCCGCCAGGCTGTATACCGTGCAATCCGCCAGGGACTGATGCGGGCAGAGAATGTACTGCTTGAACCGTATTATGCATTTCGTCTGGAAATTCCGTCAGAAATGACAGGCCGTGCACTTACGGATATTCAGCGGATGAATGGAGAATTTGACGGACCGGAGACGGAAGATGATATGGCTGTTGTCACCGGAAGTGCACCGGTGTCTGAAATGCAGGATTATCAGAGAGAAGTAACCACATACAGCAGAGGAAGAGGGAAACTGTTCTGTACGCTGAAGGGATATTTTCCATGCCATAACCAGGACGAGGTTGTAGAGGCGATTGGTTACGATCCGGAGCGGGATGTGGAGAATCCGACGGGCTCTGTATTCTGTGCTCATGGAGCAGGATATAATGTACCGTGGCAGGAAGTGCCGGAACATATGCATATTGAGGCACAGCTTCCGAAGATCCTGGAAGAGCGGAAAAGGCTGGCAGGAGAGACAGAAAAAAGTCTGGATGAGACTGTACCGGTAAATTTACGCAAGGAGAAAGGCGGATCAGCAGAAGCAGCAGCCAGAGGCGGCAGGCATTATGCGCGTAATGCCAGAGAAGACAGGGAACTGGAAGAGATTTTTATCCGGACTTACGGACGGGTAGAGAGAAAAGCCGATCGTCTTCCAAAGACTGTGACTGCAGGGAAAACGCCAAAAGCAAAGAAAGATGAAGAAGGCGTACAGGAATATTTGCTGGTAGATGGTTATAATGTTATTTTCGCATGGGATGATCTGAAAGAACTGGCAAAAGAGAATATTGAAGCAGCAAGAAATAAACTGATGGATGTGCTTTGCAATTATCAGGGGTTCAAGAACTATCCTCTGATCCTGGTATTTGATGCCTACAAGGTTGAAGGCGAAGCAATGGAAATCTTCAAATACCACAACATTCATGTTGTGTATACAAAAGAAGCTGAGACGGCGGATATGTACATTGAAAAGGTAGTACATGAAGTCGGAAGAAAGTATCATGTGACGGTAGTTACATCAGATGGTGTGGAACAGGTGATCACACAGGGACAGGGAGGTACGATCATATCTTCCCGGGAGTTCCTGGAAGAGGTGAAGATCGTGAACCGGCAGATTCAGGAAGAATGGGAGCTGCACAAAGAGAGTGCGAAAAATTATCTGTTCGATCATATGGACAGGGAGCTTGCCGGTCATATGGAAGAGGTCCGCATGGGCCGGAAAGAATTGGGTGAGAGAGCAAATGATCAATAAAGAGGAATTTCTGAAAACCTGTAATCTGACAGAGGACGACCTTACGGCTGCCCGGATTTCCTGGGAGGAGCTGACAGAGATCTATGAAGATTATATGTCAAAAACGAAATTGTTCCGTCATCTGGGAAAAGAATTTGTAGATGAATATATTTATGATATTGAGCGGGCAGGGATCCATTCCTACCGTTACAGAACTAAGAATCCAATGCACCTTCTGGAAAAGATCATCCGGAAGCGGAAAGAAAATTATGCAAAATTTGAACATATCAACAAATCGAATTACCACAAATACATCACAGATTTGATTGGTATCAGGGTTTTCTTCCTTTACCGGGAGGACTGGATCCATTTTCATAAGTTCATCACTTCGATGTTTGAAAATGATCCGAACAATTATGTAGAGGACAGGCTGCGGGATTTTGATGAGGATCCGGAGCACTGCTATATCGCAGAACGTCCAAAAGTATACAAGCGTTCCGGAGATACGAGGATTTATGACAGTACGCAGATTGAAGTGCGGACAGGTGGGTATTACCGTTCACTGCATTATATCATCAAGTATCACGGATACTATCTGGAAATCCAGGGCAGAACGCTTTTTGAAGAAGGATGGAGCGAGATTGACCATGATATCGTGTATCCGTATTACAAGGACGATGAGATGCTGACGGAGTTTTCCGGACTGCTGAACAGGCTTTCGGGAGTGGCAGATGAGATGAGTTCGTATTTCAGAAAGATGAAAAAACTCAGAGAAGAAGAACCGGATAAAAAAATAAAGGATCTCTTATAAAAATTAAAAATAAAAAGCAAAAGACGTTCATAACAAAAAGTTATGTTCCGTTTGTTTTATATACTGGAAAATTGCATTTCAAAGTATATAAAAAAAGGTCAAATGCAAAGAGGCATAGCTGCAGAAAATTGCGGTTATGCTTTTTTATTTTATCTTCTCTGCAAAATATAAATAGGGAGGGATTTTCGTGAAAAAGTATATTGCGAAAAATATGTATTCGGAAGTCATGATCTGGAGAATGGGAATGAATTTTGTGAGCAGGATTATGTATCGTGGTCGGCACCGTTGGATGACCTGTCTGACTGGCGTTATGAAGGCGTAATCTACCGAAAAGATCAGGATCCGTATGAGTAGTAAATAAATATTACAGGATCAAGTGGGGAGTAAGCATTGCTTACTTCTCGCTTCCCGATTATAATTAGAATAACAGAAATTAAGTTAGAAAGGATGGATTCAATGATGTGCTGACACTGCTGATCCACCTCGGATATCTGGCGTACAACGAAGATGAAAGGACGGTATTTATTCCAAATGCGGAGATCCGGCAGGAGTTTAGAGCAGTAGTAAAAATGGCATATAAAATGGAAATAGATAAAAGAAGCTGTGTTTGCTCTGCAAAAGAATTATCAGAGAAGGAGGAAGAAAACCATGCGATTTCTTCATTTATCAGACCTGCACCTCGGCAAGCGAGTGAATGAATTTTCTATGCTGGAGGATCAGGCATATATTTTAAAAGAGATACTGAACATTATCGATGAGCAGAAGGTGGAAGCGGTTCTGATCGCGGGTGACGTTTACGACAAAGTGATTCCGCCTGCGGAAGCAGTGCGACTTTTGGATGATTTCCTGACAAGGCTTGCCGCGAGGGAGTTGCCGGTATTTCTGATCAGTGGAAACCATGATTCTGCAGAAAGAGTTGCTTTCGGTTCAAGACTGATGAGCAGCAGACAGATCTATCTTTCACCGATATTTGAGTCGGATGTAGAACCGATAACGATAAGTGACCGGTACGGTGAGATCAATATTTACATGCTTCCATTTGTGAAGCCGTCCCTGGTAAAAAGGGTGTATCCGGAAGAAGAGGTCATCACCTATCAGGACGCTGTAAATGCGGCAGTGCAGCATATGCAGATTGACACAGATAAACGAAATATCCTGCTTGCGCATCAGTTCGTGGCCGGTGCGGCAAGATGTGATTCAGAAGAACTGTCTGTAGGCGGTGTGGATGATGTGGACGCATCTGTCTTTGACGGATTTGATTATGTGGCGCTTGGACATCTCCATGGCCCGCAGAAGATCGGGAAAGAGACAGTGCGGTATTCGGGAACGCCGCTCAAATATTCTTTTTCTGAAACCAATCACAAAAAAGCAGCAGTCATCGTTGATGTAGAAGAAAAAGGCAAAATAAATATTCAGCAGATTCCATTTTTGCCGAAACATGATATGCGGGAGATCAGAGGAACTTACATGGAAGTGACTGCACTGGATTTTTACAAGGATATGAACACGGACGATTATCTTCACATTACGCTGACTGATGAAGAGGATATACCGGACGCAATCGGGAAGCTCAGAACGATTTATCCGAATATCATGAAGCTGTCTTATGACAATCTGCGGACGAGAGCGGCAGGGACAGTGAGAGGAACGGCAGAAGTAGAGGAGAAATCCCCGATGGAGCTTTTAAGAGAGTTCTATGAGCTTCAGAACAACCAGCCCATGACGGATGAACAGGAAGAGATTGCCAGAGGAATGATGGAAGAAATATGGGAGGATGAGAGATGAGACCGATAAAACTTACGATTTCTGCATTCGGACCGTATGCAAAAGAGACAGAGATCATTCTGGATGAACTTGGTGAGCGGGGACTTTATCTGATAACCGGCGATACCGGTGCCGGAAAGACCACAATTTTTGATGCAATCGCATTTGCACTTTACGGGGAAGCGAGTGGAAATGAAAGAGAGCCGGGGATGCTTCGGAGTAAATATGCGGATCCGAAGACGCCGACCTTTGTGGAATTGGAGTTCTTCTATCAGGGGCAGAACTACCATATCCGGAGAAATCCGGAGTACATGCGTCCAAAGGACAGGGGCGAGGGCATGACGCTGCAAAGAGCGGATGCGGTACTGGAATTTCCGGATGACAGGCTTCCGGTCACAAAGGCAAAAGAGGTCACAAAAGCAGTGACAGAACTGATCGGGCTCGACCGCGGACAATTTACTCAGATTGCAATGCTGGCGCAGGGAGATTTTATGAAGCTTCTGTTTTCAAAAACTGAGGAGCGGAGCAAAATTTTCCGGGAAATTTTCCATACCAGACCGTATCTTGCGTTTCAGGAGAAAATGAAAAATGCAAGCGGCAGATTGCAGGAACAGTACGAGGATGTCAGCAAAAGCATTTTGCAGTACATGAAGGATATCAGCTGCGAAGAGGATGACGTGCTTGCTACGGATGTGAAAAAGATCCGTGAGAGCAAAGCGGTGGTTCATGCGGACAAGGTTCTGGAAGTGTTGGAAATTCTGACAAATCAGGATGCAGATTCGGTGAAAGAAAAGAAGAAGAATTTAACGAAGATCGAGAAAGATCTGGAAGAGCTGAACCAGAGAATCGGAAAGGCAGAGGCAGTGATCCGTGCAAAAAAGGAACTGGAAAAAGCGGAGCAGACGATAGCAGAGAAGACACCAACGCTGGAAGAACTGGAAATGGCACTGAAGAAAGAACAGGAAAAAGTGCCAGAAAGAGAGCAGTTAACAGAAGAGATCGGAAAGAGGCAGGAAAAGCTTGCAGAGTATGACGAGCTGAAAAAACTTCAGAAACAGATCAAAGAGCTTGAGAAACAGATTGAGATATTAAAGGACCGGGAAAGCCGATATCAGGAAAAGAAAGCGCAGATGCAGGTACAGCTGGAACAGAAAAGGAATTTACTGGAACAGCTGAAGGATGCGGAAATAAAAGTTCTGAAAGTTACAGCAGAACAGAAAGAGGTTTCAGTAAGAAAAGAAGCGGCAGAAGACATTCTTATTCAATATAAAAGATACCAAAGACAGAAGAAAAGTGTGGAAGAGGCGCAGAAAGCATACCTTGTCATGCAGGAGGAATGTACAGAGCGAAAGACACAGCTTGCCTGGATGGAGAGGGCATTTCTGGATGAGCAGGCGGGGATTCTTGCAAAGGTTCTGAAAACGGGAGAGCCGTGTCCGGTGTGCGGATCGGTCCAGCATCCATGTCCGGCACAGATGATGGAAGGTGCACCGGAAAAAGAAGAGCTTGAAAAATACCGGAAAGAGACTGCCGATGTGGAGAAAAAGACGAATGATGCAAGCTTTAAGGCAAATGAAAAGCTGGTGCAGTTAAAAGCGCTGGAAGAAGAAATCCAAAAGAGTGTGAAAAGCTTTGACAGCAGCATACAGGAAGAAGAGATTGAAAAATCGCTGGCGTTGATCGGTCAACAGATGGATGCCCTCGAAAAGTCAGAAAAGGAATTACAGAAAAAGCTGGAAGTAGCTAAAGAAGCAGTGGTAGAAAAGCAGAAGATGGAAGCTGAGATCCCGGAACTGGAGCAGATGCAGAAAAAGCTTCAGGAGGAAGAACAGGAGCGAAAGGATCAGCTCCTTGTGTCTGAGAGAGATAAAGCAAATGCAGAAGAGCAGGCTGTGAAGGTGCGTGGCAAACTAGAATTTCCGGAGAAAACAGAAGCAGAACAGAAGATCAAAGAGCTGGATAAGCAGAAAAAAGAGATTGATAAGAATCTGAGTGCTGCCCAGAAGGCATTCCAGGACTGCAGTCAGTCGGTAGAAGCGGCAAAGACGAAGAAGAAAACGCTGGAGAAGCAGATTGCAGGTAATAAAGAAACCGATATGGAAGAACTTGTCCAGGCACGACAGGAAGTATCAGGTGCGAAAAAAGAGCTTCAAAAACAGATGGAAGAGATCAGGATCCGTTATGAAAACAATCTGAAAATCAGGAATGCGATCGACAAGCAGAGTGCAAAGCTTCTGGAGCTTGAGCGGAACTGGACGCAGGTGCGTGAGATTTCCGATACGGTAAATGGAAAGATCAAAGGCGGATCCAAAGAAAAGATCAAGTTTGAGACCTACATCCAGACCAATTATTTTGACCGGATCATTGCCCGTGCAAATACGCGGTTTATGGTGATGAGTGGAGGACAATATGAGCTGAAACGCCAGACTGATACGGATGACCGAAAGAGTCAGAGTGGTCTGGAACTGAATGTGATCGATCATTATAATGGTTCTGAGCGAAGCGTGAAGACACTTTCCGGCGGGGAATCCTTTAAAGCTTCTCTTTCGCTGGCACTCGGACTTTCTGATGAGATCCAGGCATCGGCAGGCGGAATCCAGCTGGATACCATGTTTGTCGATGAAGGATTTGGTTCACTGGATGAAGAGTCACTGGAACAGGCGATGAAAGCACTGAATGGTCTTACGGAAGGCAACCGTCTGGTGGGAATCATTTCCCATGTACAGGAATTAAAAGCAAGGATTGAGAAACAGATTGTGGTGACAAAGGAAAAAGCAGGCGGAAGCAGAGTGGAACTTAAGATTGACTGATCTGTGCCGGAGAAGAATTTCATGCTGAGATGAAGCGGAGCACCAATGGAGGTGGGGAAAATTCACCGAAACTGGAAGGAGAAGATGATTTTTATGAGCTGTTTTTTGCAGGACTGGAGCAGAAGGAAAATAAAAATCTAAATGAATAAAAATACTATGAAGAAATGGTTTTGACTTTCAGATATGCAGCAAGTGTGTTAAGATAGGTACAGACTATTCATAAAATGTGCAAAAATATACAATTTGAAAAGAGCGAATATAAAAGGAAAAAGGAGTAAAAATCATGCCAGTTTTTGATTTTAAACACACATCAGATGAAAAAAAGTTCCAGGAATGTACTTATACAACATTCCGCTCGAATGAGACAGAAGCGACAGCGGAGAAACCGATGCTGGTTCTGGATAACAGCAACCGTAAATGGAAGCATCATTCCTGTGGTATTTTCACCAACCCGATCAAGAAGACATCCTTTGAATTTGACGAGGAAGATGGAACTGTAAGTGCGGACATTCTCCAGATCGATGCGAGATTTGTAAGCCTGATCAAATGGCTGGGCGAGAACCACATCAATGTCCGTCTTTCCGGTGAAAACCGTGCAGACGGCTATGCAGTATACAAGATCCGGGAGATCGCATTCGGTGGGGCAACCAAGCTTTCAGCTGAAGATGGTTTCCTGCAGTTCATGATCGAGCGTCTTTTCGCAAGCAGTGCACCGACAGAAGAAGCAGTGGATGAGGAAATGGAAGAAGACGGCGACAGCATGAAGCTGACAAGCCTGCAGAGTATCACCGATTTTATGAACTGTGCAGGAAGAACCCTTCCGGACAATATCCGTCTGTGGGCAAGAAGAAACCTTGCTGTTGCAAGATCACACGAAGTGTCACCGGAAGAAAGAAGACATGCGCAGAGAGCTCTTTCAATCATGATGAATATTCAGTGGAAGAGCAATTATTTTGAATCCATTGATCCGGATGAGGCAAGAAGAATCCTGGATGAAGAGCTTTACGGAATGGAACGTGTCAAACAGAGAATCATCGAAACAATCATCCAGATCAACAGAACGCACACTCTTCCGGCGTATGGAATCCTTCTGATCGGACCGGCCGGAACCGGTAAATCGCAGATCGCTTATGCAATTGCACGTATCCTGAAGCTTCCGTGGACAACTCTGGATATGAGTTCCATTAACGATCCGGAACAGCTTACAGGAAGTTCCCGTGTATACGCCAATGCGAAACCGGGAATTATTATGGAAGCATTTGCGGCAGCAGGAGAATCCAACCTGGTATTCATCATCAATGAGCTGGACAAAGCAGCATCCGGAAAAGGAAATGGGAATCCGGCGGATGTACTTTTGACACTCCTTGATAACCTTGGATTTACGGATAACTATATTGAGTGTAACGTTCCGACAGTTGGCGTATATCCGATTGCAACTGCCAATGAAAAAGATCAGATCAGTGCACCGATCATGTCCCGTTTTGCAGTTATCGATATCCCGGATTATACACCGGAAGAGAAGAAGATCATCTTCTCCAGATTTGCACTTCCGAAGATCCTGAAGAGAATGAGCCTTCGTCGGGACGAGTGTACGGTGACAGATGAAGGTCTTGATGTGATAATTGAACTTTATTCCAATACATCAGGAATCCGTGATCTGGAGCAGGCAGCCGAACATATTGCGGCAAATGCACTGTATCAGATTGAGGTTAATCATGTAAAAGAAGTTGTGTTTGATGGAGAAGCAGTGAGAGCATTGCTTTCATAAGAAAATTAAAATATGAAAATGTAAATGATGATACCAAGGTCAAAAGATTCTATTTCTGTTAATATTTATAGATGCAGTAAAATTGCAGAAGGAGCCG
>NZ_JAQESL010000009.1:0-88986 GCF_027697525.1 Coprococcus sp. AM97-35 | reverse complement strand
CTCATCGGAATGCCCAGTGCAACGGAACCCGTACCCTATGTTTCTTTTCAGGTGGTGCCTGTCATTTTACTACCCCTGTCTATAATAACTCAGGAAATCAGAAATTTTTCCCACTGCTTCTTTCAGAACTTCAATTCGTGGCAGATATACTACCCGGAAATGATCCGGCTGTTTCCAGTTAAATCCACTTCCCTGTACGATCAGGATTTTCTTATCCTGCAACAGATCCAGTGCAAACTTTTCATCATTTATAATGTTGAACTTCTTCACATCGATCTTCGGGAACATATAAAATGCAGCCTGCGGTTTAATGGCAGTGATTCCCGGAATGTCAGTTAGTGCTTTGTAAATATATTCGCGCTGTTCGTAAATACGTCCGCCCGGAACGAGGTAGTCGTTGACGCTCTGATTGCCCCAGAGAGCGGTCTGAACGACAGACTGTGCCGGAACATTGGAGCAGAGACGCATATTGGAAAGCATCTTGATTCCTTCGATATAATCTTTTGCGATTGCTTTATTTCCGCTGAGAACCATCCAGCCAATACGGAATCCGGCGATCATATGGGATTTTGAAAGGCCGCTGAAGGTGACGCAGAACAGATCCGGTGCCAGTGAAGCAATGGAAATATGTTCTTTTCCGTCCATAACAAGGCGGTCATAAATTTCATCTGAGAAAATGATCAGGTGATGTTCCCTTGCGAGATCAACAATCTTCTGCAGAACCTCTTTCGGATAAAGTGCTCCGGTCGGGTTGTTCGGATTGATGATTACAAGAGCTTTGGTACGGTCTGTAATCTTACGGCGCATATCTTCGATGTCCGGATACCAGTCAGACTGTTCATCGCAGATATAATGAACGGCTTTGCCGCCGGCAAGTGTGGCACAGGCAGTCCACAGAGGATAGTCTGGTGACGGAATCAGGATTTCATCTCCGTTGTCAAGAAGAGCTGACATACACAGGTTGATCAGTTCGCTGACACCATTTCCGGTATAAATATCATTGATTGTGACATTCGGCAGCTTTTTGATCTGGGAGTACTGCATGATTGCCTTCCGTGCAGAGAAAAGTCCCTGAGAAGGAGAGTATCCTTCACAGTCGGAAAGCTGCTGACTCATATCATAGATGACTTCGTCCGGTGTGCGGAAACCAAATGGAGCCGGATTACCGATATTGAGCTTCAGTACGTGGGTACCGCGTTCTTCCATACGGGCAGCTTCTTCAACAACCGGTCCACGGACATCGTATAATACATTATCGAGTTTTGATGATTTTTTGAATATATGCATGGCAGAACTTCCTGCATTATTGTTATCATTTTTGTCGGTTATTGCCTTTTTCATCGGTGTAGTTCCCCTTTTTGAAGAGTTTGAAGTTCCGACAGAACCAGAAGTCTTAGTGGTAGACGGAGCTTTTGGGGCAACGGAGTTGTTTTCCCGAGCAGTAAAGTTTTCCTGACTGTCACCGAGCAGCCAATCGGCATCTACGTGAAGTGTATCTGCCAGAAAATGGAGGATATCATTTCTCGGAACAGTTTTTCCGCTCACGTACTGGCTTACATGGCTTTTACCTAATTTTACATTATTTTCTGCGGCGATATGAACCAGATCAATCTGTTTCAGGTTCTGTGCATACATCGCCTCTTTAAGTCTATCTGAGAAAGTTGTCATTTGAAAATCTCCTTTCAAACTAAAAAGTTCAATTTAAAAATAAAACAGTGAAGTTCAAAACTTAAATTGATTATAGCACTTCGAATGATTTGGTTCAATAACAAATATTATTTTTGGTTCAAAAAAGTTTGATTCTAGCAACGGCACCATGAAAAAAGGCGGTATCCCGCCAAAATTCAGATGCTCTGGTAACTTAGTTGCCGAGTAGTTCACAAATAATGATAAGTATTACGTTCCAGGACGATAAAAGTTCCGGTAACGCATAAAGTTAAAAGTTCAGCAATTGCAACCGAGCACCAGACTCCGTTGATCCCGAGAAGCAGTGGAAGTAGCAGAACTACTGCCATCTGGAAGACCAGTGTTCTGAGAAACGAGATCAGCGCAGAGAGCAGACCGTTGTTCAATGCGGTAAAAAATGCAGAGCCATAAATATTGAACCCGTTGATCAGGAATGCAAAGCTGTACAGGCGGAAACCATTGCGTGTGAGCGCAAAAAGTCCATGGTCATAACCGACAAACAATGTGGCGAGTGGTGTTGCGATGAGCTGCGCGATGATAAATAAGGAAACAGCCCAGGTTCCAATCAGCCTGATACTCTTGTGGAAAAGATTCTTTAGTTCATCCTGATTGTTGGCACCGTAGTGATAGCTGACGATCGGGGCACTTCCAATCGCATAACCAAAGAAGATCGAAACAAAGATAAAATTGACATACATGATCGTTCCGTAAGCTGCAACGCCGTCTTCACCGGCAAATTTCATGAGCTGCATATTATAAAGAGCATTTACAACAGAGCTGGAAAGATTGGTCATAAGCTCGGACGAGCCATTGGTACAGGTCTTTAATAAGATTCTGCCATGAAAATGTGTTTTTCCAAGCTTTAATAAGCTGGAATTTTTCCGCCCAAAGTAGAATAACGGGAAAAGCCCTCCGATAAACTCTCCGCATACAGTCGCAAACCCGGCACCTGGAAGTCCGAGGTGGAGTACAGCTACAAATAAAAAGTCGAGAACCATATTGGTCACACCGGCGATCACGATCACGCGAAGTCCCAGATGTGGCTTTTCGGCAGTTACAAAAAAGCTCTGAAATACATTCTGCAGCATAAAAGCAGGCAGCGAAATGCAAAGAATGCGTCCATATAAAATGCAGTTGTCAAGAAGAGTACCGCTTGCACCGAATAAAATGGCAACCGGTTTTACAAGGAACATACTCAGGATTGCGATAATGATTCCTCCGATAGCAGTGATATAGACGAGCATGGAAAAATACTCATTGGCATTTTCAATCTTTCCTTCACCAAGCGTCTTTGCAACAATGGCACTACCGCCGGTTCCGATCATGAAGCCAAGAGCGCTGATGCCCATCAGGAAAGGCATGATCAGATTAACCGCTGCAAAAGCGCTTTTTCCAACAAAGTTGGAGACAAAAAGTCCGTCAACCACACTGTAAATGGATGTGAAGATCATCATTATAATAGAAGGAAACACAAATTGCAGAAGTTTTTTATAAGTAAAGTGTTCGGATAATTGAATTTTCATAGTTTATAGATCCTCCTCAAGGTTAGAAAGTCTAGAACGTAAGGTCTGATTATATTTGGCATTCAGGCGCAGAAGCTGTTCACATTCTTCGGGACTGAAAGAAGCTAAAGTATCATTTTCAATCTGGATGAGAGGAAGCAGCTTTTCCTGAATAAGCTTCTTGCCGGAAGCTGTAAGATGGATATGCATACTTCGTCCTTTTCCGGGTGAGAGGGTAAGATAACCGTCGGTCTGCAGTTTTCGTATAGATGAATTAACCGTCTGCTTTGGCATGCAGGAAGCTTTGCAGATATCACGTTGCAGGCAGTTATCGCCCATTTCAAAAATTGTATAGAAAATCTCAAAAGCGCTGTCTGACAGATGCAGTCTGCGGGCAGCTTCGTGGTAAATTTCATTTGCTTCTTTATATATGTGATTGTATTCTTTTAAATATTTGCTGATAAGTACAGTAGAATCCGTGCTCATGGTTCACCTCATTTAAATAATTATGTAGATTTCGAAATCAGATGATAGTAAGTCTGAAATCGTACTCGATATATTGTAGTCTGAATTCGGACTTATGTCAAGCGGATAATAAAAAGAAATAAGCTGTGCATAATGCATAAAATCTATAAATTTTTAAGGAAGGATTAAGGCTGTGTATGTATAATATCAAAAAAGAAAAAAGGTATGTAATCATGTGATTTGTATACATTTACAATACAAGTATAGAGAAAATGAAAGTTGTATTGTCAGTTCATGAAAATTTTACACATAACGCACAAAAATCTAGTTTTCACTGAAAAAAAACGATCACTATAAGGACATAATGCACAAAATGAATAAAAACATTACATTTTTGGTGGATAAAATACACGTTTAAAATACAACTTTGAACAAAAACTTTCTTGTATTTTCTTGAAAAGCACAGACTCAAATAATATAATCAAATCATCAAGAAAACGGAGATGGAGGAGAAGATATGAAAAAAGTTTTCAAAAAAGTAACAGCAGCTACAATGGCAGCTACAATGGTAGTCGGACTTGCTGCATGTGGTGGCAGCGGAAGTGGAGCTTCTGACAAGAGTGCTTCAAAATCAGGCAAGATCAAAATTGGTGTTTCTATTTGGTCTTCAACAGACGTACTTGGATCACAGTGTAAGAAGATCCTTGATGAAGCAGCAAAAGCTCTTGATGTCGAAGTACAGTATGTTGACCAGGGACATGTTTCTGAAAAAGTTACAGCATCTGTAGAACAGCTTGCAGCAGCAGGATGCCAGGGAATCATCATCTGTAACTCATCTGATACAGAAATGACATCTGCTATCAAGACATGTAATGACAACAAAGTTTATCTTGCACAGTTCTTCCGTGTAATCAGTGAAAAGAACAGCGCAGATATTTATCAGGCAGCTAAAGATTCTGATTACTACATCGGAGCTGTACATGAAGATGAACCGGCAAACGGTGAAGAACTTGTAAACATCCTTCTTGAAAAAGGAGATCGTAACATCGGTCTTATTGGCTGGGAGCAGGGAGATGCTACATGGCTTGGAAGATGGGAAGGTTACAAAGCAGGCGTTGAAAAATGGAATAAAGAAAACCCGAACGATAAGGCAACTCTTTCTGAACCACAGTATGCAGGTACAACTTCAGAAGGTGGATCAAAAGCAGCAGAAGCTTTAATGGCAGCAGATCCAGATCTTGATGCACTGATCCCAGCTGGTGGTGGTGGAGATCCACTTCAGGGAGCAATCGCAGCAGTTGAACGTGCAGGCAAGACAAGTGATATTGATATCGTTTCTACAGACTTCCTCCCAGACCTTGGAGAAAGACTTGAAAATGGATCCATGGCTGGTGAATCTGGCGGACATTACTGTGACCCGCTGATTTCCTTCATGATGGTTTACAATGCAATCAAAGGAAACTACAAAGACTTCGGTGGCAAATTCGAAGATGTTCCATTCCCATATCTGTATGTATCATCACCAGATGACTACAAAGCATATGAGAAATATTTCGTAGACCAGCTTCCATACACAGATGAAGAACTGGTTGATATGTCTAAACTCAGCATGGAAGACTTAAAGGCAACAGCTGCTAAGTTATCTATTGAAGATGCAGCATCACGTGCAGGTAACTAGGATAGACAAATAGTAACGACTATTAACTCAGAAAGGGTGACGTCGCAAAGGCGATGCCACCTTTTCTAAATCAGAAATGACAATTATGAAGAGGTAGATAATATGGGCACTAGTAAAAAACTTTCAGGGAAAGTGATGGGATATCTGATCTTAATCGGTCTGGTCGTACTTTCCTGGCTGATCTTTAAAATCTTGACACCACATAACTTCGGTTCCTTTTCCAATATGCTCAATTACTTTCAGGCGAGCCTGATTGCTACCGTAGGTGCAGTTGGTTTTTATTTTGTAATGGTAATGGGAATGTTCGATTTCTCAATTGGTGCAAACATCATGCTTTCCGCAATCGTTGGATGTGTATTTGCAACCAGATTCAACATGGGCTATTTGGGACTTATTATTGGATGCGTTCTTACAGGCGCAATCGTTGGAATACTGAACGGTATCTTCTATGTAAAGCTTCGTATTCCATCAATGATCGTAACAACCGGTCTGGCTCTTATTTATGAGTCAATCGCAAACTATATTGCAGGCGGTGTTGAGCAGACACTTCCGGCAAACATTCGTGCATTTGGTCAGATGCCATGGGATATCATCCTTGCATTAGCGGCTTGTGCAGTAGCTTACATATTCTTAAACTACACTAAAATCGGAACTTATACCTATGCAATCGGAAGTGATGAATTCGTTGCAAAGAATATGGGTATTAACGTAAATAAATATAAAGTACTTGCATTTATCTTAAGTGGTGCGTTCCTTGGGGTTATGGCAATCCTGACAATCAGCTATGGTTCATCTATGGTAGCTGTTACCGGAATGGCATCTATGAGCCGAAACTTCGTTCCGACCATGGGATGTTTCTTCGGCCTTGCATTTAAGAAATACGGAATGCCGCTTCCGGCAATCATCATCGGTGAGTTCGTAATCAACATCATTTTCTTTGGTTTCATTGCTCTCGGAGCACCGACTGCAATTCAGGATGTTATCACAGGACTTGCACTGCTTATTATCATTACTGTGACAACAAAGGCTACTAAGGGCGAAATCGTCAAGTAATGAAGGGAGGAAGACAGCAATGAGTGAAGTAAGATTACAGGTAAAAAATCTTTGTAAAAACTTCGGTATTACAAAAGCAGTTCAGAATGTATCCTTCAATGTAAATAAAGGAGAGGTTCATGCACTGATCGGAGAAAATGGTTCTGGTAAATCCACTCTGACCAACATGCTGACCGGTATCTACAGCATTGGAAGCGGACAGTTCATTCTGGACGGAAAAGAAATCCATCCGAAGAATCAGGTAGAAGCAAATAATGAAGGTGTATCTATCATCGTACAGGAACTTGGAACTCTGTCAGGGCTTACAGTTGCAGAGAATATTTTCCTTGGACATGAGGATCAGTTCGTACATTTTGGAATTAAAAATACAAATGCTATGAACAAGAAAGCAACAGAGCTTTTAAAGAAATATGGTTTTGACAGAATCAAAGCAGCTGATATGATCGATCATTACAATTTTGAAGACCGTAAGCTGGTTGAGATTGTAAAGGCTACATACTTTGATCCGAAGATTGTTGTTATTGATGAGACAACAACTGCTCTTTCACAGGAAGGACGTGAAGAGCTTTACAAACATATGGAAAGAATCAAAAAGAGTGGAAATACAGTTATTTTCATTTCTCATGACCTTCCGGAAATTCTTGACAAGTCTGATACAATCACAATTCTTCGGGATGGTGTTTACATCGATACCGTTAAGAGTAAAGATGTAACAGAAGATGATCTGAAGAAGCTGATGGTAGGACGTGAAGTAACAGGTGATTATTATCGTGCAGATTATGGTGAAAAAGTATCTGACGAAGTTGTATTATCAGTAAAGAATGTTACTGTTCCTGGATTGATCGAAGATGTAACATTTGATCTTCATAAAGGTGAAATCCTTGGATTCGGTGGACTTTCAGAATCTGGTATGCATGAAATCGGAAAAGCTATTTTCGGTGCATCTTATGACCGTACAGGTAGCGTAACACTGGCAGATGGAACACAGATTAATGATATTCCGACTGCGATCAAACACAGCATTGCGTACACATCAAAAGACCGTGATAATGAATCTGTTGTTCTGAATCAGAGTATCGGAGACAATATCTGCCTCCCATCACTGGATGAACTGGCAGGAAAGTCACATCTTTTAAGTGATAAGAAGCGTAAAGAATTTGCAGACAAATATGCAAAACAGATGTCTGTAAAGATGGTAGATGTAAACCAGTTTGTATCAAATCTTTCAGGTGGTAACAAACAGAAAGTCGTTCTTGCAAGATGGATCGGAAAAGATTCTGACATTGTTGTACTGGACAGCCCGACACGTGGTATTGATATCAAAGTTAAACAGGATATTTACCAGTTAATGAATCAGATGAGAAAGAATGGAAAATCCATTATCATGATTTCGGAAGAGCTGATGGAGCTGATTGGTATGTGCGACCGTATCGTAATTATGAAAGATGGAAAAATCAGTGGTCAGCTGGATAGAGATAAGAACCTTGATGAAAACGGTCTTATTTCTATGATGGTATAAGGAGGCAGCTATGGGAAGTCAAGTAAGTGCAAAAACAAATGATAAAGAGCAGCAGCTGAAAAAGGCATCTAAAATGGCCTTAATTCGTTCGCTCCTGCCAATCGTAGGATTGGTTGTTATTTTCCTGTTATTCAATGTCCTGACAGATTTCCGTATGATGGGAAATATGTCACTGGTACTTTCACAGGTATATGTAACTATGATTGCAGCTATGGGTGTTTTCTTCATTATGACAATGGGAGGTCTGGATTTCTCTCAGGGATCTATCCTCGGTATTTCATCCATCGTTGTATGTATTCTTTCACAGAAAAGCATTCCACTCGCAATTATCGGTGGCATTGCATCTGGTGCGGCAATTGGAGCTCTGAATGGTTACTTCTATGTATTCCGTAAGATTAAATCCTTCATTGTTACAATTTGTACCATGTTCTTATTCCGTGGATTTATCAAATACCTTACAACAAATGCACCTGTTGCAGGTTCTGCAAAACTGATCAACTATGACAGTACAGGACTTAAGGTTGCATGTACGGTAGTTATTTTGATTATTGGATTCATTGCATTCCGTTATACAAAGTTCGGAACTTATCTGAAAGCAATCGGAGCCGGTGAAAAAGCAGCAATGTTCTCTGGTATCCGTACAGATAAGATGAAATTCCTCATCTATGTACTTGCAGGTGCAATTACAGGATTTGCGGCATTTATCAATGTAATCAAAGTCGGATCGGTTACATCTTCAGGTGGTAACCAGCTGGAAACACAGATTCTGATCGCGCTGGTATTAGGTGGTATGCCGATTTCCGGTGGCGCAAAGGTTCGTTTTGAAAATATTGTTGTTGGATCTTTACTGTACATCGTACTGAACAGTGGACTGACAATGATGGGATTCACAACACAGATGATGCAGCTCATTCAGGGTATTGTATTCCTGATCTTCGTGGCAGTATTCGCAGACAGAGAATCTATCCAGGTAATCAAATAATAATTTACATATTGGGGAACTGACAGCTCTCGTTTACGAGAAGAATTTTCCGGATGTATACAGATCGAAAGTCAGGATTTGCAGTCCAAATAAGATTGCGGATCCTGATTTTTGGTCTATGTGGCAGAAATGGAGAGTTTATGCATAAGACAGAACAGGAAGGACTTAAATACCAAAAATTATATAATTGGGCACACACACTGATCACCAGTGGTGTGATTAAAAATATGGATAAATTTCCGTCAGAGACAAGCCTTCAGAAGAAGTTTGGATATTCCAGGCAGACGGTAAGGACTGCATTACGGCAATTGGAGGAAGAAGGTCTGATTACCCGTGTGAGGGGAAGCGGAACCTATGTTTCTTATGACAGCAGTGGAGTAAATGGAGAAAGACCACAAATAGGTCTTCTTTTGAGCTATTATTCTGATTATCTGTTTCCGCGGGTATACGATGGGATTGAAGCTTCGCTGACAGAAAAAGGATATGGAATTGAGGTTGCGGTAACGAAGAACCGCCTGAATGATGAGGCGATTTATCTGGAAGGTCTGCTCAAAGGAAATGTCAGTGGTCTGATCATTGAAGGATCGAGATCGGCATTTCCAAATCCAAACATTCGTCTTTATAAAGAAATCAAAAGAAGAAATATTCCGACACTGTTTATCCACAATCATTATGAAAATATGCCATTTGACAGTGTAGAAATGTCGGATTCCAGATCAGCTTACGAGTTGACCAGGATTCTGATCGAGAACGGGCACCGAAGGATTGGCGGAATCTTCAAGTATGATGACAGGCAGGGGATTGAGCGGTACAAAGGATTTGTTCAGTGCCTGTCAGATTACGGCGTGAAATTTGATGATGACTGTATTCGTTGGTATTCGACGAAGGATATGGAGGAGAAACTGAGCAAAAAGGGACTGCTTAGGATGTACAGACGGACGAAGGATTGTACGGCGATGATGGTCTACAATGATGAGGTGGCGGATTATTACATGGAGTTCCTGGAAGAGAGAGGGCTGCATGTGCCGGAGGACATTTCGCTGGTATCTTTTGATGATGCAGAGCTTCAGGATTCGAGTACCAGTATCCAGCTGGTGACAGCGGTGCATCCAAAGTATCAGCTCGGACGTATCACAGCAAAACATCTTCTGCGGATGATGGAGGATCCAGAATGGCAGCAGAAAAATTATTCGTACCGGTTTCCTGTAAAGATTAGAGATGGAAATTCAGTGCGGAAAATATAGAAAGAGTGAAATGTAGATGACGAAGGATGATATATCCCTAAGTGCATAAAAGTGATGAGTAAAAGAAAACTGATTTTAAAGATATGACATGAGGATTGCGAGAGTGCAAAGCACGTAGCAATCTGGTATCAAAGGGGTCAAAATACCTTTTGACTCCAACATCATGACATTTGTGATATCTTCAAAATCAGTTTTTTTACATTAATGATCTAATAATTTGAATTTCATATACACCGGATCATGATCCGAGTAGCTATATCCGGTATTTACATTTTCATATTCTGTGCATTCAATATTATCGGAAGTAATAAATCCGTCCAGCGTTACCGTGTAGGTCACACCAGGTACATATTCCATATCTGCATTCCGTGCACTGTCCCAGAGAGCATCCTTTTCACTGTCAGAAAGATTGTCCAGGCAGAATGAAAAGTGTTCCGGAAGCTCTTCGCGTGGGAATGGATAAGCCCAGGACTCACAATTTTCTGCATCTTTTTCGGATGCTTTAAGGTCATGGTTGAAATCACCACCGCAAAGTACATAATTACCGGCTTCGTATTCCTTTTCCATATCTGCACTCAGCATACGGATCTGTGCTTCGCGAATCGCATCACTGTTGCCGTAAGCAGACATGTGAAGCAGGAAGATAACCAGTTCCTTCCCGTTATCTACGGGAACTTTGGAAATGCTGTAACAGCGGTCAAGGTCAAAGAACTTGCTGAAGCTTGTCGATATCGGAAAGCTTCTTCTCAGAGAATCCGTAACCGGATATTTGGAGAAAAGAGCAAGTCCGGAACGGCTGCGGCCATGCGGCTGTGTGAATGGATAAAAAAGGAATGCGGAATCGTAATTCTGTGCAAATACCGTATTGTAACTTGGAATCGTATCCTTTAAAATTGAATATTCATCTACATGGTAGCTTCGTGTAGAGTTCAGATCAACTTCCTGGATCAGTGCGAAATCCGGATCTTTGGAAGCAACCAGTTCTCCGGCACCCTGAATATCAGATTCGACACTCTCCTTACTTTTTGCCCAGGAAGATTTTCCGCCGTCCATAAAGAAGCTGAAGTCCGGCGTGTAGGCTCCGAAACCAACATTGTAGGTCAGAGCGGAATATTCTTTCTCGGTTGTCAGTGTGTCAGCTGCGGCTGTTCCATCGGAAGTTTTCTCGATCTTCAAAGCCTGATTATCCGGAATGCGGTGATAGCTTGCAAAGAGATAGATCAGATATGCAATCAGCGCAACCAGAATGATAAGCAGGAAGATTCCGAGAACTTTTAATATCTTTTTTATGTTCTTTTTCATAATATCCCCTTTTTGTTTGTTAAATTATAGATAAATCTATGTAAAATATAAGTTTACTATAGCATGTCTAAAAGATTATTTCTATAGAATTGAGAAAAGAAAACAGGTATAGTAAACTATAAAATAAAGCGAAATATCTCATTGAAGTTCTTCTTGCATCTCGTTATAATAGGAAATGGAGAAATGAAATCACAATAATATTGGGGAAATAATATGTGATTAGATCCGAGTATTTATTTAATGTTTGGGAGGTTTACCATGAACGAAAAGAATTACAGCAAAGTACCAGTATTTGAGAACGGACTTGCACAGCCGGTATTTCCACTTACAGATGGAAAGACAGGAGAAAAGTATGATCCGGCAACATCCAGTATCGTAAGATATTGTGTTTATGTGGAAACGGATTACGATGTGGACGGAGATGGAAAAAGAGATCTTGTGAAAGCTGTTGTCCAGGTACCAAGAAGTGCAGTAGAGGGGAATTATAAGGCTGCAACTTTATATGAGGCACGTCCATATGCGGCGGGAGTCCAGGAAGATGGATATCCGCATATGAAAGAAGTGGCAGAAAAAGAATATCATCCGGTTAATTTTGCAGATCTTGACAAAAAAGTGGATGCGCATGTTCCGCAGGGATGTATCAGTGCAATGGATCTTTCTTTAAAAGCAGATCCGGCAGACTGGTATTATCCGGATAAAGGAAATAATAACGTTATGGTTTTTGAAAATATCGACACCTTTGATTATTATCTTGTACGTGGATTTGCAGTTGTTTTAAGTGCAGGATTTGGTTCAAAAGGATCTGACGGATTCAACTATGTTGGTTCAGACTATGAAAGAGACGCTTTCAAAGCAATTGTAGAATGGCTGCATGGAGACCGTATCGGATATGCAGACCGCGAAGGAACAGTTGAGACAAAGGCGGACTGGTCCAATGGAAAGGTTGCCATGACAGGAAGATCTTACGCCGGAACCATGCCGTTTGCAGTGGCAACAACAGGAGTAGAAGGACTGGAGACAATCGTACCGATCGCAGGAATCGCGGACTGGTACAGCCAGCAGAACATGCAGGGCGCACAGCGGTACTGGCCGAAAGAAATGCTGAACAGCTTCCTTGCTTATTTTTGTTCCAGCCGTTACAATGATGAGACATTAACCGAGAAGCAGCGGGATGACATGAGAGCGTTCCATCATGAGATGAGCCTTCAGCAGATCAAGGGTGGATTTGACTATAATCCGGAATTCTGGGGTATGGGAAATTATCGCCTTCATGCAGACCAGATCAAATGCAGTGCGCTCATCGTACAGGGATTGAATGACGAGAACGTGTCTACCAAGCAGTATGAGATGATGTACAAATCTTTCCAGAAGGCAGGAAAGAATGTAAAAGCAATCCTTCATCAGGGTGCACATATCACACCAACTATGCCGAAACGATATGGAATCCTTGTGGATGGTAAATTCTATGATGATATTATCAATGAATGGATTTCTCATTATTTATACGGAGTTGAAAATGGTGCAGAGAACAGACCGGCAATCCTGGTGCAGATGAACTATGACCAGAGAAAATGGGAGACAGCAGATTCCTGGGAGACAGCATATAAGATGACTCTTACATGCGAAGAACAGGGAACAACTGTAATCGATACAGACTGGGAAGCAGCGGGTGTCAGTGCAGAGAACTTCGATGATGTGATGGGTGTGAGATCAAGCAATATGGCACAGCGTTATGTGACGGATCCGTTTAAAGAGGCAGTGACATTACAGGGAACAACTTGCGTAAGATTAAGAGCAGCGTTAAAAGATGGAGATGCAGAAGCAGATTTCAATCCGGTAAACAGTAATGATGCAGATACTCTGACGATGAAGCTTGGAATGCATGAAATGTCAGGACGTATGGATGATGTGAAGCTTACTCTTCTTCTTTGTGACGTGTGCGATGAAGAATTTGACAGCATTCAGTCTGTAGATCCGCAGAGAAATACAATTCCGGTCAATGTGGTAAAAGAAGGCGGAATTATTAGCGGAGGAGAGGTTCCGGCATGGAATGAAGCGGAGTTTGCTACTGTACATAAGAAATACCGTGTGATCACACGGGCATTTGCAGATCTGTGCAATCCGGAAGCAGGATATGAACCGGAGACAGCACAGAACAGTATCGAACTGAAAAAGGGTGAATACCATGATTACCATATTTATCTGAATGCGACAAGATATACGGTAGAGCCTGGACATAGTCTGGCACTGGTCATCACGACAGAAGATCCGATCAACTGTCTGATCCACAAAACCTATTCTGTGGAAATCGAGAATGCATCAGTGACAGCGGAAGTTCCGATGACTGAAGCGGTAGAAAATCGTGTGATGACGAGAAAATAAATTACATAAAAGAATAGTTATATAAGTATTTCATGAAGGATCACCATTCCTGGAAACAGGCTTTGGTGGTCCTTTTTTACAGTAATGCAGATGTATTCTATGCTTCAGAAAAAAATTTTAAGATATATCGGGATAATTCTTTTTATTTTTTGGTAAATATTGTAAAATAATTAGAAATGAAAATAACAGGAAACTGCGTAGTAGAAGTCTGGAGGAAAAGACATGAACGCGGAAGAACGAATGACAAAAGAACAATTAGAAGAAGAAATCCGACATTTTCGGAAGATCTTTCAGGAGATCCGTCTTTTCCCGATTGGAAATATATCAGATATCGATGAAGAATGGAGAAAAATCAATGAGCGGCAGAGATGCTATCATTATTGGAAACGGGAAACACCCTGTGATAACTGTGTAGTGATGCGTGCAGCGACCACGAAAGAAGAAAAAGGAAAGCTGGAGATTGTAAATGGCAGAATTTATCAAGTGATAGCACGTTATATAGAAGTGGATGAGAAGCCATATGTGCTCGAGCTGATCCGTTGCCTGGATGGTGACTGGTCGATTGGAGAGATCAATCATGAGCGTTTGATAGATATGTTTGTACATTACAATGACAGGTTATACAGAGATGCAGTGACAGATGCATACAACCGGCGGTATTATGAGGATGAGATGAAGAACAAGAAGAAAAATGCCGGGGTTGCACTGATCGATCTAGATGATTTTAAACTGCATAATGATACCTACGGACATCAGGCAGGGGATATGGCACTCTATACGGTTGTAGATATTATCCGGAAAAATATCCGTAAGACGGATAAGCTGATCCGTTTTGGCGGGGATGAATTCCTTCTTGTGATGCCGGAAGTTACGGAAGAAGTTTTTAGCCAGAAACTGCAATTGATACAGGAGCGTATCTATAATGCAAATGTTCCGGGATACCTGAATTTGCGGCTTTCTATCAGTGCCGGTGGCGTGCTGACGGAAGGAAACAGTATTGAGGAAGCCGTGAACAGAGCGGACAAGCTGATGTATCAGGCGAAGGCTACGAAGAATAAAGTGGTTACACAGAAAGATGAAAGAGAGCAGTACGAGAAGCATAACCAGATTAAACAGCGGATTCTGGTTGTCGATGATTCAGAGATGAACCGTGCGATTCTCTGTGAGATGCTGAAAGATGATTTTGAGATCATTGAAGCAACGAACGGACAGGAATGCGTTTCGCTAATAGAACAATACGGGAAAGAGATATCACTGGTACTGCTTGATATCGTGATGCCGGTTATGGACGGTTTTGAAATTCTGATGTATATGAACCGGAATCACTGGATTGAAGATGTGCCGGTAATTATGATATCCAGCGAGGAATCTGAGAACTATATCCGGAAAGCGTTCAAGTTTGGAGTATCCGATTACATCAGCAGACCTTTTGACAGCAAGGTTGTATACCAGCGTGTATTTAATACGATCAAGCTGTATGCAAAACAGAGAAGGCTGATTTCCATGGTATCCGATCAGATGCATGAAAAGGAAAAGAACAATCAGATGATGGTAGAAGTTCTAAGCCAGATTATGGAATTTCGTAATGGAGAGAGCGGCCTTCATGTTGTCCACATCAATACATTGACGAGACTTTTTCTGGAAAGACTTGTTGAGAATACGGATGCATATAATTTGACGCCGGATGACTGCTATCTGATTTCAACAGCATCCGCGTTTCATGATATCGGTAAGGTTGGAATTGATGAGTCGATTCTGAATAAGCCTGGAAAGCTGACTGAAGAAGAATTTGAGACCATGAAAAAGCATACGCTGATTGGTGCTTCTATGCTGGATAAGCTGGAGCATTATAAGGATGAGAAGATGATCAAGATCGCGTACCAGATCTGCAGATGGCATCATGAACGTTATGATGGTAAAGGGTATCCGGATGGTCTGACCGGAGAACAGATTCCAATTGCGGCACAGGTTGTATCTGTGGCAGATGTTTATGATGCACTGGTGAGTAAGCGTGTATATAAAGATGCGTATTCACATGAACAGGCGATGAAGATGATCCTGAACGGAGAGTGCGGAGCGTTCAATCCGCTTTTAATGGAAGTTCTTGTGGAAATCCAGGATAAAATAAAAGAAGAAATACGTTACGAGGCATAAAAAAGAAGAAACGTCCGCTACGAAAAAGCAGTTGTATTTCCCTGACGAATTGTGTATAATAAATAAAATATTCATTTTATATACCAAAAATAAGAAAATGAAAGATGAAGAGGAAAATCTTTCAATTCTGGAGGGGAATAAGGGATGTTATCTACAATTGAGTCGGTCAATAATGTAGTCAATAATTTTATCTGGGGTGTGCCGGCAATGATCTGTATCATCGGAGTAGGACTTCTGCTCAGTGTCAGAACCGGATTTATCCAGATCAGAAAATTTCCATACGCTATGAAGGTGACGATTGGGCGCATGCTTCGGAAAAAAGATGCCACAGATGGTGCAATGACACCATTTCAGGCGGTCTGTACCGCGCTTGCGGCGACGGTTGGAACCGGGAATATTGCAGGAGTTGCAGGAGCGATCGCAATCGGCGGACCGGGAGCAGTCTTCTGGATGTGGATCTCCGCACTTCTTGGAATGTGTACTAAATTTTCAGAAGTAACACTTGCCGTACATTTCCGTGAAAAGAATGCAGAAGGGGATCTGGTCGGTGGGCCAATGTATTATATTAAGAATGGTCTGAATAAAAACTGGCACTGGCTTGCATATTTGTTTGCTGCATTCGGTGTGCTGACAGTATTTGGAACTGGAAATGCGACACAGGTCAATACGATTACGACAGCAATTGATTCCGCATTATTCAATTACGGGGTGATTGGAGTGGATGCAGCAAAGACGGTCAATCTTGTGATCGGAATTGTGCTTGCGGTGTTGATTGCACTGATCCTTCTCGGTGGAATCAAGAGAATCGGACAGGTAACGGAAAAGCTTGTACCGTTCATGGCGGTTATCTATGTTCTGTTAGCTGCCGGAGTGGTTCTGTTGAATTTAAAAAATATACCACATGTATTTGTTTCAATTTTTGAAGGTGCATTTACACCGACATCTGTTACCGGAGGGGCAGTCGGAAGCTTCTTTATCAGTATGAAAAAAGGTGTGTCCAGAGGAATTTTCTCTAATGAGGCAGGTCTTGGTACCGGATCGATTGCACATGCATGTGCAGATACAAAAAAACCGGTGAAACAGGGATTCTTCGGAATCTTTGAGGTATTTATAGATACGATCGTAATCTGTACACTGACCGCACTGGTAATCCTGTGCAGCGGAGTTCCGATTGGTTACGGGGAGGCAGCAGGTGCGGAGCTTACGATTCTTGGATTTACTTCTACATATGGGAGCTGGGTATCGATCTTTACCGCGGTTGCAATGTGCTGCTTTGCATTTTCAACGATTATCGGATGGGGACTTTATGGAACCAGATGTATTGAATTTTTATTTGGAACGAAGATCAACAAACCGTTTATGGTGCTGTATTCACTGGTTGCGATCGTCGGAGCAACGATGGATCTTGGACTGATGTGGAATATTGCAGAGACATTTAACGGACTGATGGCAATCCCGAACTTAATTGCAGTATTCCTGTTATCAGGAGTTGTGGTAAAGCATGTAAAAGAATATTTTGCAGGGGAAGGGAAAGGCGTATAGAAAAATGAAATACCTGGCAGAAAGTGAATTTTTCTTTCTGCCAGGTTTTTTTAATTTCCAAAATCAACACCATACACTTGAAAGTGGGCTTCAATTCGGTGTTTGGCTTCCCATAAAATCTGAACAACTTCTTTTTCTTTTTCCCCAGAAATACGGAAAGTTGGTATGGATACACTTAAAGCTGCGATTGGCGCGTTATTGTAATCCAGAGAAACGGCAATGCAGTTCACCATTAAATTAGTTTCTTCATGCTCTAATGCGTATCCGCGCTGTCGGGTAAGCTCCAGTTCTTTTATCAGATCATCGACGGTAGCAAGTGTATGCGGGGTGTATGCGGTAAGAACTTCCGGAAATAAACTGCGTATTTCTTCTTCGGATTTGTAAGCCAGAAGTGCTCTTCCGAGACCAGTACAATACAGAGGAAGTTGTTTTCCTACAGAAGACATCAGACGGATTGGCTGAGGTGCTTCTTTTTTTGCAATATAAAGTACCATGTTTCGGGACTGGATGCCAAGCTGACAAGTTTCGTTGGTTTGTGTTGTGATATTACTCATTTCCTGCTGAATGAATTGTAGGGAAGTCTTACGGTTATTATATGTAATTCCTACAGAATAAGTTGCTACACCAATAAAATAGCGCAGAGTATTCTTTTGCATATAAATAAAATTCCGGGCAGTCATCGTATGAACAAGCGGCATAATGCTGCTTTTTGGAGCGTTCAGTGCTTTGGAAAGCTCAGTGAGGGTCATTCCATCTTCTGAGTTTGAAAGAAGCTCCAGTATATCAAGTACCCGCTCAGTAGGGCGATGTTCAGTTGTTGCCATTGATTTAAATCTCCTTTATTAACATTGAAATTATTCAAATTTCAATCAAATATATAAAAATTATATCAGATAATCGTATAGAATTCCAGAGTTGCGTGTTGTATATGTAGAAATTTACCTAAAAAAATTGTGCAAAATGATAAAAATAATGAATTTATTTGATGATATATTGACAATAAAGTGTACGAGTGCTATTTTAAGAACATAAAGTATGTAAATAGATACGAAGTACGTATATACGAACAAGTGAAAAGTAAAAGGTAAAGAGGAGGCAAAAAACTATGATTATGAACTTTTTGAAGAAAGTACCGGCTGGGATGATGATTGTTCCGCTTTTGATTGGAGCAATTTTAAATACGTTCTGTTCGTCGATACTTCAGGTAGGTTCACTTACAACAGCAACTTTTTCAAATGCAGGTGCGGCAACAGCGATGGGAATTCAGCTGGTATGTCTTGGAACAACGTTAAGATTTAATGAACTCGGAAGTGTGTTAAAAAGGGGCGGAGTCCTTTTGATTTCCAAATTTGTGGCTGGAGCAGTAATTGGTATTGTTGTTGGTAAAGTGTTCGGTACAGATGGATTTCTTGGATTATCTGCATTAGCAATTATCTGTGCGGTAACAAACAGCAATGGTTCCGTATATCTTTCCTTGATGCAGTCTTATGGTGATGAAGTGGATAGTGGCGCAATGGCATTACTCTCATTGAATGATGGTCCATTTTTTACACTGGTCGCAATGGGAGCTTCAGGACTTGCAAATATTCCGATTCTTTCAATCCTTGCAGCAATTACACCGATCATTGTTGGTATGATCCTTGGAAATCTTGATAAATCATTTTCTGATTTCCTTGCACCGGCAGGACCGATTTTAATTCCTTTTGTAGGACTTACACTTGGAGCAGGAATTGATCTTTCCGCAGTTATAAAGGGAGGACCGTCAGGAGTTCTGCTTGGATTTATGACTACTTTTATTGGTGGAGCATTTATTGTATTATGTGATCGGAAGATTTCAAAACGACCGGGTTATGCCGGATGGGCAGTAGCGACAACAGCAGGAAATGCAGTAGCTGTACCGGCAGTTGTAGGACTGGCAGATAAGAGTCTGGAAGCATATGTACCACAGGCAACTGCTCAGGTAGCAGCATCCGTAGTTATCACAGCGATTATTGTCCCAATTGTTACAAACTGGTGGGCACATAAATACGGATGTCCGAAGTTCCCACTTGAGGATAAGAAAGCAGCAACAAAGTAGTATTTGTAAATATCACATATTAAAAAATGAAAACAGGAGATGAGCAAAATGGCAGTAACAGTTAATGCAGCAATTATTGATGAAAAAGATACCGTCGTTGTAGCAATTGAAAAGATCAATGCAGGAGATGAAGTGATCTGGAGAGATAGAAATGGAGATGTACAGAAGATTAAAGCTATAACAGATGTACCAATGTACCATAAAGTAGCGATCAAAGAAATGCCAAAAGGAACAGAAGTAGTAAAATATGGGGAACATATTGGTCTTGCTGCCTGTGATATCCATGTCGGAGAGCATGTACATGTACATAATGTTCAGAATCACAGAGAAAATCTTTAAAATACGGAATATAAGAAGACAGGAGGAAGTTTAAAATGGAAAAAATGACTTTTTGGGGATATAGAAGACCAGATGGAAGAGTTGGAATCAGAAATAAAATTTTAATTTTACCGGCAAGTGTCTGTGCATCAGATACAACAAGAATTATCGCGTCCCAGGTAGAATCTGCAGTTACATTCAATAACCAGAATGGATGTTCCCAAGTTCCGTCAGATCAGCAGTTCACGATGGATGTAATGGCAGGATATGCAGCAAACCCGAACGTATATGGAACGGTTGTTGTATCACTTGGATGTGAAAACTGTCAGATGGATCTTGTGTTAGATGCAATTAAAGAGAGAACGAATAAACCAATCCGCCATTTCATTATCCAGGAAAACGGAGGAACGATTTCTACAGTAGAAAAAGCTGTCCGTGCAGCAAAAGAGATGGCACAGGAAGCTTCTCTTCTGCAGAAAGAAGAATTTGATTTTTCTGAGCTGATCATCGGAACAGAATGTGGAGGTTCGGATCCGACTTCAGGACTTGCAGCAAATGTCCTGATCGGAGAGATGAGTGACCGTATGGTAGAACTTGGAGGTACTTCGATTCTTTCTGAGACAACAGAATTTATTGGCGCAGAACATATTCTGGCACGACGTGGAAAGACAAAAGAAATCAGTGACAGAATTTACCAGATCGTTCATGACTATGAGCATGCGATTAAGTTGGTAGGACATGATATCCGTGAAGGAAATCCTTCTCCTGGAAACAAAGAAGGAGGACTTACAACATTGGAAGAAAAATCATTGGGATGTATCCATAAAGGTGGTCATTCAGAAGTAACAGCAGTATATGATTATGCAAAACAGGTAGAATCAAAACAGGGACTTGTTATTATGGATACTCCGGGAAATGACCCATCATCAGTAGCGGCAATGGTAGCCGGTGGATGTCAGATTGTCGTATTTTCTACCGGACGTGGTACACCGACAGGAAATCCGCTTGCACCGGTAATTAAGATCACCGGTAATAAAGTTACTTTTGCAAATATGTCCGATAATATTGATATTGATGCAAGCCCGTATATTTACGGAACCAAGACGATGACAGAACTTGGTGATGAGCTGATGAAAGAAATCAAGGAAGTTGCGGATGGCAAGCTGACAAAAGCAGAAGCTCTTGGATATACAGAAATGGCAATTGCGAGAGTTTGTAACTATATGTAAAAAATGAGGTGAAAAAATTGCGCTATACCAGAGTAAAAGATAAAAATGGAGAAATTCATCTAGCAGCTTTCGAAAAGGAAGAAACCGTGTTTTTTCTGGATGAATTATTCCCGGAATTAAAAGGGAAAACGTTGATAGATTTTATTCATATGGTAAATGGTGATCCGCAAAAAGCAGCACAGATGATCTGTGCTGCAGATGGATCGGTACATAGAATGGAAGAGCAGGAGATGTTGACACCGATTGAACATACGGTTCACGATATCCTCTGTGTCGGAGTCAATTACACAGATCATCTGGAAGAGACAAAGGAACATCTGGCAGGAGCTGTGTCGGATGAAGTATCCGGTACCGTGTATTTTGCAAAAAGAACAAACCGTATTCTTGGGGCAAATGAAGAGATCCAGGGACGATTTGATATCGATGAAAAAGTGGATTATGAAACAGAATTAGCGGTCATTATAGGAAAAGAAGGAAAAGGAATCACGGAAGAAAGAGCAGAAGAATATGTATTTGGATATTCCGTATTTAATGATCTTTCTTCAAGAGATCTTCAGACCAGACATGGACAGTGGCTGATGGGAAAAAGTCTGGATAATTATACGATCATGGGACCTGTGATCGTAGATCGTACAGAGCTTCCGATGCCGTTAGAACTGGATATTAAGAGTTATGTGAATGGTGAACTCAGACAGAATTCAAATACAAAATATCTGATTAAAAAAATTCCGGGGCTGATTGCAGAATTGTCCAAAGGAATTACTCTGGAGGCTGGTGACATTATTGCAACCGGTACACCAGCAGGTGTTGGAATGGGATTTACGCCACCAAGGTTTCTAAAGAAAGGTGATAAAGTTACATGTGAAATAGACAGGATTGGTCAGCTGACGAATTATATTGTCTGATTTTTACAAGAAAGTGAATTAGGATAAAGATAGGAAGAGAGGTAGAAAATATGTGTAAAATCGTTACACCAGTTGTTACAGTTTTTGATGAAAATGAAAAACCGGATTATGAAGGGAATAAAAAGGTAATTGATTTCCTGATTGAAGGAGGCGTTGATGGAATTCTTGTGTTGGGATCGTCCGGTGAATTTACAGGACTTACGAAACAGGAGAAACATGATTTCTTCAAATTCTATGCAGATTATACTGCAGGGCGCACAAAGCTTTATGCTGGAACCGGAAGCCTTAATTTTGAAGATACGGTGGCGTTGTCAAATGAAGTGAATGAAATGGGCTATGAAGGAGCAATGGTTATCGGACCATGTTATTATGCACTGGATCAGGAAAAGATTTTTGTATATTATGATACGCTTGCAAAGTCAATAAAAGGAAATCTTTATATCTATAATTTCCCGGCAAGAAGTGGACATTCCATCGCTCCGGAAACCTTGAAAAAGCTGGTGGAAAATAATGCTAATATTAAAGGTTTAAAGGACTCCGTGTCAGAACCAAATCATACAAATGAACTGATGTTGGCTGTAGAAGGACATGAGTTTGAGATGTTCTCAGGATTTGACGATCAGTTCCTTTATAATCTTACATCCGGAGGAGTAGGATGCATAGGAGCGCTTTCTAATATTGTGCCTGAAATCTGGAGTGATCTTGTAAAATCAACAAAGGAAAAAGATTTTGACAGAGTTATGAAGTTATCAGCACTGACACATGAACTGATGCCACTCTATGACATGGATTCAAATTTCTCGCTCTTGTTCAAAAAACTAATGCAACATAGAGGAGTAGAAGTTTCGGATCGTGCAATTTTCCCATACAATCAGATGGATGAAGAAGTGTATAAAAAAGCAGAAAGCTTGATGGATAAGGTGATTGAGGAGTATCAGAACCTGAAATAAGAAGAAACAAACAAAGCAGACATTCTGAAATGGAGAATCATCCGCTCCGGTATCAGCCGGGGACTGGGAGAGATTCTCCATTTTTATTTAATCATGATTTATTCATTTACTTCAAAACGCCAGTGCTGTCTGACACCTGGATATTTCTGGTGATCGACTTCGCTCATAAACATATCATATGGTCTTGCACAGATTTTGAATGGTGCATACATGGCCTGGTATACAACCAGCTTTTCACCTGTTTCGGTATGTTCAGCAAAAGCCAGTACCTTGTAGAGGTATTTGGTGCTCTCTTCTGATACCCATTCTCTTTTGAAATGGCGCACAATATCTCCGACATGGATTTCACGGAGAGGTTCTGTGTCATTTTTTCTGGTGTCGGCAGAAAGCGTAAGAGCAGACTGTGCTTCTGGGATAACCGTACTGGTTTGTGTTGAGGCAGACGATTCCGGGTGGGAAATTACAGACGTAGAAGCTGCTTTATTTTCCGGATTGGCATCCAGATAAATATATTCATCTTTATCAAGAGAAACCGGTGCGCCGGTCTTTCCGATAATATGGACACCACCGTACCAGGTGCCTTCAATTTCAAAAGTATCTCCAATCTGATATTCGGAAGAATATTCATCGTTCTTTTTTATGATTTTGATTTTATCCATAGATAGTACACTCCTGTTTGGTTTGAAAATTGGTGATAGGGAAAGTTTTCCCGCGAATTGTATGGAATTATTTTATCATATCAAAATATAGAAAGAAAGTATCCATAATAGTGTAAATCGTGTATACTGGAAAGTACTACGGAAAGGGGAGAAGTAAAATGGTAAAACCGATTATGAGAGATCTCTTTTTTCTGCGCCAGAGGGCAGAAAAAGCAACGAAAGGAGACCGGCAGACTGCGATAGATTTACTGGATACCCTAAAAGCACATGAGGATGGCTGTGTGGGAATGGCTGCAAATATGATCGGGGTAAATAAAGCAATCATTGCAGTCAATATGGGATTTATGAATGTTGCGATGTTCAATCCGAAGATTGTAAAGAGAAACGGAAAGTATGAGACAGAAGAAGGATGCCTGTCTCTGGATGGTGTAAGAAAATGTGTGCGCTATCAGGAAATCGAAGTAGAATATGAAGATATCAATTTTAAACGGCAGAGACAGAAATACAGCGGATGGACGGCGCAGATTATTCAGCATGAGTGCGATCATCTGAATGGGATTATTATTTGATGGTATCCCAAAATCAAAGGTCTGGCATTATGGTTTCGCGTTTTATGGAAAGAAAGTCCTGATTGGAACAGATAAATCGGAATAATGTTGTTATTACAACAGAAATGAAAATCCAGAAACCGTATACTTATCCATACAAAAAAAGAAGGTATGAGGAATGAAAATATGAGTAATACAGCGACGATTTTGCAGGGACAGGAGATTTTAGCACTCCAGGATGAACTGACCGGTGCCCTGATCGGTCTTGTCAGATCCTGTGGTAATAATACGAAGACAGAAAATACAGATGAGATCATCATTGAAGGTCTTGTGCATACAATCACGAACAGTAACATTGGTGTAGCAGCTTTAAAAGCGATGATTGAAAAAGTAAGAGAAGAGAAAAATACCGTCGCACCGGATTGCGCAGTCTGTGCAGCACCGTGTGGCAATACCTCCGAATATGATGTGAGCAATATCTGGAAGCATGAAGCAGACGTGCGTGGCGTGGAGACCGCGATCCTTTTCGGAATCCGCGAGATGGCAGCCATTATTTACCCGGCGGTCGTTATGGGGAAAATGGATGCAGAAGTGAACGAATTTTTCTACAAGGCACTCTGCATGATCAGCTATGGAATGAGTAAAGAGGATCTGTTTCCGGTTGTACTGGAACTGGGGGCGATGAATCAGAAGTGCAGAAGGCTTTTGGAACAGGTATAGTATAGAAGGATAAAGAGGTTTATGGCTTAAGGGATTTCTTGACAGAAAACAGGGGATTTGGTATTGTTTAAAAGATGGAAATATCTGACAGACAAAAATGAACCGACAGAAAAAGAAATGAAATAATAAGAAGCGGGTTGTGTCGGACAATCCGCTTCTCTTGTGTTAAAAGGAAAAGAGGATAAAAATGGAACTAAGTATACTTTTGATGGAACAGATTGCAAAACTGTTTATTATGATTTTTATGGGATATGTGGTAGTCAAAATGGGATTGCTGAAAGATGAAGACAGTAAGGTACTGTCAACACTGGTACTGTATCTGATCGTACCGTGTGTGATTTTGAATGCGTTTCAGGTGGATTACACACCGGAAAAAGTGAGTGGACTTGAGCTTGCCTGTATCGCATCGTTATTGCTCCTTTTTATTTTACTTCCGGTTGTGAATCTGATCGGGAAAGTTCTCAAACTGAATGAAGTAGAAACGATGTCCATTTATTATTCCAATTCAGGGAATCTGATCGTACCACTTGTGGCATTTATGCTTGGAGATAAATGGGTATTTTATGCGTGTGTATTTATGGGACTTCAGACTATCTTTTTCTGGACACACTGTAAAAAAGTACTTAGTCATGAAAAAGGATTTAATCTGAAGAAAATATTCTTTAATATCAATATCATTACGATTATCATTGCGATTACTTTGTTTTTTGCAAAAATACGTCTGCCGGAAATCATTACAGGAACGCTTAGTTCAGTCGGAGCAATGATTGGACCGGCAAGTATGTTTGTAATTGGGATGCTGATCGGTGGAATGGATTTAAAGAAAGTATTGACGAATAAGAAAGCATATTTTATTTCGTTTATGCGACTGATCGTGATTCCGCTTATTGCGTTGCTTATCCTGAAGGTAAGTGGTCTTGTGGGATGGAATAAAGAAGGAGAAGAAATCCTTTTGATCGTATTTATGGCGGTAATTTCGCCGGTTGCTTCAACTGTTACACAAATGTGTCAGGTATATGACAATGATTCCAGATATGCCAGTGCGATCAGTGTGCTGACTACACTTGGAGCGATTGTGACGATGCCGTTGATGGTACTGGTGTTCCAGATGGTGATGTAAATAGAGAAGAGAAAAGAATGTTCTTGGAAACAGGGGCGTTCTTTTTTTGTGTCAGGAAATAGTTATTAGTAGAAAATGTAGAAAACCTTTTGCTGAATATAATACAAGAGACTTTGTGATAAATGCACAAAAAAATAAAGGGAAAATTGCTAAATACAACAAAAATAAATAATAGTATTTACATTTCATAGGCAAGGTTGTATATTATAGAAAAAGGAACTGGTCATGACGACATGACATCATAACAAAGGAGGAAGAAAAATGAAAAAAAGAGTAGTACAGGCATTGGGATGCTTACTTGCAATGACAATGGTAGCAGGAAGCCTGACAGCATGTGGAGGAAAATCTGAGAAAAAAGCGGAAAAAAAGGAAGGAAGCGATGTAAAGGTTGCAATTATTTGTTCGGCTGCCGGACAGAATGATAATGGATATAATCAGTCTGCTGTGGAAGGAGCAAAAAAAGCTGCCGATGAATTTGGAATTGAATATAAGGTTGTCGAGCCTACAACAGGTGTACCACAGGCGCTGGAATCACTGGCTGATGATGGATACAATGTAATTTTCAATCTGGAATATGATTTTGAAGCGTTGATTCAGGGAACAGGTGGAGCACAGCCAATTGCAGAGATGTATCCAGATACAACATTTGTATGTGTAAATGATAATCCAAACCAGGATAAAGATGGAAAGACAATCCATGATAACGTAATCAGTGTATTGTTTGATGTACATCAGGCATCTTTCGTAGCAGGTGCACTTACTACATTGGTAAATGAAAATGCAGAAACTTTATTTGGTACAGATGGTTATAATTTCACACCTGCAGATAATGGCGGACGATCCGTAGGATTTATCGGAGGAACTAATTCAAATGGTATCACGGTATTCTCTTATGGATATATCGAAGGTATCAACTATGAAGCTGAAAAGCTGGGTGTAAATTATGATTACTATGCAAAATATGATGCAGGATTTGCTGATTCTGCAACAGGAAGTACAGTAGCAGGAACATATTATAATCAGGGAGCAAATATTGTATTCTCAGTAGCTGGTTCTGTAGGTGATGGTGTTGCATCAAAGGCAAAAGAAGAAGGAAAGCTTGCAATTCAGGTAGATGCTAACAAAGATGATCAGCAGCCAGGATATGTTCTGACAAGTGTTATTAAAAATACAGAAGTACCTGTATATGACATTGTAAAAGAAGCAGTAAATGGAAAGATTGATAAGATGGATCGTGCACAGACATATTCATTAGCATCAGGCGCAGCTTCTATTACAGATCTTTCAGAAATCAGCAAACATATACAGGATAGCGGAAAAGACAAATGGGAAGAAATCAAAACTGAAATCAAAGATATAGAAGACAAGATTTCAGATGGAACAATTGTAGTAACGGATGCGCAGAGTGGAGAAGAATTCGATGCTTCTAAATGCCCGAATGTTACAGTAAAATAGTTGTTTTGACAGAAAGGAAGCAGCAATATGAACAGCATGATACAGACGGTTGATCTGACCAAAAAGTTTAACGATTTTGTCGCAAATGATCATATTAATCTGGATGTAAAAGAACAGGAGATTAAATGTATTGTAGGTGAAAACGGTGCAGGAAAATCTACAATGATGAATATGCTCTACGGATTGCTG
This sequence comes from Coprococcus sp. AM97-35, assembly GCF_027697525.1. Taxonomy (NCBI): domain Bacteria; kingdom Bacillati; phylum Bacillota; class Clostridia; order Lachnospirales; family Lachnospiraceae; genus Coprococcus; species Coprococcus sp. AM97-35. The sequence goes on along the minus strand of NZ_JAQESL010000009.1, from coordinate 61,307 downwards.
CAGCCAACAAGCGGAAAAATCCTGATCCGGGGGAAAGAAGTTACACTGAACAGCCCGGTTGATGCGATTGCAAACGGGATAGGGATGGTGCACCAGCATTTTAAGCTGGTGCCGTCTCTTACCGTATATGAAAATATACTGTTGGGTGCGGAAATTACACAGAAAAAAGGCGGAATGAAAACTCCGTTTATCGATCAGAAAGAGGAAATTAAAAGAGTTGAGAAACTGATTCAGGAAAATCATCTGGAATTAAATGCAACAGATAAGATTGAAGATATATCTGTCGGTGGACGTCAGAGAGTAGAAATTCTGAAGATGTTATACAGAAATGTAGACATATTGATTCTGGATGAGCCGACAGCCGTACTTACACCACAGGAAGTTGATGAATTGATTGCAACGCTCAAAAATCTAAAAGAGCAAGGAAAAACAATCATTGTTATTACACACAAATTAAGGGAAGTAATGGAACTGGCAGACAGTATTACTGTAATAAAACAGGGAAAAGTTGTTGGAAATGTATTAAAGAAGGACACAAGTGAACGAGAACTGGCACAGATGATGGTCGGAAGAGATGTTGTTCTTACTGTAAATAATGAACGAAAACAACAAGTTGAATCAGAGATTATGTACAAAGCAGAAAATCTTACGACTGTGAATGACTATGGAAAAGAAGTTGTATCAGATATGTCATTTGAAGTGCATAAAGGTGAGATCCTTGGAATAGCCGGTGTTGAAGGAAACGGACAGTCAGAGCTTGTAAAGCTTATGACTGGTTTGATGGAATCGACGAGAGGAACAGTATTTTTTGACGGTAAAGATATTACAAACTGGTGGCCGGAAAAATTAAGAAAAGCAGGAATTGGAATTATTCCTGAGGACAGATATGCACAGGGATTGTGCCGGGAAATGACGGTTTCCGATAACTGTATAGCAGGATATCACGGAGAAAAAGATGTTTGTAAACACGGACTTTTTAATAAGAAAATAATCAATGCCAAAAGAGATAAATATATTAAAGAATTTGATATCCGTCTTGGTGATGTGAATGGCAATATAGGCAATTTGTCAGGAGGAAATGCACAGAAAGTTATCATTGCAAGAGAGCTTTCTGCAAATCCCAAACTTCTGATTGCCTGCCAGCCAACGCGAGGCGTTGATATCGGATCTATTGAATTCATACATAAACAGATTCTGAAATTCAGGGATGCAGGAAATACTGTTATCCTTATTTCAAGTGAGCTGTCAGAAATTATGAGTTTATCTGATCGGGTAATTGTTATGTATAAAGGTAAGATTTCAGGTGAAGTATCACCGAAAGAAGTGTCTATGGCTGCCATGGGACTTTTGATGGCTGGAATTGGAAAGGAGGAACAGGATCATGAAAAAGAAAGATAGTATTATAAAAGGAATCGTCAATTCTGTACTTCCGGTAATTCTTGCATTTGCATTTGGAGCAATTGTTATTGCAGCGATCGGAGAAAGTCCACTGGAAACTTACGGGGTATTGATCAGGAAATCACTTTTGACAGAAAAAGGCTTTATGAATACGCTGCATTATGCATCGCCGCTTATTTTGACAGGACTTGCGATTGCAATTACATTCAAAGCTAATCTGTACAACATGGGTGTAGAAGGACAAATGCTTTTGGGAGGATTCTTTGCAGGAATCACTGGAGCATATCTTAACATTTCCAATCCATTTATAAGTAAACTGATTTGCTTTTTAGTTGCAATTATTTGTGGAATGTTATTTGCATTGATTCCGGCAATTTTGAAAGCAAAATGTAATGTAAATGAGATGGTTGTAACTTTGATGTTAAACTATGCAGTTTCAAAGACTTTGGAATTTTTAACCACCGGTGTATTCAAAGATAAGAGTGCAGGGTATGTGGCTACACCAACGATTAAAGAGGATGTAATGTTCAAAAGATTCGGAGCATCAAGAATGACTATGTTTTTTGTAATTGCAATGATTATTCTGGTGATTATGTATTTTGTTATGAAAAAATCAAAACTGGGATATGAAATTACAGCAATCGGAAAAAATCCGGAATTCGCAGAAGCAACAGGTATGAATGTCGGCAAGAAAATCATTATCATGATGCTGATCAGTGGCGCACTTTCCGGTATAGCAGGAGCAGGATGGATGTTAAGTGATCAGTTTAAATATACGCTGACATTTTCTGCAAATCCTGGCCTTGGATGGGATGGTATGTTGATTGCTCTGCTCGGTGGACATTCGCCAATTGGAATTTTGATCGCGGCAATCTTTTATGCTGCATTAAAAACCGGTAGTGACAGCATCAATATGTATACTGCAGTTCCGAAAGAAATCGTTGCAATTATTCAGGGAATGATCATTCTGTTCCTGGCAGTTAAGTTTATTGGTGATAAAACAAGCGTATTTGGTCGTTTTAAAAAGGCGAAAAAGGAGGATGCATAATGGAATTATTAAATAGTATTTTGTATGACACAGTATACCATAGTGCTCCTATTATTCTATGCGTGATCGGTGGAATATTTGCATATAAAGCAAATGTATTGAATATCGCACTGGAAGGAATGATGCTGAATGGAGCATTTATTTCAGTGTTAGTCGAGTATCTGACAGGAAGTGTGGCTCTGGCAGTGATTGCCGCAATCGTAACGACTTTATTGTGGGGACTTGTATTTTCATTCTTAGGAATTACTTGTAATGGTAATGTTATTGTTATCGGTCTTGGAATTAACTTGATTGTTCCAGCGATTGCAAAATTTGTACTGAAAGTTATGGAGCTTGCTAATATCAGTCTTCAAGATGTAGGAGTTGCAGATTTTAAGATCAATATACCGGGCATCAAGAGTATTCCGCTGATTGGTGGAATCGTAAGTGGTCATCCGGTCATTACATATCTGGCATTTATTGGAATTGCGGCAGCAGCTATTCTGATGTACAAAACAAAATTTGGAATCTATGTCAGAGTTGTTGGTGAAAATGAAGATTCAGCGATCAGTCTTGGACTGAAAACACAGAAATACAAATATATTGCTGTTCTGATTGGAGCATTTTGCTGTGCATTAGCCGGAATCAATTTATCAATGGAGAGAATGGCAATGTTTACAAGTGATATGACAGCAGGACGAGGCTTTATCGCAATTGCAGCAATTTATTGTGGACAGGGGAAACCGGTACAGTCTTCACTCTATGCAATCTTATTCGGTGTTGCAAGATCACTTGCAGTCAATTTAAGTGTATATGCAGGACCGGCAGCAGGAATGTTTGATACAATTCCATATATCATCATGGTAGCGGTGCTTGCAGTTGTTTCATTTATGAAATTTAAGGATGTTAAGGTAAGAGGATACAAGTTCGACTAAGGGGGAGGAAAATGGCAAAGACAGCATTGATTATTGTGGACATGGTTCGCGATTTTACGGATCCGGAAGGTCTGGTATTTTATCCTGAGAATCAAAAGATTCTTCCACGGATTAAAAAGGTTCTGGATGAAAGCCGGAAACATGAACTGCTGATTGTTTTTTTACAGCACTGTAACAGAAAAGATAAAGTAGATAAAAAAGCACAGTCCATGAGACCAAATTGTATAGAAGGGACTTTTGGAATTGAAATTGATCCAATGTTGGAAGTTGATGAAAAGAAAGATTATGTCATCCGAAAGAGAAGGTACAGTGGATTCTTCGGCACAGACCTGGATCTGGTATTGCGGGAAAATGAAGTGGAAAATGTAGTCGTTGTTGGAACGAAAACAAACTGCTGCATTCGGGCAACGGTGACAGATGCATTTTATCTGAATTACAACCCATATGTTATCCGGGAATGTGTGGCAACGAATTCAGAAACAGTTAATGAAGTTCATCTGACAGATATTGATAAGTATCTGGGAAAAGTCATCGATATGAATACATTCAGCAAGATGCTGGAAGAGGGACAGTTGTAGGAGGCACGGATAATGAAAGTAGATGTTTTGACAAGCGGCTATGTAAGTATGGATCACATTATAAAAATAGCAACACCTGCCAAAGTGGGATTTACATCACTGGTTACAAATAAATCCAATTCAAAAATTTTTTACGGAGGCTGTTCTGTAAATATTGCCTATGCACTTTGCCGGCTTGGAATGAAGGCAATGCCAGTTTTAAGAGTAGGCGGAGATTATGAAAGTAATGGTTTTAAAAAGTTTCTGGAAGAAGGAAATGTACCACAGGATGGGATTACACAAATAGCAGAGGAAGCAACTAGTGTATGTTATTTGTTACAGGATAATAATAACGATCATATTACCATATTTTATCCTGGAGCAATGGATGGAAGATATGCACAGAAAATGAAAGACAGCTTGTTTGAAACGGCAAAGCTGGGAGTGATAACCGTTGCATCAAGACCAGACAATGAAGAGTTTTTTGCAAAATGTAAAAAGCATCATGTACCGGTAGTTTTTGGAATGAAAGATGATTTTGATGCATTTCCAGAACCATTTTTGAAACAGTTGTTAACAGAAAGCAAAATCATTTTCACAAATGAAGTAGAATGTGAAATTATTGAAAAGCTTTTCGGACTAAATACGATTACAGAGCTGTTTAAAATTGGAAAAGCAGATATTATTGTGACAACTCTGGGAAAAGACGGAAGCATTTGTTATGTGCGGGAAGACGGAAAAATACGGAAAGAAGAGATTGGAATTTGTCAAGTGGAACAGGTAATAGATGCAACTGGATCGGGAGATGCTTACATGGCAGGATTTGTTTATGGATATTTACATGGATATTCTCCGGCAGACTGCTGTAGGCTTGGAAGTGTATTATCTTACTTTGTTTTACAGGCAGAAGGGTGCTGTACAAATGCGCCAACAGAACAGGAATTATTACAGAAATTTGAAACATTACGCTGAAAGGGGAAATGCAGATGAGTACATTATATATGGGAGCAAGCGAAGAAACGGTTGCGAAATATGTACTTTTTTCGGGAGATCCATGGAGAGTAGAAGTTGTAAAAAAGTATTTGGATAACCCCAAAAAAGTTGCATTCATGAGAGAGTTCAATACATATACAGGAACCTATAAAGGAGTAGAGATTACAGTAACGTCGACGGGAATCGGGGCACCGTCCGCAGCGATTGCGATGGAAGAGATGTATGAGTCTGGAATGCAGGTCGCTGTAAGAATGGGGACAGTAATGTCTATGCAGGATGATATGCTGGGACATTTTATGATTCCGATTGCCGCAATGAGGCGAGAAGGAACCAGTCAGAGTTATGTAGATTTGAGTTATCCTGCAGTCGCAGATGTTGAGCTTGTTAATGTGATGAATGAAACAGTTCAGCAGATGGGAAAACGTTATCTGAATGGATTGAACTGTACGATGGATGGTTTCTACAGTTGCATGCATGATTCCAAGTTTTCTCTGGAATGTGGACGGGATATGTCAAAGACATTTGAAGAGGTTAAGAAACTTGGAGTAACAGGAATTGACATGGAATCCTCCTGTATTTTGACGCTGGGACGTTTGATGGGAGTTAAGACCTGTATTTTAACAGTTGTTACAGTGCTTGAAAATTTGAAGAAAACTTTAAAAGGACAGGATCGGGTGGATGCAGAGGATCTGCTTTGCAGAACAGCATTGGAAGGAATTTATAATTATCATATAAAAAGAGAGGATGGTAAAAATGAGTAAAGAAATACTTACCTTAAATTCACAGACAGTAATCGGAATGGTACATTGTCTTCCTCTTCCGACGACAGCAGGATTTGATGGAGATTATCAGCGAATTATTGATCGTGCAGTTCAGGATGCAGTTACGCTTGAAAAAGCAGGGGTAGATGCTGTTATTGTAGAAAATATGGGGGATACACCTTTTTCCGCTTTTTTAAATAAAGCACAGGTAGCGGCGCTTACAGCTGCAGCATATGCTGTGAAACAGGCAGTTCAGATTCCAGTAGGACTTGACGCAGCGTTTAATGACTGTGAAGCAGATATTGCGATTGCTGCAATGGTAGGAGCATCCTTTATCAGAGTTCCAGTATTTGTGGATACAGTATTGTTTACAGATGGAATTATTCAGCCATGTGCAAAGAAATGTATGGAATATCGCAAGATGATGGGACAGGAAAATGTTAAAATTCTTGCCGATGTGCAGGTAAAACATGCGCATATGTTAAGAGAACATATTACGATTGAGCAGTCAGCAAAAGATGCTGCATCAAACGGAGCAGACGGAATTATTGTTACAGGTACACAGGTTGGAGAAGAGACACCACTGGATCTGATTAAGAGAGTGAAAAATGTTGTAAATCTTCCGGTGTTTGCAGGAAGTGGTGTAAATGCAGAAAATATTCATGATCAGCTTCAGACAGCAGATGGTGCGATTATCGGTTCCAGCTTGAAAGAGGGAGGAATTTTAACAAATCCAATCTCTTATGAACTGGTTAAGAAAGTATTAGACGGATTGAAATAGAGAAAGGCAGGAAGATAAAAATGATGCGACCAATGAAACTTGCAGGATCAGAATTGATGTTTGGAGAAGGAAGTCTTGCATATATTAAGACAATTAAAGCAAAAAAAGTCAGTATTGTTATTGGCGGACATAGCATGGAAAAGAGTGGAATGCTGGCAAAGGTAGAAGGATATTTTAAAGAAACCGGTGCTGAAACAATGGTTATCAGAGGCGTAGAACCAGATCCGTCTTTTGAAACTGTACTCAGAGGAAGAAATGAAATGCTGGAATTTGAACCAGATCTGATTGTCGGACTTGGCGGTGGATCAGCAATGGATGCTGCAAAAGCAATGTGGATCTTTTATGAACATCCGGAACTGACTCAGATGGAAGATATTCTTCCGCCGAATGAATTTCCAAAATTACGTGGTAAAGCAAGAATGTGTTGTATTCCTTCAACAAGTGGAACAGCAAGTGAAGTTTCACGTTCTATCGTAATTTCAGATAATGAAAAAGGATTAAAGCATGGTGTTGGAAATATGGAAATGATGCCGGATATCGCAATCTGTGATCCGGAAGTAACAATGTCTATGCCGGCTAAGATTACCGCAGAGACAGGAATGGATGCGCTTACCCATGCACTGGAAGCACTTGCTTCAAACCGTGCAAATTATCTGTCAGATATTCTTGCAAGCCAGGCAGCCCAGGATATTATGGAAACTTTACCGACTGCATATGAGAATGGCAATGATATAAAAGCAAGAGAGACTATGGTACAGGCATCTATGGTAGCTGGAATTGCATTTACCAATGTATCGCTTGGAATTGTACATTCTATGGCGCATACAATCGGTGGTATTTTCCATGTATCACATGGTCTGGCAGACGCCATTATTTTGCCGTACATCATCAGATATAATGAGCAGAATGAAACTGCGAAAGAAGTTTATGCAAAATTTGCAAAGAGAATCGGAGCAGAAAATCTTCATGAAGCAGTAGAAGCGTTAAATGAAAAGTTAAATATTCCAAAATGCTTTAAAGAGATCATTCCGGATGAAGAAAAATATATGGCAAAACTGGATGAGATGGCTCCGCTTGCAAAAGCTGATGGATGCACAAAAACAAATCCGGTTATTCCGGAAATTGACGAATTTAAAGAATTATTTATCAAGGTGTACAGAGGAGAATAAAAATGGAGATTATTTGTTATTTATCAAATGGATATCCTACAATTGAAGCAAGTTATAATATGGCAGTAGAATATGCAGATGCAGGATGCAGAATGATGGAAGTGGATTTTCCATCCAGAAATCCATACCTGGAGAGTGATTATATTGCAGGAAGAATGAAAAAAGCACTGGAGGCTTGCGATGATTATGAAAAATATATGGATTCAATTGTTGCCATTCAGAAGAGACTTCCAGATGTGAAGATTCTGGTTCTGGCATATGAAAATACAGTTGAAGAGATTGGTGTAGACAGATTTATTGAGTTCTGCCTGACAAATAATTTAAAAGATATTTTGCTTGTTGGCTTAAAAGATGATATTATTAAAAATAAGATAATTGCAGCGGGGCTTCAGGTATCTTGTTATGTACAGTTCCATTTACCGAAAGAAGAAGTGGAAATGGCAAAACAATCAAATGGATTTGTATATTTACAGGCGAAGCCGTATGATACACAGCAAAAAAATGAGGAATATCCTACATTAAAAGATTGTGTAGAGTATTTAAGAAGCTGTGGAATTGAAAGACCTATTTATTGTGGGGTAGGCGTTCATGCACCAGAAGATGTAAGACTAGTAAGAGAGGCAGGCGGGGATGCAGCGTTCGTTGGCAGTACAATTCTAAAACTTCATGAAAATATTCCTGCAATGAAAGAAAAGATCAGGGAATTTAAAGCTATGTGTTAACACTTGGAATATTCTGTGATCAAAAAAGGTGAGATGGGGTGAAGGAGATGTTCGACGAAAAGTTACCTAAATATTATCTTGTGAAGAAGGCAATCGTAGAGAATATTGATAATGAAGTTTACGATTCAAAGGAGCCGATTCCGAGCGAAAGAGAATTGATGGAGACTTATCAGGTCAGCAGAATTACGATCCGGAAAGCGATTGATGAATTGGTCACAGAAGGATATTTGTACAAAGTCCAGGGAAAAGGAACCTATGTAAAGACGGATGAAGGAAGTAACAATCTTTTTTCAATTACGAGTTGTACAGAGGATGTATTAAAACTGGGGATGATACCAAGTAAAAAAGTTGTTGTTTCAGAGTTGGTCAATGCAAATGTAAAGAGAGCAAAAGCACTTGAGATTACAAGCAGTGATAATGTTTATATGATAGGAAGAATCTTATATGCAGATAAGGAACCTTTAAACTATACACTGACTTTTGTGCCAGAGAAGATTTTTCCGGGATTATCAAAGTATGATTTGAAAGAGGAATCTCTTTATCGGATTATAACAGAAGTTTATGGTGTTAAGATAACGAAGGCCAGAAGAACGATTGAAGCGATTGGTGCGCAGGACGAAATTGCTGAGTATCTGGATATCGAGGAAGGGATACCTATTATTCTGTTCCGTTGTATTACATATGGTATTGTGAATGGAAGAGAAATTCCGATCGAGAATTTTAAATGCTATTATCGAACAGATAAATTTAAATTTTATATTGATCAGGTGAGATAAAAAATCAGGGAAATAGTAAAATTGAGCACATCGAGCTCTTCGAAAAGTCGTCAGCAGAAATGTTGGCGACTTTTCAATTTTTGGAAAAATGTTACAAATCTAATACAAAAAACAAAGAAAAAAGTGGCAAACAGGTGTGAATATAGATGGAAAAATGTTACAATACTAATAATGGAGGTGCAAAAGCATGCTGGAAAGAAAGATATACAGAAAATTAGATGAGTGGAAGCGGACATCAGATAAAAAAGCACTGTGCATTATTGGAGCCAGACAGATAGGGAAAACTACCATTATAAGAGAATTTGCAAAGAAAAATTATGAGCATTATGTTGAAGTTAATTTTATCTTAGATAAAGAGGCGGGGAAAATATTTGATGGTAATTTGGATGCAGATACAATCATTACGAATCTGACTGCGTTTAAAATGCAGGAATTTGTACCTGGAAAAACTTTGATTTTTTTAGATGAGATTCAGGAATGTCCAAATGCCAGATGTGCAATTAAGTTTCTGGTTGAGGATGGAAGATTTGATTATATTGAATCAGGATCGCTTTTAGGAGTACGATACAAAGAAGTACCATCTTATGCAGTTGGCTATGAAGAAATCTGCTATATGTATCCGATGGATTTTGAGGAATATATAAGAGCAAATGGAGTTCAGGACTCTACAATTGAATTATTGAAAACATGTTATTCTGAACACAGTGAGGTCCCGGAAGTGGTTCATCAGACTATGTTGAAATTATTTTACACGTATATTGTTGTCGGAGGAATGCCTGCAGTTGTCCAGATTTATGTGAATACGCATGATATAGGAAAAGTCGTTGCACTTCAGAGAGAGATTTTAGAATTGTATCGTCTGGATATTGGAAAATATGCAGAAGGGTCAGACAAAATTAAAATCAGGGCAATTTTTGACAGTATTCCGGCACAGCTTAACAGCAAAAATCGGAGATTTATTTTAAATAAAATAGATGATAAAGGAAGGATGAACCGTTATGAAAATGCATTTTTATGGCTGAGTGATGCAGGAGTTGCACTTCCTTCTTACAATATTGAAGAACCTCAGCCGCCATTGCGTCTGAATGAAAAAAGAAATCTGTTTAAACTATTTATGGGAGATACAGGGCTTCTGTGTGCAGCATGTATGGAAAATATTCAATTTGCGCTGTTGAATGGTAATATGGAAGTGAACATGGGAAGCATTTTGGAAAATGTATTTGCACAGATTATTAAAAGCAACGGTTTTAGTTTGAATTATTTTGAATCGAAAAAATATGGAGAATTAGATTTTGTGATTCAAAACGGAATGGAAGTAGATTTGCTGGAAATAAAATCCGGAAAAGATTACAAAAAACATTTTGCATTATCAAAAGTGTCGGCAGTAGAAAACTGGGAGTTTGGAAGAAAAATCATATTCTGTTCCGGAAATGTAGAGGAAGAAGAAGGAATGGAATATCTTCCGTGGTATCTGGCAATGTTTTACCAGGTGAATAAAGAACCAAAAGAATATAAATATGAAGTGGATTTGTCGGGATTGTTATAAAAAGAGAGTGCTCTTTGATGCAAAAAGGGTATTTTTTACATCTGCTTATTTTTCACTACTCATTTTCCACTTGACATTCCCCCACTTTCATCATACCATTTTGTAGAATGTTTATTGTCAATGAAAAATGGACTTACAGAAAAGGGGAAAATCACAGATGAAAAATTGGAATCAGGTTAAGCTGGTGCCGGAATTTAATGAACAGGGTGTAGCTTGTTATAAACTGGCCGGTGGAAACTATGTAAATGAATATTATGTTGTATCGGAAGCAGAGACAAGAAAGCTTCTGAATACACCGGAGATCGTCGGATATGAGGTATATGACTGCCTGATTCCTTCTACATCTCAGATGCTTTACTATTTTAAGGAACAGAAGAAAGTGACAACTGCAAATATTCTTTCTATCTTGAGAGGAGCGTTGAACTATCCGTTGGAGGAAAGCTGCTACAGAGAGCACATCCGTGTACACGATATCAGTTTCTTATCCAGTGAGCGTGTATTTGCGGATGAAGAGATTGCAGGGCTTGAAATCAAATATAGTAAGCTTACCATGGTTCCGGACAGCACACTGATGATCGGAGATATCATTGCAAGTGGGGAGACTCTGATCCACTGCCTGCGCTATGTGACAGATTTTTACAGGAAGAACGGAGCAAAGCTTCGCAATATTATCATTTTCACAATTGGTGGAACAAAGGGAATTGAGATTCTTGAGAATCTTACCAGAGAGATCCGTGAGTTCTGGCCGGAATTTGAAGGGTTCATTACCGTGTATTATGAAGGAATTTTCAGTACTTATCAGGATAAAGGTGTGTCAGGAATCAACCTTCCGGATGTGGACTTCTACTGGAAGGACGGAATCATCGCGCCGGAGTTCAGAAGAGAGACACTTTCCATGTGCAGTCCGCTTTTTGAAAAATGTATCATCTACGATGGCGGGGCAAGACGCTATGAGATTCATGAGCATGTAGAGGAAGTTCTGGAATTCTGGGAAGGAATCAAAGAGAGAGCAGATAAGATCGATTTTAAAAAACTGCTTGATGAAAAGATTGGATACCCGACACCGATCAGTTATGAGGACTGGATCGAGAAGAACCACTATGAGAAGATCCGTCCGGCAGACACCAAGTGGCTGTACCGTCAGGAACAGGGATATATCGAGAGTATGAAAAATATTACATTAAAAGAACTGGCAGATCAGAGAATTACCGAATTTACCGATTCTTTGAAGAAATATATGCTATAAAAAGAATGAACTTGTTGATCACAGAGAATGGAATGAGGTAAAAAATGAGCAAAAACACGAAAGATACAACTGTTGATATTGACTATGCGGACCAGGCAGTCCCGAAAGAGGGCAGAAAAGGTTTCCTGACCATGTTTATGATTATGCTGGGATTTACATTTTTCTCGGCAAGTATGTGGGTTGGGCAGCAGATGGCAGCAGGACTTGATTTCTGGGGATTTATCAAGTCCCTTCTCCTTGGAGGAGCGATCCTTGGTGTGTACACAGGACTTCTGGGATATGTAGGTGCAAAGACCGGACTTAGCATGGATCTTCTGGCAAAAAGAGCGTTTGGAGAAAAAGGATCTTATCTTTCTTCTGCAATGATCAGCTTCACTCAGATCGGATGGTTCGGTGTAGGTGTTGCGATGTTTGCAATCCCGGTATCAGGAGAGCTTCTCGGTGGAAGTAAGGCTGCGATGTGGGCTCTGGTATTGGTTGCAGGAGGCTGTATGACCGCTTCTGCATATTTCGGAATTGATTCCCTTACGGTGGTAAGCTATATTGCAGTTCCGCTCGTTGCGATTCTTGGAACGGTAGCAATGGTGATGGCAGTTCGGCAGGGAAATGGAACGATCGTTGACCAGTTTGCAGTATCCAGTGGATCTGTGACCGTGATCGGTGGAGCGGGTATGGTAGTCGGTTCCTTCGTATCAGGCGGAACGGCAACTCCGAACTTTGCAAGATTTGCAAAGGATGCCAAATCAGGTACAATTGCAACGGTTGTAGCATTCTTTATCGGGAATTCACTGATGTTCTTTTTTGGGGCGATTGCCTATATTTTCGTTGGCGGAAATGATATCTTTGAGGTTATGATCCGTCTGAATCTGTTCTATATGGCGATTCTGGTTCTGGGACTCAATATCTGGACAACCAACGACAATGCGCTGTATTCAGCAGGTCTTGGACTGGCAAATATTTTCCGGCAGAAGAAGAAACCGATGGTTCTGATTTCAGGAATTATCGGAACACTTCTTTCTGTATGGCTGTATTACAATTTCTGTAACTGGCTGAATGTACTGAACTGTACCCTTCCGCCGGTAGGGATTATCCTGGTACTCTCGTACTTCATAAATAAGAAGGAGTACGACAGTGATAAAGTAGAAATCAAAACTGTGAACTGGTTTGCCGTGATCGGTGTGATTGCAGGTGCAGTGGTAGCAAATCTTGTGTCATGGGGAATTGCTTCGATCAATGGTATGGCAGTTGCAGCGGTCTGCTATGTGGCTGGACAGGTGGTTTGCAAAAATCGTGAAGAAGCGGCAGAAAATGCATAAATGAATAGCGTAAATGAACGGGCAGATTCGGGGGACAGAGTCTGCCCGTTGTTATATTATGGAGCAGGATTACGCATAAGGTTATCAGTCTAAACAATATTATTAAAAAAACTGACCATAAGTCAATAAACAAATTGACTTATGGTCAGTTTTGTTGTATATTGGTTTTGTAAAATAAATGACCGGCAGTCATTAAGAGAGAAAGAATAAAAAGAAAAGAGGAATAAAGTATGGTAAAGGTTGGCAAAAAGATTGTTAAATTCAGAGTACCGATACTGATACTCAGTATTATCCTTTTGATTCCGGCTGTGTGGGGGTATGTGAACACCAGGATCAACTATGATGTGCTGACTTATCTTCCGGAAGACATTGAGACAATGCAGGGACAAGAGATCATGACGAATGATTTTGGGATCGGGGCATTTTCGATGCTGATGGTAGACGGCATGGAAGATAAAGAGATTGTGAAGCTGAAAGAAAAGGTAGAGAAGGTAGACGGAGTAGAGAATGTACTCTGGTATGATTCACTGGCTGATATTTCGGTTCCACAGAGCGTGCTTCCGTCAAAGCTGTATGATGAGTACAACACAGAAGACGGAACAATGATGGCGGTATTTTTCAAAGACGGAACTTCATCCGATGAAACCATGAAGGCAATTACCGAGATCCGTAAGATCACCGGAGAGCAGTGCTTTTTAAGTGGAATGTCTGCGATTGTAGAGGACACCAAAGAGCTTGCCGAAAAGGAAACACCACTTTATGTACTGATCGCAGTCGCACTTTCTGCACTGGTTCTGGCAATTACGATGGAATCGATTTTTGTTCCGGTATTGTTCCTTTTGAGTATCGGAATCGCAATCGTATATAATCTTGGAACGAATGTGTTTTTTGGAGAGATTTCTTATATCACGAAGGCACTGGCAGCGGTACTTCAGCTCGGTGTCACTATGGACTATTCTATTTTCCTGATGCACAGTTATCAGGAGCAGCAGGTGCGCTATAACGGAGATAAAGAGCGGGCGATGGCACACGCGATTTCCCAGACCTTTTCATCCGTAATCGGAAGTTCAGTTACGACAGTTGCCGGATTTATCGCACTTTGCTTTATGAGCTTTACTCTTGGAAAAGATATCGGTATCGTTATGGCAAAAGGTGTTATCTTCGGAGTTCTGGTCTGTGTAACTGTTCTTCCGTCCATGATCCTGTGCTGTGACAAGCTGATCGAGAAGACAAAACACAAACCGCTGCTTCCGGATATTGGAAGGATTTCGGATAAGGTGACAAAGCGTTACGTGATTTATGTAGTAGCATTTGTGATCCTTCTGTTTCCGGCGATTTACGGAAACAATCACACAGGTGTTTACTACAATCTGGATGAATCGCTGCCAAAGGATCTTCCGAGTGTCATTGCGAACACGAAATTAAAAGAAGATTACAATATGAATACCACACATATGATCCTGGTGGACAGCTCGGTTGCAGGTTCTGATGTCAAGAAGATGTCACAGGAGATTGAAAAAGTAGATGGTGTTAAATGGGTACTTGGACTGGATAACCTGATCGGCTCCGGTGTTCCGGCAGATATGCTCCCGGAATCTGTCACCGGTATGCTGAAAAATGACAAGTACCAGCTGCTGATGGTAAATTCTACTTACAAAGTAGCAACGGATAAAGTAAACAAACAGATTGAGCAGATTGATAAGATCATGGATAAATATGATAAGGGTGCAATGCTGGTAGGAGAAGGAACTCTTACAAAAGACCTGATTAACATTACAGACACGGACTTTAAGCGCGTAAGCGCAGTGTCTATTGGAATCGTATTTGTGATTATTCTGCTTCTGTTCAAATCAGTTACTATTCCGGTGATCCTGGTCGGTGTGATCGAATTTGCGATCTTTGTGAATATGGGTATTCCGTTTTACACTGGAACAAAGTTGCCGTTTGTGGCATCAATCGTAATCGGTACGATCCAGCTTGGCGCGACTGTGGATTATGCGATCCTGATGACCACCAGATATCAGAGAGAGAGAAGCCGCGGCGCAGGCAAATTTGACGCGATCACAACAGCACATAAGTTCTCTGCGCAGTCGATCATCGTCAGTGCGCTCAGCTTCTTTGCTGCAACGATCGGTGTCGGACTTTATTCCAATATCGATATGATCAGTTCGCTGTGTATTCTGATGGCGAGAGGTGCACTGATCAGTATGGTGGTTGTTGTGCTGATCCTTCCGTCCTTATTCATGGTATTTGACAAGATTATTGTAAAGACGAGCAAAGGTTTCCGACCGTCAGGCTTGAAATCATAACCACATCATAGTATAATTCTCTTGGATTATTATATGATACAAGGAACGGAGAAAAAGATCCGTGCGTATCAAAAGGGCTGATACAATCTTGCTATCATAAAAGGAATAAGGAGGAATCCACTATGATTAATTGGAACAATTTGGATACACTTACATCATTTAAAGAACTTTCGGAAGTAGAACGTGTCAATCTTGCAGAAGTGATGTCCGGTGAGAACGGAGCAGAACGTGTTAAGGATTACAGCGTTCCGATGACAGAGGATCTTACTTACAATTACGCTGCAAAAGCAGTAGATGATAAAGTACTTGCAGCACTTGCAAAGCTTGCAAAAGAAGCGCAGCTGACAGAAAAGTACGCAGCACTCTACAATGGAGAAGTGATCAACACAGGAGAAAAGAGACTGGTTCTTCATCAGCTCACCCGTGGACAGCTTGGAGATAAAGTAGAAGCTGACGGAGTAGACAAGCGAGAATTCTATGTTAAGCAGCAGCAGAGGATCGCAGATTTTGCCAATAAAGTACATGCCGGCGAGATTACAAATGCAGCAGGTGAGAAATTCACAACAGTCGTACAGATCGGTATCGGTGGAAGTGACCTTGGTCCTCGCGCAATGTATCTTGCACTTGAGAACTGGGCTAAGAAGAACGGCACATTCAAGATGGAAGCCAAATTCATCAGCAATGTTGACCCGGATGATGCAGCAGCAGTACTGAATTCAATTGATGTAGCACATTCTATTTTTGTTCTGGTATCAAAGTCAGGAACAACTCTTGAGACTCTTACCAATGAGTCATTTGTAAAAGATGCCCTGAAGAATGCAGGTCTGGATGCTTCTAAGCATATGATCGCTGTTACAAGCGAGACATCACCACTTGCAAAGAGCGATGATTATCTTGCAGCATTCTTCATGGATGATTATATCGGAGGACGTTACTCATCTACTTCAGCAGTCGGTGGTGCCGTACTTTCGCTGGCATTCGGACCGGAAGTATTTGCACAGTTCCTTGCAGGAGCAGCAAAGGTAGATGAAGTTTCCAAGAATGAAGATTTATTGAAGAATCCGGCAATGCTGGATGCGATGATCGGTGTATACGAGCGTAATGTACTCGGATATCCGGCAACAGCTGTTCTCCCATATTCACAGGCACTGAGCCGTTTCCCGGCACATCTGCAGCAGCTGGATATGGAATCCAATGGTAAATCAGTTAACCGCTTTGGCGAGCCGGTAGATTACCCGACAGGTCCGGTGATCTTCGGAGAACCAGGAACAAACGGACAGCATTCCTTCTATCAGCTTCTCCACCAGGGAACCAACATCATACCGCTCCAGTTCATCGGCTTCAAGAACAGCCAGATCGGAACCGATGTTGTGATCCAGGACAGCACAAGCCAGCAGAAGCTCTGCGCAAACGTAGCTGCACAGATCGTAGCATTTGCATGCGGTAAATCAGACGAGAACCGCAACAAGAATTTTGAAGGTGGACGTCCGTCAAGTATTATCATCGGTAAAGAACTGACACCAGAGACACTCGGTGCACTTCTTGCACATTTTGAGAATAAGGTTATGTTCCAGGGATTTGTATGGAATGTGAACAGCTTCGACCAGGAAGGTGTTCAGCTTGGAAAAGTACTTGCCAAACGTGTACTTGCCCATGAGACAGACGGAGCACTGAAAGTATACAGTGATCTTTTAGATATCTAATCAGAATTAATGAAAGAGACCAGAGTCGGTGCGAATTTTAGGATTCGGACCGGCTTTTTGGATACGAAAATATGCAAGAGAAGCTACCAGGATATTCTGTCAGGATTTCCGGCTGAATGATTGTTTTTTAGGAAAAAGACATAAAACCAGGAAAAGAGAAAGACTATGAAATTAGAAAATTACGAGGTGCATCTCCCGAATTATTCCATCGGAGATGCAATTTACGATAAAATCGGACCGGTCTGTGAATCTTATGGAAAAACGGTACTTGTGATCGGCGGAAAAAGGGCACTTGATGCGGCTTTTGATAAGATCAAAGCGGCGGTCGACCAGACGAATCTGGAGATTATTGGAAAAGAACTTTATGGGAAAGACTGTACCTATCAGACGGTAGAAAAGCTTCGCCGGATGTCGGTTTATCAGAAAGCAGATATGGTATTTGGAGTAGGAGGGGGCAAAGCACTGGATACGGTAAAATGTCTGTGTATTACAGATGATAAGCCGGTGTTCAGCTTCCCGACAATCGCATCCAACTGTTCGGCATGTACATCGGTGTCGATCATGTATAACGAGGATGGTACATTTCTGAAACCGAATTTCTTCGTGCGTCCGGTCATGCATGCATTTATCGATACAGAAATCATAGCAAAAGCACCGAGTCAGTATATGTGGGCA
Organism: Coprococcus sp. AM97-35; assembly: GCF_027697525.1. NCBI lineage: Bacteria > Bacillati > Bacillota > Clostridia > Lachnospirales > Lachnospiraceae > Coprococcus > Coprococcus sp. AM97-35. The sequence goes on along the minus strand of NZ_JAQESL010000009.1, from coordinate 43,393 downwards.
GGAATTGGTGATACCTATGCAAAATACTATGAAGCAACAATCTCATCAAGGGATGAAAGACTGGAACATTTCACTTCACTTGGTGTAGCAGTCAGTCTGATGTGCAGGAATCCGCTTCTGGAATATGGACCGAAGGCATTTGCAGACCATAAAAAGGGACTGTGTACATATGATGTAGAGCAGGTGGTTCTGGCGATCGTTGTGACAACCGGAATTGCATCCATTTTCCTTACAAAAGATTTCACACCGGATTATAACAGTGGACTTGCACATGCAATTTTTTATGCTCTGACGAAGTATCCGGTGATCGAGCAGCGGCATCTGCACGGGGAAGTAGTTGGATTTGGTGTGCTTCTGGCACTTCTTGTAGATGGACAGGAAGAAGAATTTGAGAAAATATATCAGCTGAATCGCGAGATAGGGCTTCCGGTGTCTTTGAAAGAAATTGAGATTACAGAGGATGAATGGAAAGAAAGTATGGGACATATTCCGAAAATGTCGGATGTAGCACATTACCCATATAAGGTAACCCGGGAAATGCTGGAAGATGCAATGCAGAAACTGAAAGAAAGAGTCAGAAAGGATCAGAGCCATGAAGAATAAGAAATCCGCAACTTCCTCTATGATTCTTGGGGTAGCGTTTGTCTGGTTTACAACACATTTCGGAGGTGGATTTGCCTCGGGTGCGCAGATCTACAGTTATTATGTGCGTTATGGAATCTGGTGTCTTCTGATGCCGGTTCTGGCCATGGGATATAATGCGGTATTTTTCGCGTACTGCCTCCGGTTTGCGAGAAAGCATGAGGTATATGATTACCGGTCTTATAACAATGCGTTTTATGGGAAGTTTGCGCCGGTATTTTCCAATTTGTTTGAAGTACTGTATATTTGTGTGATGTGCGTGGCTCCCGCAGTTGCATTTGCGACAGGCGGAGCGACCTTAAGTACCCTGACCGGACTTCCGTATCTGCTGTGTACGTTGATTATCGGCATATTTATCTTCGTTGTGGCAGTATTTGGAACAGACCTGGTGCGTAAGGTGGCTTCTGTCCTGTCTGTCTGCATTATCGCAGGTCTTCTGATTGTGTATATTCCAAATATCATCGCAGGTGCAGGGCAGATTGCAGATACAGCTTCACGGATGACTGCAAATGGCGGATCCTTTGGGAAAGCACTCTATTCAGCATTTATTTACGGAACATTCCAGCTGGCAAATGTGGCTGTTTTTGTGCAGCATGCCAAGAGCTTTGAAAAGCCGGATGATGCGGTGCAAAGTATGGGAATCGGATGGATCATCAATGCACTTATGATGATCATGGTTGTGCTTGGGATTATGACTGTTTGTACCAAGCCGGAGATGAGCGAGACGAGCGTCCCGACACTTTTTATGGTGCAGTGCGGTGTTGGAAAAGGATTTATGATGCCGCTGATTTCTATTTTGATCATTCTTGGAGCGGTATCTACGGCGGTTAATATGGTGGCTGCAATGGTCAAGAGAATCTGTAGTGGTCTTAATAAGATGAAAAAAGAGACAGGAACGGATGAGAAAAGAAAAATCGGTACAAAGGAAATTGTGGCAGCATTTATCTGCTGTGTTGTAGATTTTGGAATCGCACAGTTTGGACTTCTGACACTGATCCAGAAGGCGTATAGCGTGCTGGCGTATCTGGCGATTCCGGTAATCCTTATTCCATATCTGATCCACATGGCAGTGACCAGATTTGATACGAAGTAATGAGAGAATAAAGGGAAAAGAGGACAAAAGATGCCAATCGGTGTTATAGTAAATGTAAGTATGGTGATGCCGGTTAGTTATCTTTGGAGTACTTATATTTTACCATTAGTGAGGTGATGGAATGGCAAAGATTACAGTGTGGTCAAAGCAGCATGAAAATGTCTGGAAAGTTCTTCAGGAGACCGGACGATATACGGTAAAGCGAGAGTATATCATAAAGGATCTCAAAGAACATTCGGAGCTGGTTCTGGATACTTATGAATGGCTGGTCAAGAACGGACCGGACTACGGGAATAAACCGGCGGATGTGGAATTTCCGGTATGGGTATCCTTCAGGCAGGATGCAACGATGCTTCCGGAAAAAGGAAGAGTGATCTTGGAACTGGAGATCGAAGAATCCCTGATTACCAGAGTGAATTTCACAAAATGGGGAATGATCCTCAACTATTCCTATATTCCGGCAGACAAGGCGGATGAAAAGCGGCACAAAGAGCTTCTGGAAGCCTATGGAGTCAGCGACACGCAGGCGTATATGTCGCAGTTCTATCCGGAGATCAAACGGGAGATCCGGGAGAGCTGGAAGAGGCTTTTTGATGATGACATCCAGATCGGAAGTGATGGATGTTATGGAAACATCTGGGAGGTGCGAAGAGAATGGGTGAAAAATGTAATACAATAACCTTATATGCATCACAGGCAGACCCGGTAATCGAAGCAATTGAGCGGAATGGCGTGTGTTTTTCCAAAGAGGCGTATGTGCGGAAAAAATATCAGGAGAGTGCAAAGATTTTCACAACAGCCTATTCCTGGTTTGTGCGTGAGATGGAGAAATATGTGAAGAAGCCGGATGGTGCGGAGTATCCGTACTGGGCATTCCGTGAAGCCTATAATGTGGATCAGTCGATGGGCGGCAACTTCCTGACACTGGAAGTACCATTGGATGAAGTTCTGCTTTTTGATATGTATGACTGGAATAAGATTCTCTGTCTCAAATATATTGGGGAAGATGAAAAAAATGAGAAGCAGTTCCAGGAGCAGCTGGAGATGTATGGGATCAAAGAGATGGATGCGGTGTTGAGTAATTTTTATCCATTACAGAAGCAGCAGATTCTGAAAAGCTGGCAACGTCTGACACGGTATCATGAAGAATTGTTACATGGAAATACAGAGCTTGTAAGGGATGTACAAGCAGGACTTTGGAGAATAAAAAAGGAGTGGATCAGATAGATGAAAGTATTGGTATACAGAAAATGCAGTACCTGTCAGAAGGCGCTGAAATGGCTGAAGGCATATGAGATTGCATTTGAGGAACGGGCAATCGTGGAGGAAAATCCAACCTATGAAGAGCTGAAGGAATGGCATGCGATGAGTGGGGTCCCGCTGAAAAAGTTTTTTAATACAAGTGGGATGCTTTATAAGCAGATGCAGCTGAAAGACAAGCTCCCGACGATGACGGAAGATGAGCAGATAAAGCTGCTGGCGACAGATGGTATGTTGGTGAAAAGACCGTTTGTAGTTGGGGACGGATTTGTACTGACCGGGTTTAAAGAAAAAGAATGGGAAGAAAAATTGTTGAAGTAGTGGGGAAGATGAGTGCTGTAAAAGGTGCTCATCTTTTTATTCTGCCTGTAAAGAATGTGTAAAAAGAATTGAAAGAAGACGGAACACTTACGAAACTGAGTAAGAAATGGTTTGGACAGGATACGGCTCCGGAAGAGGACCGATTTGAAAAAACAATAAACTAAAAAGAAAAATAACGGGTAACTCAATGAAAAGAGGAACCCGTTATTTTTTATTCAGATTTTTTTGATTTTATTAGACCAAGGAGCAGGACGGCCGGAAAAGTAATGGCTGCGAAAATCCCGCTTTTCAGACTGCCGCCGGCGTAGGAAGATACTAGACCTGCAAGCGTCGGACCACCGGAACATCCCAGATCTCCGGCAAGTGCAAGGAGGGCAAACATTGTTGTGCCGCCACGTGGAATAGAGACGGATGCGGTGCTGAAAAGTCCCGGCCACATAATTCCAACGGAGAATCCGCAAAGCGCACATCCCAAAAGGTTCAGCGCAGGAAATGGAAGGATGGAAATACATAAATAGGAAAGGATGCAAAGAATGCAGCTTCCTCTCATGAACAGATCCAGCCGGATCCTGTCTCCGTATTTCCCGTAAAGCAGCCGGGACCCCCCCATACAGGCTGCAAAGGTAAGAGGACCGGCAAGATCGCCGAGTGTTTTGGAAATGTGCAGGCTTGTCTCAGCAAAAGTGGATGCCCATTGGCTGACTGCCTGTTCGCTGGCACCGGCACAGGTCATCATAAGCATTAACATCCAGAAGATTTTAGATGTGCACAATTCTCTGAGAGAAAGTCCCTGTTCACCTTCTTCGTGAAGGGAGTAGATTGGTGCACTTCTGAAGAGGAAAGTGTTAAATATTGGGATGACAGCCCACATAAGTGCGAGGATTTTCCAGTGCGATATTCCGAAAAACCAGAAAAATGCGGTTGATAACAGAACAACGCCCACATGCCCCCAACAGTAAAAGGAATGCAGGAGACTCATTGCTTTTTCTTTGTTATCAGTAGGGCAGGCTTCAATGATCGGGCTTACCAGTACTTCGAGAAGTCCACCGCCGATCGCATAAATGATAACTGCGATTACAAGTCCGGTATAAGGGGAGGAAAAAACTTCCGGAAGAACGGTGAGTAATATCAGTCCTGCCGCAGAAAGAATATGCGCAATTAAAATCGAAATGCGGTATCCGATCCTGTCGATGAAGAATGCGGATAGAAGATCGACAAACAGCTGAATGATAAAGTTGAGTGTGATCAAAAAGGTAATTCGTTCTAGTGAAATATAGTAATTATTTTGGAAAGTGACAAAAAGAAGAGGAACAAAATTATTTACGATAGCCTGAACGATGTAACCAATAAAACAAGCGTAGATGGTCTGCATACAATTTGTGTTTTTTTTCATTTCTTAAAAGCTCCTTTCAAAATAGCACTATATCATATTGGAGGGGTGGATGTCTTGACGAATATCGCATAAATATAGTACAATATCTTCAAAACACAAAAGGTATAATGAAAATGCAAATAACAGAGATAATAACAGATGAAACACTGAGGGAAATACGTGAACACGGAACGCCGGAGTTTCCTTTTGAATATTATCTGGATGATATCGATGAAATTGGTCAGGGTTATGTTGAATGGCACTGGCATAATGAGATTGAATGGGCATGGGTTGAATCTGGAAAAGTAATCTGCAGGATTGGAAATGAAAAGATTATCCTTGAAGCGGGGGAGGGGATTTTTATAAACAGCAGAGTGATCCACCGCTTTGAAACACCGGGTGGTGCGCTTATGCCAAATATCCTGCACGCTCCAGAGCTGCTTGCTGCGCGGGAAAGTGCAATTTATCAAAAATATGTTAGTCCTGTAATTACATATGGTAAAGAATATGTGATTTTGGAAAAAGAAAAAAATAGTGGTATATTAAGTCTGCTGGATGAGATATACAAAGATGCCGGAAAGGAAATGCTTAGAAAAGAACTGATTATACAGAACAAGATCAGCAGATTATGGGATGAATTGTTTGAAGAAGTTCCGAATATTGTACAGAGAGAGTCCCGGAATAAGAATCTCCTTTTACAGTCGCGGCTCAGAGAGATGATGCAGTTTATAGAAAACCATTATAAAGAACGAATTTCTTTGGAAAGGCTGGCAGCGGAAGCGAACATTAGTAAAAGTGAAGCCCTTCGATGCTTTAAGCGTGGAATAGGGACGACTCCGGTGAAATATTTGATCGATTACAGGCTGGAGAGGGCAAAAGAATTATTGTGTAAGACGAATGATACGGTTATTCGGGTTGCCGCAGATGTGGGAATAGATAATACAAGTTATTTTGTAAGAATATTTAAGAAAATGTATGGGATGACACCAGGAGCATTCCGGGAAGAAGAAGGACTGAAAAAGGCTGGAGAAAAATAACATATTAGAAGAAATTCTCCGAATTTAGTTGACTTTTTGATACATCATGATATCATTACTTCGTATGGCTGAAGTGTTCGGGAGGGCGGAACAACTGGCTTTGTAAGAAGAACAAAAGAGAGAGGTTTTGGGAAAAGGAAAATGAATGTGAAATACGATTACGAGAGAATTGTACAGGGGATCCTGGACATTGGGGAAGCTATGATTAGATGTGGAGCGGAGAACTTTCGTCTGCAGGACAGTCTGTACCGTATTTGCAGAAGTTATGGATTTGTAAAGTATGATATTTTTGTTATACCAAGCAATATCCAGATTACGGCAGAGACACCGGAAGGGCAGATTATTACACAGATCCGACTGGTAGAAATAGGGGAATGTGACTTTGACAAACTGGATTATCTGAATAATCTGTGCCGTAAAGTCTGTAAAGAAAAGCCGGATGCAAAAGAAATGAGAAGACAGTTTGAAGAGGTGATGGGAAGACCGGAACAGAAGTGGTACACCCATTATGCGGCCGGTATTTTAGGTGGTACCGGATTCGCGGTATTCTTTGGATGTGATATAAGGGATGCGATCATTGCGGTGATCGTATCAATTGTGATCGTTGCAGCAGGGAACTGGCTGGCCGAACGTGAGAAGAACCTGCTGGCATATAACCTGATCTTATCGTTTATTGCAGAGATGATCATTCTGTTATCTGTTAAATTTGGATTTGCGGATCATGGGGAGCGGATCATGATCGGAATTGTCATGCTCCTGATCAGTGGACTGAGTACGACGAACGGAATCCGTGATCTGCTTCAGAAAGACTTTATCTCCGGAACGATCAATATCATGAATTCCATGCTTGGTGCTTCCGGAATCGCATTTGGTACGGCGATACCGATGATTCTTTTTGGCGGTGTAGAGGCGGAAGGATTTATCCTTACCCCGAATCTGATCGTACAGCTGATTTCCTGTACCGCAGCCTGCGTGGGATTTGCACTGTGGTTTAAGATCCGGGGCATGCAGGTGGTTTACTGTGGAATCGGAGCATTTTTTACATGGCTGATTTATGCACTTGTTTATGAGGCGCGTCCAAGTAACTTCCTTGCAACTACAATTGCGGCGACATTCGTTGCATTCTATGCATTTATTATGTCGCGGATAAATAAAGCACCATCAACAATTTTCCTGACAGCGTCTGTATTCCCTCTGATTCCTGGACCGAATCTGTACTATGTAATGTACGCATGCGTAAGCGGGAATATGCATATGCTCCTGGAACAAACGATCACACTTTTTGCAACCTGCGTTGCAATTGCATTTGGATTTAACTTTGTAGATATTGCATCAAGAACTATCATGCGTGGTATGAAGGTAGAATATCACATTGGAAAAAGTGACAGATAAATAAAAAGTTTCAGCCGCGGATTTCATTCTGCGGCTGAAATTTTAGCCTGTGTGCCGGGAATATGCCTGGATGAGAGCAGATTCCGGATGCACCTGGACAGTCCGAAGGCTTTCGTAAAAAATTATTTAATTTCTTGACTTTATACTTTCGGTATGGTACACTAACCTAGCGAATGGAAGTATAGGTCTTTTTTTTATGCCTATTTTTAACAAAGAAAGTTTCAGGCGTGAAGCTTTCACGACAGCCTCGCAAGCTGTCATGCAACTAAAAATTAGAACATAAAAAGCGAGGTGGAAGTTGTGCGTACAAGAATTACACTGGAATGTACAGAATGCAAGCATCGTAACTACAACATGACAAAGGATAAGAAGTCTCATCCGGAACGCATGGAAACAAAGAAATACTGTAGATTCTGCAAATCACACACATTACACAAAGAGACGAAATAGTCGTTGAAGGGAAGTGAATGTTATGGGCGAATCTAAAGACAAAGCGAAGACAAAAGAGAAGAAAACTCCTTTCTTCAAAGGTCTGAAAGCTGAGTTTAATAAGATTATCTGGCCAGACAAAACCACACTTACCAAACAGACAGCTGCGGTCGTAGTTGTTTCCGTTATCTTAGGAGCGATTATCACGATCTGTGATATCCTGGTAAAATTCGGGGTAGATTTATTAGTTAGATAAGATACTGATAAATGGTAATGCAGGAAAGGTGAGTTTATGGCAGAAGCAAAATGGTATGTTGTGCATACCTATTCAGGGTATGAGAACAAGGTAAAAGCCAACATTGACAAAACGATCGAGAACCGTCATCTGGAAGATGAGATCCTTGAGGTCCGTGTTCCGATGCAGGAAGTTGTCGAATTGAAGAACGGCGTACAGAAAGCGTCTCAGAAAAAGATGTTTCCGGGATATGTTCTGATCCACATGATCATGAACGATGATACCTGGTATGTGGTACGAAACACAAGAGGTGTTACAGGATTTGTAGGTCCTGGATCCAAACCGGTTCCGCTTACAGATGAAGAGATGGCACCACTTGGTATCCAGAAAGAAGACATCGTGGTAGATTTTGAAGAAGGAGATACTGTGACAGTAACAGGCGGAGCCTGGGAAGGAACAGTCGGCATGATTCAGACTATCAATATGGCTAAACAGAGCCTGACGATCAATGTTGATTTATTCGGCCGCGAAACGCCGGTAGAAATCAGTTTCGCAGAAGTCAAAAAAATGTAACTTTATGCGCAGTGCATAATGAACACGTGGGAGGGAAATCCCCGCAAATACCACAAGGAGGTACTTTAAAATGGCAAAAAAAGTTTCAGGTTATATCAAATTACAGATTCCAGCTGGAAAGGCTACTCCGGCTCCACCGGTTGGTCCTGCTCTTGGACAGCACGGTGTAAATATCGTTGAATTTACAAAACAGTTCAACGCAAAGACAGCTGATCAGGGAGATCTGATCATTCCTGTAGTAATTACAGTTTACAGTGACAGAAGTTTCAGCTTCGTTACAAAGACTCCTCCGGCAGCAGTTCTTATTAAGAAAGCCTGCAACCTTAAATCTGGTTCAGGTGTTCCGAACAAGACAAAAGTTGCTAAGATTACAAAAGCTCAGGTAAAGGAAATCGCAGAACTCAAGATGCCAGACCTGAACGCTGCATCCGTAGAATCAGCTATGAGCATGATCGAAGGAACATGCCGCAGCATGGGTGTAACTGTAGTAGAGGACTAATTCAGACTGCATAAGCAGAATGTAAGGAAACTGAAAAAATACGTGGGAGGGAATTCCCGTAATCACCACTAGGAGGTATTTAGAATGAAAAGAGGAAAGAAATACGTAGAAGCTGCAAAGTTAATCGACAGAGCAACTCTCTATGATAGAGATGAAGCAATCGCACTTGTTAAGAAGAGCGCGACAGCTAAATTTGACGAAACAATCGAAGCTCATATCAGAACAGGATGTGACGGACGTCATGCAGATCAGCAGATCCGTGGCGCTGTAGTTCTTCCACACGGAACTGGTAAAAAGGTTCGTATCCTTGTATTTGCTAAGGACGCTAAAGCTGAAGAAGCTAAAGCTGCCGGAGCAGATTACGTAGGTGGAGATGAACTCATTCCGAAGATCCAGAATGAAAACTGGTTCGAATTCGATGTAGTTGTAGCTACACCGGATATGATGGGTGTTGTTGGACGTCTCGGACGTGTACTTGGACCAAAAGGTTTAATGCCAAACCCGAAGGCTGGTACAGTAACAATGGACGTTACAAAAGCTATCAACGAAATCAAAGCTGGTAAGATTGAGTACAGATTGGACAAGACAAATATCATCCATGTACCGGTAGGAAAAGCTTCTTTCACTGAAGAACAGCTTGCTGACAACTTCCAGACGCTTATCGATGCGATTAACAAAGCTAAACCGGCAGCAGTAAAGGGTCAGTATCTTAAGAGTGTGACACTTACTTCTACAATGGGACCTGGTGTAAAAATCAACCCAATGAAGCTTGCTTAATCAGTATTGAATAAATGTAAATAATAGAGACACCGTATGCGGAGTGATCCGTTACGGTGTCTTTTTGTGCAACATGAAATCTAACAAACAGTATTCTGTATACATTGTGCATTTTTTGACGAACAATGCATGAAAACATTGAAAATCGGGGAAAATAATGATAACCTATGCCTGTGAAAAAAATATCAAGCAATTAAAAGGAGGCACTTTGTCATGGTTAATATTCAAAAGGCAGCAATTATCGGATGTGGGTTTGTAGGAGCGTCCTCTGCGTTCAGCTTACTTCAGAAAGGGATCTTTTCCGAACTGGTACTGATCGATGCGAATAAAGAAAAAGCAGAAGGGGAGGCAATGGACATAAGCCACGGTAGACCATATGCGCACCCGATGAAAATATATGCGGGATCTTATGATGATATCAGTGATTGTTCACTAATCATCATTACAGCTGGGGCAAATCAAAAACCGGGAGAGACAAGACTGGATCTGGTACACAAAAATGTAGCAATTTTCAAATCGATTATTCCGGAAATCACAAAACGCGGATTTGAAGGAATCCTGCTTGTTGTAGCAAATCCAGTGGATATTCTGACTTATGCGGCACTTAAGATTTCCGGATATCCGAAGGAAAGAGTATTCGGAAGCGGAACCGTTCTGGATACTGCAAGATTCCGCTATCTGTTAAGTGAACATCTTCAGGTTGCGAGCCGGAGCGTACATGCCAATATCATCGGAGAGCATGGAGACAGTGAGCTTGCTGTATGGAGCGGGGCAAATGTAGCGGGAATTCCAATCAATGATTTCTGTGAACTTCGCGGACATTATCAGCATCAGGAATCTATGGAAAGAATTTATAAGACCGTGCGGGACAGTGCTTATGATATTATCCAGAAAAAGGGTGCAACCTATTATGGTGTGGCAATGGCGGTTGCGAGAATTGCAGAAAGCATTGTTATGAATGAAAATGCGGTTCTTCCTGTCACGAGTCTGATGGAGGGAGAATACGGACTGGAAGGACTCTGTATCAGTGTTCCGACCATAGTTTCGCAGAAAGGTGCAGAAAAAGTTCTTGAGATTCCACTGAGCGATGAAGAAAAAGAAAAATTGCTTTCATCTGCAAAAGAATTGAAGGAAGTTCTGGATGGTTTGGACTTATAATAGAAGAAACTGGATGAAATTGAAAAAATTGAAAAAATACACTTGACTTTCTGGTAAACGTATGCTATATTTACGAAGTAACTGCCGAAGACAGTAGGTGCCGTAAGGCATAAGGGTCAAAACGCCTACCGAGGAAGACAAGATTCATTAGATTTGAATTTGTAAACCTCTGTGCTTTGGCGCGGAGGTTTTTTAGCGCATGATTGCGTGATATGAAAGTCCCCGCTGGGACCGAGACTTTCTGGCAGTTGAAAATACTACAAGGAGGTGCACCATTCGTGGCAAAAGTTGAATTAAAACAACCTATCGTACAGGCAATCGTTGAAGATCTCACAGATGCTCAGTCAGCAGTTATCGTTAACTACTGTGGACTTACAGTAGCTCAGGATACTGAACTTCGTAAACAGCTGAGAGAAGCAGGTGTTATCTACAAAGTTTGCAAGAACACAATGATGAAGAGAGCTTTTGAAGGAACAGATTTCGCACAGCTTGACGAATATCTGGAAGGACCGAACGCTATTGCAATTTCTAAAGAAGATGCAACAGCACCGGCAAGAATCATCTGCAATTTCGCTAAGAAAGCAGAAGCTCTTGAAGTAAAAGCAGGTGTAGTTGAAGGCTCAGTATATGACGCAGCTGGTATTCAGGAACTTTCTAAGATTCCGTCAAGAGAAGTACTGCTGTCCAAATTACTTGGAAGCTTACAGTCACCTATTACAAACCTTGCTCGTGTTCTTAATCAGATCGCAGAACAGGGTGATGCTCCGGCAGAAGCTGAAGCAGAAGCACCGGCAGCAGAGTAAGCTGTACCGGAATCCCATCCGAGTGTGGGAACAGTAAGAGGCGAAAGAGCCAATCATTAAAATCAAATGGAGGAAAATAAAATGGCAAAATTAACAACAGCAGAATTTATTGAAGCTATCAAAGAATTATCTGTACTTGAATTAAATGACTTAGTTAAAGCATGTGAAGAAGAATTTGGTGTATCCGCAGCAGCAGGTGTTGTAGTAGCAGCAGCTGCAGAAGGTGGAGCAGCAGCAGAAGAAAAAGATGAGTTCGACGTAGAACTTGTTTCTGCTGGAGCATCTAAAGTTAAAGTTATCAAAGTTGTTCGTGAAATCACAGGACTTGGACTTAAAGAAGCTAAAGAATTAGTTGACGGAGCACCGAAGGTAGTTAAAGAAGGCGTTTCTAAAGCTGAAGCTGAAGAAATCAAAACAAAACTTGAAGCTGAAGGAGCAGAAGTTAACCTTAAGTAATTTTGGTTATCACACTGTGAATGACAAGAGCGTATCGCGCAGGATTTCCTGCAGTGATACGCTCTTTTGATTTTTTATACTTTTCTGCGGTATGCATACAATGATGATGAGGATTGCGAGAGTGCAAAGCACGTAGCAATCTGGTATCAAAGGGACCGAAAGTAAATTTTGCCACTTACATTATAAAATACAATAAAAATACAATTCTTTGAAAAGTTAGACTTGACAATCGGGAAAAACCTGTGGTAAAGTAAAAAATGCGCTATTGTGGAAACGTATGCCATAAGTGCGCCCTGAATAAGGCGGAAATAACCCGAAAATTTATCATATAAGGAGTGAAACGTCAAATGGAGAAAAACAGAATTCGTCCCATCACAAACGGAAAAAGTATGCGCATGAGCTATTCCCGGCAAAAAGAAGTACTCCAAATGCCTAATTTGATCGAAGTTCAGACCGACTCTTACAAATGGTTCCTGGATGAAGGATTAAAAGAAGTATTTGATGATATTTCTCCGATTACCGATTACAGCGGACATCTGAGCCTGGAATTTGTCGACTTTACATTGTGCACAGATGAAACCAAGTACACAATCGAGGAATGTAAAGAACGCGATGCTACTTATGCTGCACCGCTTAAAGTGAAGGTAAGACTTCACAACAAAGAGACAGATGAGATCAATGAACATGAGATCTTTATGGGTGATTTACCGATTATGACAAGAACCGGTACCTTTGTAATCAATGGTGCGGAACGTGTTATTGTCAGCCAGCTGGTGCGTTCACCTGGTATTTATTATGGAATTGCGCATGATAAACTTGGTAAAGAATTATACTCTTGCACCGTTATCCCGAACAGGGGTGCATGGCTTGAATATGAGACGGACTCCAATGACGTTTTCTATGTCCGTGTGGACAGAACCCGTAAGGTGCCGATCACAGTCCTGATCCGTGCACTTGGTATTGGAACGAATGCTGAGATTATCGATCTTTTTGGTGAAGAGCCAAAGATTCTCGCAAGTTTCACAAAGGATACTTCAGAGAACTATCAGGAAGGTCTTCTCGAATTATATAAGAAGATCCGTCCGGGTGAACCGCTTGCTGTAGACAGTGCAGAAAGTCTGATCACCAGCATGTTCTTTGACCCGAGACGTTATGACCTTGCAAAGGTTGGACGTTATAAATTTAATAAGAAGCTTATGCTCAAGAACCGTATCACAGGACATACGCTGGCTGAAGACGTAGTAAGCCCGATGACAGGTGAAGTAATTGCAGAAGCAGGAGCTGTCGTTGACAGAGAACTTGCAGATGCCATCCAGAATGCAGCTGTTCCATATGTGTGGATCGCAAGAGAAGAAAGTGACCGTAATATCAAAGTACTTTCTAATATGATGGTAGATCTCAAAGCTGTATGTGGAATCGATCCGGAAGAAGTTGGCGTAACTGAACTGGTATACTATCCGGTACTTGCTGAACTCCTGGAAGAGACAGCCGGAGATATCGATGAGCTGAAAGAAGCAATTCATAAGAATATTCATGAACTGATTCCGAAGCATATTACAAAAGAAGACATTATGGCGTCTATCAATTACAATATGCATCTTGAATATGGAATCGGTAAAGATGATGATATTGACCACTTGGGTAACAGACGTATCCGTGCGGTTGGAGAACTTCTCCAGAATCAGTACAGAATCGGTCTTTCAAGACTGGAAAGAGTTGTCCGTGAAAGAATGACAACACAGGATCTGGAGGGCATTTCTCCGCAGTCACTGATCAATATCAAGCCTGTAACTGCTGCTGTTAAAGAGTTCTTCGGATCATCACAGCTGTCACAGTTCATGGATCAGAATAACCCGCTTGGTGAGCTGACTCACAAGAGACGTCTTTCCGCACTTGGTCCAGGTGGACTTTCCCGTGACCGTGCCGGATTCGAGGTTCGTGACGTTCACTACTCACATTACGGAAGAATGTGTCCGATCGAGACACCTGAAGGACCGAACATCGGTCTGATCAACTCTCTCGCATGTTATGCAAGAATCAATGAGTACGGATTTATAGAAGCACCGTACCGTAAGATTGACAAAACAGATCCGCAGAATCCGGTTGTAACCGAAGAGGTAGTGTATATGACTGCGGATGAAGAAGATAATTATCATGTAGCACAGGCGAATGAGCCTCTGGATGAGGAAGGACATTTCATTCATAAGAATGTATCTGGTCGTTACCGTGATGAGACTCAGGAATACGAGAAAAGAATGTTTGATTACATGGACGTATCTCCGAAGATGGTGTTCTCTGTTGCTACAGCACTGATTCCGTTCCTGCAGAACGATGATGCGAACCGTGCGCTGATGGGGTCCAACATGCAGCGTCAGGCCGTACCGCTTCTTACTACAGAAGCTCCGGTAGTCGGAACAGGTATGGAAGTAAAATCTGCTGTCGACTCAGGTGTATGTGTCGTTGCAGAAGAAGGTGGTATTGTTGAAAGATCAACATCTACTGAAATCACAATTAAACAGGATGACAAGACAAAAAAGACTTATAAGCTGACTAAATTCCTGCGAAGCAACCAGAGCAACTGCTATAACCAGAGACCGATCGTTGTTAAAGGTGAAAGAGTTGAAAAGGGACAGGTAATCGCAGACGGACCTTCTACCTCCAATGGTGAGATGGCTCTTGGTAAGAACCCGTTGATCGGATTTATGACCTGGGAAGGTTACAACTACGAGGATGCTGTACTTCTTAGTGAACGTCTTGTACAGAATGATGTTTATACATCTGTTCATATCGAAGAATATGAAGCAGAAGCCCGTGATACAAAGCTCGGACCAGAAGAAATCACACGCGATATTCCTGGCGTAGGAGATGATGCACTGAAAGATCTGGATGAGAGAGGTATTATCCGTATCGGTGCTGAGGTTCGTGCAGGAGATATTCTTGTCGGCAAAGTTACTCCGAAGGGAGAGACAGAACTGACAGCAGAGGAAAGACTTCTTCGTGCAATTTTTGGAGAAAAAGCTCGTGAAGTAAGAGATACTTCTCTGAAAGTACCTCATGGTGAATACGGTATCGTTGTAGATGCAAAAGTATTTACAAGAGAAAATGGGGATGAACTTTCACCGGGAGTTAATCAGGCAGTCCGTATCTACATCGCACAGAAGAGAAAGATCTCTGTAGGTGATAAGATGGCCGGACGTCATGGTAACAAGGGTGTTGTTTCCCGTGTACTTCCTGTAGAAGATATGCCGTTCCTTCCGAACGGACGTCCGCTTGACATCGTGCTGAACCCACTGGGTGTACCGTCACGTATGAATATCGGACAGGTACTGGAGATCCACCTTTCTCTGGCTGCCAAAGCACTTGGATTCAACATTGCAACACCAGTATTCGATGGTGCAAACGAGGTTGATATTATGGATACCCTGGATCTGGCGAACGATTATGTTAACCTGTCCTGGGAAGAATTTGAAGCAAGACATAAAGAAGAACTTCTTCCGGAAGTTATGGATTATCTGTATGAGAACAGAGACCACAGAGCACTGTGGAAAGGCGTTCCGCTTTCAAGAGACGGTAAAGTAAGACTGAGAGACGGTCGTACCGGAGAATATTTCGACAGCCCGGTAACAATCGGACACATGCATTATCTGAAACTGCATCACCTGGTTGATGATAAGATCCATGCACGTTCAACCGGTCCTTACTCACTGGTAACACAGCAGCCACTTGGTGGTAAAGCACAGTTCGGTGGACAGCGTTTCGGAGAGATGGAGGTTTGGGCACTAGAAGCTTACGGTGCATCTTATACTCTGCAGGAAATCCTGACAGTTAAATCCGATGATGTGGTTGGCCGTGTGAAGACATACGAAGCAATCATCAAAGGTGAAAATATTCCTGAACCGGGAATTCCGGAATCCTTCAAGGTACTTCTTAAAGAACTTCAGTCACTCGGTCTGGATGTACGTGTCCTGGATGAGAACAATGAAGAAGTTCAGATCATGGAAAGTGTAGATTACGGTGATACAAACCTGAATCACATTATTGAAGGAGACAGACGCTACAATAACGATGAAGATTATGGTAAACACGGATACAGCAAGCAGGAATTCTCAGAAGGAGAACTGGTTGATGTAAATGATGAGCCGGAGGAAGATGACAGCTTCGACGATTTTGATGGCGATATGAACGATGATTTTGATGACGACATGGATTTAGAATAGGAGGATGCCGAGAATGACAGAAACAAAAAAAGAACCAACGTATCAACCGATTTCATTTGATGCGATTAAAATAGGTCTGGCATCTCCGGAAAAGATTCTGGAATGGTCAAGAGGTGAAGTTACAAAACCGGAGACAATCAACTACAGAACACTGAAGCCGGAAAGAGACGGTCTGTTCTGTGAGAAAATCTTTGGACCTAGCAAAGACTGGGAATGCCACTGTGGTAAATACAAAAAGATCCGTTATAAAGGTGTTGTATGCGATCGCTGTGGTGTAGAAGTAACAAAGGCAACTGTGCGACGTGAACGTATGGGTCACATCGCACTTGCGGCACCGGTTTCTCATATCTGGTATTTCAAAGGTATTCCGAGCCGTATGGGACTGATCCTGGATCTTTCACCGAGAACTTTGGAAAAAGTACTGTATTTCGCTTCTTATATCGTACTTGATAAGGGAGAGACAGATCTCTCTTACAAGCAGGTTCTTTCAGAAGCTGAATACCAGGAAGCAAGAGAAAACTGGGGCAATGGCTTCCGCGTAGGAATGGGAGCAGAAGCGATCAAAGAACTTCTTGAAGCGATTGATCTTGAAAAAGATTATGCTGAACTGCAGGCAGGACTTGAGGGTGCTACCGGACAGAAGAGAGCAAGAATCGTTAAGAGACTTGAAGTAGTAGAAGCTTTCCGCGAATCAGGAAATAAACCGGAATGGATGATCATGACTGCAATCCCGGTAATTCCGCCGGATCTGCGTCCGATGGTACAGCTGGATGGTGGACGTTTTGCAACATCTGACCTGAATGATCTGTACAGAAGAATTATCAACAGAAATAACCGTCTGAGAAGACTCCTTGAACTGGGAGCTCCGGACATTATCGTTAGAAACGAAAAGAGAATGCTGCAGGAAGCTGTAGATGCTCTGATCGACAATGGACGTCGTGGACGTCCGGTAACAGGTCCTGGAAACAGAGCACTGAAATCCCTTTCTGATATGCTGAAAGGTAAATCAGGACGTTTCCGTCAGAACCTGCTCGGAAAACGTGTTGACTACTCAGGACGTTCCGTTATCGTTGTAGGACCGGAACTGAAAATCTATCAGTGCGGTCTTCCGAAAGAAATGGCAATCGAGCTGTTCAAGCCGTTTGTTATGAAAGAACTTGTTGAGAGCGGAGCTGCTCACAATATTAAGAATGCTAAGAAAATGGTAGAGCGTCTTCAGCCGGAAGTATGGGATGTGCTTGAAGATGTAATCAAAGAGCATCCGGTTATGCTGAACCGTGCTCCTACACTTCACCGTCTTGGTATCCAGGCATTTGAACCGATTCTGGTAGAAGGTAAAGCAATTAAGCTTCATCCACTGGTATGTACCGCATTCAATGCCGATTTCGATGGTGACCAGATGGCGGTTCATCTTCCGCTTTCTGTAGAAGCTCAGGCTGAGTGCCGTTTCCTTCTGCTTTCACCAAACAACCTTCTGAAACCGTCTGATGGTGGTCCGGTAGCTGTTCCTTCACAGGATATGGTTCTTGGTATCTACTATCTGACACAGGAAAGACCGGGAGCCAAGGGAGAAGGAAAAGTATTCAAGAGTGTGAATGAAGCAATTCTTGCTTATGAAAACGGAGTTGTAACTCTTCACTCAAGAATCAAAGTACGTGTGACAAAGACGATGCCGGATGGAACAAAGAAGACCGGTACAGTAGAGTCTACACTTGGACGTTTCATTTTCAACGAAATTATTCCGCAGGATCTTGGTTTTGTTGATCGTGAAAAAGAAGGAAATGAACTGGTTCTTGAAGTGGATTTCCATGTAGGAAAGAAACAGCTGAAACAGATTCTTGAAAAAGTTATTAACACACATGGTGCGTCAGCTACAGCTGAAGTACTTGACCATGTAAAATCAATGGGATACAAGCTCTCTACAAGAGCAGCTATGACTGTATCTATTTCAGATATGACTGTACCGCCACAGAAACCGGAATTGATCGCAAGAGCACAGGCAACGGTTGATAAGATCACACGTAACTTTAAGCGTGGTCTTATTACAGAAGAAGAGCGTTACAAAGAAGTTGTAGAGACCTGGAAAGAAACAGATGATGAGCTTACAGAAGCCCTTCTTACAGGACTTGATAAATACAACAACATCTTCATGATGGCGGATTCCGGAGCCCGTGGATCTGATAAACAGATCAAACAGCTTGCAGGTATGCGTGGACTTATGGCTGATACAACCGGTCATACGATCGAGCTGCCTATCAAGTCAAACTTCCGTGAAGGTCTGGACGTACTGGAATACTTCATGTCTGCGCATGGAGCTCGAAAAGGTATGTCAGATACTGCCCTTCGTACAGCCGATTCAGGATACCTGACAAGACGTCTTGTTGACGTATCACAGGATCTGATCATCCGTGAGGTTGACTGTGTAAGCAAAGATGCTGAAATTCCGGGAATGTATCTGCATGCATTCATGGATGGAAATGAAGAAATCGAAAGTCTTCAGGAACGTATTACAGGAAGATATTCATGCTATACAATTTGTGACAAAGATGGCAATGTGCTTGTAAAAGCAAACCACATGATCACACCAAAACGTGCAGAAAAGATCATGAAATACGGTGTGGATGAAAATGGAAATTCACCACTTAAGAAAGTGAAAGTCCGTACAATCCTGACCTGTAAATCACACATTGGTATCTGTGCGAAATGTTATGGTGCCAATATGGCAACAGGTGAACCTGTACAGGTTGGTGAAGCTGTCGGTATTATTGCAGCTCAGTCAATCGGTGAACCTGGTACACAGCTGACCATGCGTACTTTCCATAGTGGTGGTGTAGCCGGTGGAGATATCACACAGGGTCTTCCTCGTGTCGAAGAACTTTTTGAAGCAAGAAAGCCGAAAGGTCTTGCTATCATCACAGAAATCGCAGGTGTTGCAAACCTGAACGATACAAAGAAGAAGCGTGAAATCATTGTTACCAATCAGCAGACAGGTGAGACAAAGACTTATCTGATTCCTTATGGATCACGTATTAAAGTACAGGATGGAGCTGTTCTGGAAGCCGGTGACGAGCTTACAGAAGGTAGCGTGAACCCGCATGACCTTCTTAAGATCAAAGGTCTTCGTGCTGCACAGGACTACATGCTTCAGGAAGTACAGAGAGTATACCGTCTGCAGGGTGTAGAAATCAACGATAAGCATATCGAAGTTATCGTTCGTCAGATGCTGAAGAAGATTCGCATCGAAGAAAGAGGAGATACTGAATTCCTTCCGGGAACAATGGTAGATGTCCTTGAGTTCAACGATGTAAATGAACAGATGGTAGCAGAAGGTAAAGAGCCTGCAACAGGAGAACAGATCATGCTTGGTATTACTAAGGCATCCCTGGCAACAGATTCCTTCCTGTCAGCTGCATCCTTCCAGGAGACAACCAAGGTTCTGACTGAGGCTGCTATCAAAGGCAAGGTTGACCACCTGATCGGTCTGAAAGAGAACGTCATTATCGGTAAACTGATTCCGGCAGGAACAGGTATGAGAAAATACCGTGATGTTAAGCTTGATACAGGCCTTGGTATGGATATGGACGACGAAATCAGTTTTGATGATTTTGATATGGATGATGATACTGAGTCTGAAGCACCGGCAGAGACAGCAGAAACTGTTGAAAGCGAAGAAAATGCTGACGAAACAGTTACAGTTGAAGAATAGGCTTTATATGCTAAGAGAGGCAGATACGTTGAATGGCGTGTCTGCTTTTCTTGCTTTAAAGACATGAAAAACAAAAATATTTAAAAATTATTTCCAATTCTTTAACACTTTACAAAAATAAAGGGTTGCAAAATATGAAAAAATACAGTAGCATATAAATAATCAGTCGAAAATCAGGAGGTGTGATATGCTGGATTTAGCTCATATTGGTGAACGGATCAGAGAATGCAGAAAAAAGAAAATGATGACAATCCGGGTTTTGGGAGAATATACAGGGCTTTCAGCGGGCTATCTGAGTATGCTGGAACAGAATAAGACATCTCCGAATGTGGACAGCCTTGCGCGAATTTGTGAAGCACTGGATATTGATATCCAGTATGCACTGGAAGGGGAAATGCCGGGAAAGACGATTATACACAGAGAAGAAATGAGTAAGCATCTTTATCCGGAAGAAAATATGACAGTTGAGGTTGCAGACTTTGGTCAGGGAGAATCGATTTTTGAATATATTACGATTGAACCGGGAGAATCTGCGAAAAAAGAAGAATATCGTCATGTCTTTTCGGAAATGTGTATGGTGATAAAAGGAACTCTGAATGTAGAGATGGAAGGAAAAATTTGCAGTTTACATCCGGGAGACAGTATATATATAAAGAGCAGAGAGCGTCATAGTATTTCCAATCCTGGAAAAGAACCTTGTGTGAGTATATGGGTATATCACCGGGATGTACCAAGACTGTTTGGAAGAAATGAAAATAAAAGGTGAAAATTAAATTGTGAAATAAATGAAATAAATAGCATTCCTCTTGACAATCTTAGAGTATGGTTCTATAATAAGAAAAAAAGTTACACATATGAATAAATATTCATTTAAGTGAATTTACAAAATTGAACTGTTAAAACAGGGTTTCTTCGAAATTCACGCAGCTCTGAAGACAGTGTTATTTACTAAAGTGTATAAAGATTAGATTTTTATACATACAATACGGACAATCTAATAATTAAACATAGACGTCATAGCGTGAAACTATGACCTTTGAAAGAAGACAAGGACGTCATGATGCAAATCATGGCGTTCTTTTGTTTACACCACTAGACTGCGGTCTAGTAAAGTATTACATTGTCGCAGAGGGACGGACTCACAAAAGAAAAGTCCTTGACACAAAAACAATAGTTCATGAGAGGAGAAAAAATGGAGCGATTAACAAAATTAAGAGAGTACATGGAAAAGGAAAATCTGGATGGATTTTATGTTGCAAAGCCGGCGAACGTACGCTGCATCAGTGGATATACCGGAGAGGATTCATTCCTTTTCATTACAAAGGCTAATCAATATTTTATTACAGATGCCAGATATACAGAGCAGGCATCCTATGAATGCCCGGAGTATGAAATTGTAAACTGGAGAATCGGGTTCGGCGGAAATATGGGGAAAGCTGTTGCCGGATACGCAGAAAAAGACGGAGTAAAGGCAATCGGATTTGAACAGGATTATCTGACCTTTGAAAAATGGAATGCAATGCAGGCTGAGATTAGTGCAGAGATGGTGCCAACCCTGAATGCGATTGAAGGATTACGCGCCATCAAAACACCAGAGGAAATTAAAAATCTTACGATTTCCTGTGATATTGCATGCAGAGCTTTTGAAAAAATTCTGAAGGATATCCGAGTTGGTATCACAGAAAAGGAAATTGCATCCAGACTTTCCCATTACATGGTAATGGAAGGCGCAGATACAAAGCCTTATGGCGGAATTGTTATTTCAGGAGCAAAGACTTCACTGCTCCATGGTATTCCGGACCAAAAACCGATAGAATATGGTGATTTTGTTTTAATGGATTTTGGATGTCAGTACAAAGGTTATCTTTCCGATATGACAAGAACAGTTGTTGTCGGCAAAGCAGATGCAAAACAGAAAGAAGTTTATGATCTGTGCCGTCGCATGACAGAAGATACAGAAGCATCCGTAAAACCAGGAGTAACAGGAACCTCCTGTTATGAAGCTTCCATGGAAGCAATCAAAGATACTGAATATCTGAAGTATAATTATACAGGTATTGGTCATGGAGTGGGGCTGTTCGTCCATGAACTCCCGTTTATCGGGCTGAACTGTGAGAATATCTTACAGGAGAACAGTGTAATGACAGTAGAACCAGGAATTTATATTCCGGGCTGGGGTGGTGTCCGAATCGAAGATCAGGGCATCATCACAAAAGACGGATATGAGAACCTGATCAGTGCTACACATGAGCTAATAGAATTATAAATGAAAAAGGAGGACAACATTTATGAAAAAGAAATTATTAGCAGCTTTACTTGCTACAGCAATGACAGTAACAATGTTTGCTGGCTGTGGTACACCGGGATCCAAAGATTCCAAGAAAGATGACAGCAGTGCTTCATCAGGAAAGAAGAGAATTACTTACACACTTCGTGAAGACCTTCCTTCTATGGATCCACAGAACAGTAACTCTATCTCATGTGCAACAGCAGAAATCTGCACCTATGCGATGCTGACACGTAACGTGGAAGGCGAAATCAAACCAGATGCAGCTGAAAGCTGGGATGTTTCAGATGACGGACTTACTTACACATTCCACCTTCGTGATGGACTGAAATGGTCTGACGGAGAAGATGTAAAAGCAGGCGATTATGTTTATGGTATCCAGAGACTTATGGATCCAGAAATGGCAAGCGATTACGCATTCATCGGATATATCCTCAAAAACGGTGCAGAAGTAAATAGAGGTTCTGTGCCTGTCGATGAACTTGGCGTATCTGCACCAGATGACAAGACAGTTGTTATCGAACTTGCACATCCGGCTACATACTTCCTTAGTATGGCTGCTATGGCAACATTCGGTCCTACAAGAAAAGATTATGTAGAAAAATACGGAAAAGAATATGCAGCTGATCCGGAAAAATCTGTTTATAACGGACCGTTCAAGATGACAGAGTGGAAACATGGCGATGAAATGATCCTTTCTAAGAATGAAAATTACTGGGATGCAGACAGCATCAAGCTTGATGAAATCTGCGTAAAGACAGTTGCAGATGCTAAGACAGCGGTTGCTATGTGGGAACAGGGCGAAGTTGATATCACAGTTGTACCTACTGAAATGACAGATCAGTATACAGAAAATACTGAATTCTACTATACAGGTGCAGATGATTACATCATGCTCAACATGTCAGAAGACAGACCGCTTGCTAACAAGAACCTGAGATTTGCTTTGAACTATGCAATCAACAGAACAGAATACAACAAGCTGGTTAACAATGACGTATATGACGTTGCACAGAGACTTGTACTTCCAAACGTGCAGGCGGCAGATGACCAGACATACGGAGAAGCTTATCCATATACACCATTCCCGGCAGAAAATGATAATGATAAAGCAAAAGAATATCTGGATGCAGCAATGAAAGAAATGGGCGTTTCTAATCCGGCAGACATCAAGATTACTCTTCTTACAACTGATACAGATGGTGCTAAGAAGCAGGCTGAAGTTCTTCAGGAACAGTATCAGAAGAACCTTGGTATTACAGTAGAAATCAACCAGGTAACTTACAAACAGAGACTTCAGATGGAAACTGAAAAAGATTACGATATGGTAGTAACAGGATGGGTTCCGGACTACTCTGACGCATACTCTTATCTGGAACTGTGGATCAGCGATGGTCAGTATAACCACTCTGGATATGCGAACGCTGAATACGACAAGCTTCTTAAAGATTCTCAGACAGAGACAGATGCTAAGACAAGACAGGATATGCTGTTCCAGGCAGAACAGATCTTCCTTGGAGAAGATTCCGCTCTTGTACCGCTTCAGTTACGTAGAGACCAGTATCTGATCAATCCGAAGATTTCTAACTTCAATGTATACTTTGTCGGATATGACTTCGATTTGGTATATGCAGACATCAGCGAATAATACAGTTGGATGGTAACATACCTTGCGGTCGGCGCGGACTTACTGGTCCGCACCGGCTGCTTATTTGAGGGTTTTGATTATTTCGAGGGGTAGATTTGGTATGTATCAGCCAATAGGAAGTATGTGAAATAATCAAAGCTATCAAATAAAGAAAAATGAAGGGAGATAAAAGAATGGCAAAATATATAGCTAAACGAGTTGCATTAGCCATCGTAACACTTTTGGTACTTACAAGTGTTGTATTCGTCCTGGTTCGTCTGATGCCGGGAGATCCGTTCTCAAGTGACAAGATGACACCGGAGATCAAAGCGAATCTGGAAGCTTACTATGGTTTGGATAAACCGCTTGCAGAGCAGTATATAACTTATATGAAGAATGTGCTTCATGGTGATCTGGGGTATTCTATGAAGTATGAAAGTCAGACAGTTAACCGTATTATTGCTGACTCATTCCCATACTCAGCAGACCTGGGAATCCGTTCACTGTGCTTTGCACTGTTCTTCGGACTGATCCTTGGAATTGTAGCAGCACTGAATCGAGGAAAGAAACTGGACTTCGTCTGTATTTTGATTGCGATCATTGGTACATCGATTCCTGACTTCATCATGGGATCTGTACTTCAGTATTTCTTCGGAATCAAATGGCAGATTCTTCCGGTTGCGCAGTACACAAGCTTTAAGCACACAATTTTACCGTCAATCGCGGTTGGATTCTATACACTGGCATCCATTTCCCGTCTGATGCGTTCCAGTATGCTGGAAGTTGTATCTTCAGATTATACAAAGACAGCACGTGCGAAAGGTTTATCGGATTTCCGAATTACATTTAAACATCAGATCCGTAATGCGATCACACCGATCATTACCATTATGGGACCGACAGTTGCATCTGTATTAACAGGAACATTCGTAATCGAAGCCCTTTTCGCAATCCCTGGAATGGGAAAACATTATGTAGACAGTATTAACATGGCAGATTATACACTGGTTCTTGGTATGACGATCTTCTACGGAGCATTCCTGATCGTGTCAATCCTGATTGTAGATATCTTATACGGTATTGTAGATCCGAGAATCCGTCTGAGTGGTAAAAAAAGGTAGGTGACGAGAAATGGCAGAAATTACAAAAGAACAGTTTAAAGTTGTAGGAAAAAATACAAAGACAATGGAGTCTATTTCCCGTCCGAATATTGGTTACTGGCAGGATGCATGGAGACGAATCCGCAAGAATAAGATTGCATTCTTCTCATTGTGCCTGATTGGACTTTATGTACTTATGGCGATCTTTGTTCCAATGTTCAGCAAATATGACATTGCAACACAGAGTGTGGCAGAGATGAACCAGAGCTTTTCAAAAGCACATTGGTTTGGAACAGACTCTCTTGGACGTGATCTCTGGGTTCGTGCATGGTCTGGTGCGAGAGTATCTCTGACAATTGGTTTTGCAGCCAGCATCATCAATGCAATCGTTGGATCTATCATGGGTGGTATCTCAGGATTCTACGGTGGCAAGATCGATATGGTTATCCAGCGTGTTGTTGACGTATTATACGGAATCCCAAGTTTGATCGTTACCATTCTTCTTATGGTAGTTGTTGGTAACGGTGTACACTGTTTGATTCTTGCTATGTGTTGCGTCGGATGGATCGGTGGATGTCGTTTCGTTCGTGGTGAAGTATTAAAACTGAGAGAATCTGATTTCGTATCTGCAGCCAAGATCCTTGGTGTGCCGGATATCGTAATTATTGTAAAACATATTTTACCGAATATCATGGGACTTATCATTACAAACCTGACAATGGCTATTCCGGGAGCTATTTTCCAGGAGGCATTCCTGAGCTATATCGGTCTGGGTATCAAACCACCGAACTGCAGCTGGGGTGTACTTGCAAAAGACGGAATCGCACAGCTGAGAATTCATCCGTACCAGGTATTTGTACCGGCATTCCTGATTTGTACAACAATGCTTGCGCTGAATCTTCTTGGTGATGGGCTTCGTGATGCATTTGACCCGAAACTTAGAGGAACCGAGTAGGAAGGAGTATAGAAGATGGAAAATTTATTGGAAGTAAAAAATCTGCAATTCTCTTTCCGTACATACGGTGGAGTTGTAAAAGCTGTTCGTGATGTCAGCTTTGAAGTCCGTCCGGGAGAAATTCTTGGTATAGTTGGAGAATCCGGATGTGGAAAGAGTGTTACCTCTCAGTGTCTGATGAGACTGAATCCGGAACCGCCTGGATTCTTTGAAGGCGGAGAGATTCTTTATAAAGGAAAAGATGTTCTGAAAATGAACAAAAAAGAACTTCGTCAGTTCCGTGGAAAAGAGATCAGTTATATTTTTCAGGATCCTATGACCTCATTGAACCCGACAATGCGTATCGGAAAACAGATTGAAGAAGTATTCGTCGGAAGAAAAGGTATGAGTGCAGCTGAGAAAAAAGCAAAAGCACTTGAAATCCTTAAAATGGTAGGTATCTCTGATGGAGAACGCCGTTACAAACAGTATCCACATGAACTTTCAGGTGGTATGAAACAGCGTGTTATGATCGCGATCGCTCTGGTGGGAAGCCCGAGCATCGTTATTGCCGATGAGCCGACTACTTCTTTGGATGTTACAATTGAAGCGCAGATTCTTGATGTACTGAAAAATCTTCAGAAAACACTTGGGACATCTATTATCTTGATCACACATGACCTTGGTGTTATCGCAAAGCTTTGCGATCGTGTACTGGTTATGTATGGAGGAAAGATCGTAGAACGTGGATCTGTAGATGAGATTTTCTATGATACAGCACATCCTTATACAAAAGGACTTATGCATTCAATTGCCAAACTGGATACAGCAAAAGGCCACAAATTGCAGCCAATCGAAGGAACACCTCCGGATCTGTTTGCACCTCCGAAAGGATGTCCGTTCGCAGCAAGATGTGAATACTGCATGGAAATCTGTAAAGATATGCCGCCACAGACTTATGAGCTTTCAAAAGAACATGAAACCTGTTGCTGGCTGCAGCATGAATATGCACCGGATACAGACATGAGAAGAAAAGTAACTGAGAAAGGAGAGGTGTAAAATGGAAAATACAGAAAAAAAACAGCCTCTCGTACAGGTGAAAAACTTATGTAAATATTTTGAAATCAGCCGTAAAGAAACCTTAAAAGCGGTTGATGATCTTACATTTGATATTTATAAAGGTGAGACAGTCAGCCTGGTAGGTGAGTCCGGCTGTGGTAAGTCTACAACAGGACGTACCATGATCAAGTTATACAATCCGACTTCAGGAAATGTATATTATGATGGAAAAGATATTTTCAAAT
The DNA here is from genome assembly GCF_027697525.1 of Coprococcus sp. AM97-35. Classification (NCBI taxonomy): domain Bacteria; kingdom Bacillati; phylum Bacillota; class Clostridia; order Lachnospirales; family Lachnospiraceae; genus Coprococcus; species Coprococcus sp. AM97-35. The sequence goes on along the minus strand of NZ_JAQESL010000009.1, from coordinate 16,171 downwards.
ACAATCATGCAGAGCAGAAAGAATTCTGTAAGAAGGTACAGATGATTTTTCAGAACCCGTATTCATCACTGAATCCACGTATGACTGTTAAGGATATCGTTGGAGAAGGTCTGAAACAGCATGGAATGTCAACAAAGGATGCAGATGCAAAAGTAGAGCAGCTGCTTGCTACAGTTGGTCTTAATAAAGATCATATGTCACGTTTCCCACACGAATTCTCAGGTGGACAGAGACAGCGTATCGGTATCGCACGTGCTCTTTCTGTTGATCCGGAATTCATCATCTGTGATGAGCCGATTTCAGCTCTTGATGTGTCTATCCAGGCACAGGTTATCAATATGCTGAAAGAACTGCAGGAAGAAAGAGGACTGACTTACCTGTTTATCGCGCATGACCTTAGTGTCGTAAAATATATTTCTGACCGTGTAGTTGTTATGTACCTCGGAACAATGGTCGAGACTGCTGAGACAGATGAACTTTATGCTCATCCGATGCATCCATATACACAGGCACTGCTTTCTGCAATCCCGGAAGCAGATCCGAATAAAGCAAAAGCGAACCAGCGTATTCCGATCAAGGGTGAGATCCCAAGCCCGATCAATCCGAAGAACTGCTGTCGTTTCGCTGAGAGATGTCAGCATGCGACAGAACGCTGCTTTAAGGAAATGCCGCAGATGAAAGAGATTGCTCCTGGACATAAGGTGGCATGCCATCTTGTAGAAGATAAATAAAAAGTAGTAATATAATAAAGAAGGCGAAGGACTTAAGAAGAGTTCTTCGTTTTCTTTTTGTTTTATGAGAAATTCCGATGGAACTTTCTGTGAAAAAACACTATATGCCTTGGCAGATTAAAAAATTTCCAGAAAAATTGTGCAGAATCACAAAATACGGATTGACACGAAAATATTGACAATATAAGGTAAAAACGATATTATATAGAGATGTAATTGTAATTAAAGTGTCATATCGTGTAATAGTTATGTAACAAATGAAAGTGAGTGTATATGGAACAGAGAAAATCAGCAAGGAGAAGATCGCCTGATGGAACTTCTAATAGAAATATGCGAAGTATCAATAACAGCAGAGAAGTAAGCAGACGGGCTAAGGGGAAGAACCGGTATGCTTATGAAGAAGACCGAAGATCTGCCCGATATTATGATGATGAGGAAGATTACTACAGAGAACGACCAAAAAAGAAATCATCTTCGAATGATAAGAAGAAAAGAAGACCGGAAGAAGACTATCAGAATATAAGAAAGATGTCTGACCCGGAGAATAATAAGAACCGTAAAAATAAACGGCGCAGAGGAAGAAAGAAAAATCGGGTAAGCAGAACGATTGGAATTATACTTGCAATTATCCAGTTTATCCTGTCTGTAGTACTTGCAGTGAATGTGATGCTGTTCAATGTACTTACTTCTACTTATTTCCTGGTACTGATCGGAGTACTGCTGATCCTGCTTGGAATTACCTTGCTGACACAGATAGCGGCAAAAGGAAAAGGAATTGGCGGAAAGATATTCTGTATACTGATCTGCATCATTCTGGGAGTGGGTTCTTTCTATATAGGAAAAGTAAATAATGCATTCCAGAAGATTACCGGAAGCAATAAGAAAACAAGTTCCATGGTAGTTGCGGTAAAGGCGGATGATAATGCAGATACTTTATCAGCAGCAGCCGGATATACATTTGGTGTTCAGTATGCGACTGGTGGAGACCAGACGAAGTCGGCAGTCAAACAGATTGAAAAGGAACTGGGACAGAACATTACTCTTCAGGAATACAGTAATCTGGGAGAAGAAGCACAGGCATTATATGACGGAGAAGTAGATGCGATTATCTACAACTCAGCTTACAGTAATATTATCAAGGAACAGTATTCAACCTTTACAAAGGATACAAAGGTTATTTATAAGCACAATATTGTTGTTGAAATTGAAAGCGATACATCTGATGAAAGCGTTACAAAGCCATTTGCGGTTTATTTGAGTGGTATTGATACAAATGGTGATATCACAGAACAGGGACGAAGCGATGTCAATATCGTAGCGGTTGTCAATCCGACGAGCCATCAGGTATTACTGATTACGACCCCTAGAGATTATTATGTACCAATCCCGGGAGTATCCGGAGGACAGGACGACAAACTGACACATGCAGGAATCTATGGTGTAGATGTGTCTATGCAGACGCTGGAAGCACTTTATGATACAGATATCGAATTTTTCGGAAGAGTTAATTTTACATCTATGATCAGTGTGGTTGATGCACTTGGTGGACTGGATGTTGAATCAGATCTCGAATTTGATACAGGATGGGAGTCAGGTGCAGAGATTCATGTAAATGAAGGAATGAATCATTTTGACGGTATTAGTGCACTTGCTTTTTGCCGTGAACGTCAGGCACTGCCAGACGGGGACAACGGAAGAGGAGTCCATCAGCAGGCAGTTATCACTGCAATCATTAAAAAGATGATGTCACCGGCAATGCTCCGTGGGGCAAGTGATATTATAGACAGTGTCAGCGATGGTGTGGATACGAACTTTACTTCCGGCCAGATCCAGTCGCTGATCAAGACTCAGCTCAGAACCAATGCAAAATGGAATATTTATTCCGTGGCAGCGGATGGAACCGGGGGAACAGATATCTGCTATTCTTCAGGAGATGAAGAGCTTTATGTAACGTATCCGGATGAAAATTCAGTGGCTGAGATCAGTGAACTGATCAAAAAAGTAAAAGACGGAGAAACAATCGAAGGATCCGTAAGTACAGAATAAAAATGAAGAAAAAGTCAAGGTATGATTTGGAAAATATTTTTCAGAATGCCTTGACTTTTTTTTTGCGATATACTACAATAAACAAGCGTGCGAAAAACGATGCACTGTTTTTCTGCGCATTTTAAACAGAACTTGTTTAAAATCGTAACCAATTATTACTTCATAGGAGGTGAAAGAGATGCCAACATTTAACCAGTTAGTAAGAAAAGGTCGTCAGACAGCTGTAAAGAAATCTACTGCACCGGCTCTCCAGAAAGGATACAATTCTTTGAAGAAAAGAGCTACAGACACATCTGCACCGCAGAAGAGAGGTGTGTGTACAGCAGTTAAGACAGCTACACCGAAGAAACCGAACTCAGCTCTCAGAAAGATCGCCAGAGTACGTCTTTCAAACGGAATCGAAGTAACAAGCTACATCCCAGGAGAAGGTCACAACCTTCAGGAACATAGCGTTGTTCTTATCCGTGGAGGAAGAGTAAAGGACCTTCCGGGTACAAGATACCATATCGTTCGTGGAACACTTGATACAGCAGGTGTTGCAAAGAGACGTCAGGCTCGTTCTAAATACGGAGCAAAGAGACCAAAAGACGCAAAGAAATAAACACTTGATTTTAGTGTAAAACGAAACTAAATCGTATCACAAACAGAACTATGAGAATAGTTGGTTGCGGGTTTAATTCAGATATCGCCTGCCACGTGGCAGGCATCGGAGATTGTCCCGCCAACGATACACATAGAAAGACACATGTGAGTACCGATGAATTATTCACGCAAAGCAAAGCTTTGCCAATATGTATAAGGAGGGAAGAACCGTGGCACGTAAAGGACATACTCAGAAAAGAGACGTATTAGCGGATCCGTTATACAACAACAAGGTAGTTACAAAGCTTATCAACAACATCATGCTTGACGGTAAGAAAGGTGTAGCTCAGAAAATTGTATACGGAGCATTTGACAAAGTCGCAGAGAAAGCTGAAAAACCAGCTATCGAAGTATTTGAAGAAGCAATGAACAACATCATGCCTGTACTTGAAGTAAAGGCAAGACGTATCGGTGGAGCTACTTATCAGGTACCGATCGAGGTAAGAGCAGACAGAAGACAGGCTCTTGCACTTCGCTGGCTTACACTGTACTCTCGTAACAGAGGCGAGAAGACAATGGAAGAAAGACTTGCAAATGAAATTCTTGATGCGGCTAACAACACTGGCGCATCTGTAAAGAAGAAAGAAGACATGCACAAGATGGCAGAAGCAAACAAAGCATTTGCTCACTATCGTTTCTAATTATAGGAGGAAAAAATCTTGGCTGGAAGAGAATATCCATTAGAGAGAACCAGAAATATCGGTATTATGGCGCATATTGATGCTGGTAAGACCACTCTTACAGAGCGTATCTTATACTATACCGGTGTTAACTATAAGATTGGTGATACTCATGAAGGAACTGCTACCATGGACTGGATGGAACAGGAGCAGGAAAGAGGTATCACGATCACTTCAGCAGCTACAACATGTCATTGGACACTTGAAGATCATACAAAACCGAAAAAAGGTGCTCTTGAGCATCGTATCAATATCATTGATACTCCGGGACACGTTGACTTCACTGTAGAGGTTGAACGTTCACTTCGTGTACTGGATGGTGCTGTAGGTGTATTCTGTGCTAAGGGTGGTGTTGAGCCTCAGTCAGAAAACGTATGGCGTCAGGCAGACACATACAACGTACCAAGAATGGCCTTCATCAACAAGATGGACATCTTAGGTGCAAACTTCTACAACGCTGTAGAACAGATTAAGACAAGATTGGGTAAGAACGCTATCGTTCTTCAGTTACCAATCGGTAAAGAAGATGATTTCAAGGGAATCATCGACCTTATGGAAATGGAAGCTTACATCTACAATGATGACAAGGGTGATGACATCACAGTATGCGAAATCCCGGATGACATGAAAGAAGATGCTGAGCTTTACCACACAGAACTGGTCGAAAAGATTTGCGAATTGGATGACGAACTTATGATGATGTATCTTGAGGACGAAATCCCGACAGTAGATCAGCTCAAAGCAGTTCTTAGAAAAGCTACTTGTGAATGTACAGCAGTACCGGTTTGCTGTGGATCTGCTTACAGAAACAAAGGTGTTCAGAAACTTCTGGATGCAATCGTTGAATATATGCCGGCTCCGACAGACATCCCGCCAATCCAGGGTGTTGACGAAGATGGTAATGAAGTAGTAAGACATTCTTCAGATGAAGAACCTTTCTCTGCACTTGCATTCAAGATCATGACAGACCCGTTCGTAGGTAAGCTTGCATACTTCCGTGTATATTCAGGAACTATGAATTCAGGTTCTTATGTATTGAACGCTACAAAGAATAAAAAAGAACGTGTTGGACGTATCCTTCAGATGCATGCTAACAAGAGAATGGAATTGGATAAAGTATATTCAGGAGATATCGCAGCAGCGATCGGATTCAAGTTCACAACTACAGGTGATACAATCTGTGATGAACAGCATCCGGTAATCCTTGAATCTATGGAATTCCCAGAACCAGTTATCGAGCTCGCTATCGAGCCTAAGACAAAAGCTTCTCAGGGTAAACTTGGTGAATCTCTTGCAAAACTTGCAGAAGAAGACCCGACATTCCGTGCTCATACTGATCAGGAAACAGGTCAGACAATCATCGCCGGAATGGGAGAACTTCATCTTGAAATCATCGTAGACAGACTTCTTCGTGAATTCAAGGTAGAAGCTAACGTAGGTGCTCCGCAGGTTGCATACAAAGAGTCCTTCACAAAAGCAGTTGATGTTGACAGCAAGTATGCTAAACAGTCAGGTGGACGTGGACAGTACGGACACTGTAAAGTTAAATTTGAACCAATGGATGTCAATGGTGAAGAAACATATAAATTCGATTCTACTGTTGTCGGTGGTGCAATTCCGAAGGAATACATTCCGGCTGTAGGCGAAGGTATTGAAGAAGCCATGAAAGCTGGTATCCTTGGTGGATTCCCTGTAGTAGGTATTCATGCAACCGTATATGATGGTTCTTACCATGAAGTCGATTCTTCAGAAATGGCATTCCACATTGCAGGTTCTCTTGCTTTCAAAGATGCTATGAAGAAATCTGACCCGGTACTCCTTGAGCCTATCATGAAAGTTGAAGTTACTATGCCGGAAGAGTACATGGGAGATGTTATCGGTGATATCAACTCTCGTCGTGGACGTATCGAAGGTATGGATGACCTCGGCGGTGGAAAGATCGTTAGAGGATATGTTCCGCTTTCAGAAATGTTCGGATACTCTACAGACCTTCGTTCCAGAACTCAGGGACGTGGAAACTACTCAATGTTCTTCGAAAAATATGAGCCAGTTCCGAAGTCTGTACAGGAAAAGATTTTATCTAACAAAAACGCATAAAAAATACGAAAAAGGCTTGAAAAACTGTACTTTATGAAATATAATCAGTATTAGCCGAGTTAAAACATCGTAAACTAAAATGCCCTATTGGGTGGTATATTTAAGGAGGATATTCAAAATGGCTAAAGCTAAATTTGAAAGAACAAAACCGCATTGTAATATCGGTACTATCGGTCACGTTGACCACGGTAAAACAACTCTTACAGCTGCTATCACAAAGACACTTGCAGCAAGAGTACCAGGAAACACAGCAGAGAACTTTGAAGATATCGATAAAGCTCCAGAAGAGAGAGAACGTGGTATCACAATTTCTACAGCTCACGTTGAGTACCAGACAGAGAAACGTCACTATGCACACGTTGACTGCCCAGGACATGCTGACTACGTAAAGAACATGATTACAGGTGCTGCTCAGATGGATGGTGCTATCCTTGTTGTAGCTGCTACTGATGGTGTTATGGCTCAGACAAGAGAGCACATCCTGCTTTCTCGTCAGGTAGGTGTACCGTACATCGTTGTATTCATGAACAAATGTGATATGGTTGACGATGACGAACTTCTTGAATTAGTAGAAATGGAAATCCGTGAACTCCTTGACGAGTATGAATTCCCAGGAGATGATACTCCAATCATCCAGGGATCAGCTCTTAAAGCTCTTGAAGATCCGAACGGACCATGGGGAGACAAGATCATGGAACTTATGGATGCAGTTGATTCATACATTCCGGATCCAGAACGTGATACAGACAAACCATTCCTTATGCCTGTAGAAGACGTATTCTCTATCACAGGACGTGGTACAGTTGCTACTGGTAGAGTAGAACGTGGTGTACTTCACGTATCTGATGAAGTAGAAATCGTTGGTATTAAAGAAGAAACACGTAAAGTAGTTGTAACAGGTGTTGAAATGTTCCGTAAACTTCTTGATGAAGCTCAGGCTGGTGACAACATCGGTGCTCTTCTTCGTGGTGTTCAGAGAGACGAAATCGAAAGAGGACAGGTTCTTTGTAAACCAGGTTCAGTAACTTGCCACCACAAGTTTACTGCACAGGTATACGTTCTTACAAAAGATGAAGGTGGACGTCATACTCCATTCTTCAACAACTACAGACCACAGTTCTACTTCCGTACAACAGACGTAACAGGTGTTTGCGAACTTCCAGAAGGAACAGAAATGTGCATGCCTGGTGATAACGTAGAAATGACAATCGAACTGATCCATCCAGTAGCTATGGAACAGGGACTTCGTTTCGCTATCCGTGAAGGTGGACGTACTGTTGGATCAGGACGTGTTGCTACAATCATCGAGTAATACAATCTGAATATAGATTTGTTATCGCAAGATAACTTGTGTCCAAACGTAAGATACCCCAGAAACCTTGTGTTTCTGGGGTTTTTCTGTACTCTAAGAAAAGAATTGTTTGTAAAATTATCAGATTAGAAACAGTGAAACGTTTATCAGAAAGATGAAATACGGATAAATTTAAAATTGAAAAATCAGTCTAGCGGTGCCAAAACGGTGCCAAAAAGAAACTCCTGCGAATATTTGCTATTCACAGGAGTAATTTTTTTACCAGCCTTTGATCTGTTTGATCTGTTCAGCACGTTCCGGATCACGATGATATTGCAGTTTCAGACGGATCGTTTCCACAACTTCCTGTCTGGCTTCATCATCAAGCTGATAGAACGATGTGAGCAGATTATCTACATCAGGCATACTGTTCTTACCGAAAAGATACATCAACGGGTACATAGAATTTTTTAAATAAGTCTTTACACGGCTTGCGTCTAATGCTCCGTTCAAACCGTCTGGAAGTGTAGGATAAATCTCTTCTTCCTTAATTGTGCCAGAAAATGGACTGGCAGAACATATCTCATTCACATCAATTTGTAATTCATTTGCAAGTCTTAAAGCAAAATCAAATCGAATATTGGAATCTTTTTGAATAATTGAATATAAGGTTGTGGCACTGATTCCGGTTGCCTTTGCAATTTTACGGACATTTGTGCCTTTTTCATCAAGATATTTCTTTAAATTTTTACCGTCACCCATAGAATCCTCCTTTTTCATATATTGCAAAATTACGAAAAACATAAATCTATAGAATATCATAGCACAGACCTGGAATAAAATAAAGAGAAAATAATATACGAAATTCGTAAAAATATGTTTACGAAATATTGACAATGAAATAAATACATGATATTATCAATTTACGAAAATCGTACAGATATAGAAATACAGTAACCGTATTCTGTATCTGGAGAGGAAAGGAGGATGCAGTATGGCAAGCTACAATTATATGATGAGTGCTGATGAAGTGGCACAGGAATTAAACTGCTCAAAATCTTATGCTTATAAACTGGTGAAAGCTATGAATAAGGAACTGGCTGCACAGGGATATATTACGATGGCTGGAAGAATACCAAAGGCGTTTTGGGCAAAAAAGATGTATGGCTATGAAATAGCAGGAAATTAAGGAGGATTAATATGGCTTACAGAGAAAAAGACACAAAAAAATGGACAGCCCAGTGGTTTGAGACAAATGTTATGGGTGAGAAGAAAAAACGCAGAAAGCGTGGATTTGAAACAAAGCGAGAAGCATTGGGGTTTGAACGAAGTAAAAAGTTGAGCACTGAGCGAAGTATGGATATGAAACTGAGCGATTTTATTGAGATTTATTTTTCAGACAAACAGAATGACCTAAAAGATCGGACAATCAAAAATAAAAGATATATGATGCAACAGCATATCGTTCCATACTTTGGAAATCAGATGATGAGTGAGATCAAGGCTTCACAGATTATTCAGTGGCAGAATGAAATTCAGAAAAAAGGATATTCAGATTCTTATCTGAGAATGATTCAGAATCAGTTGACCAGTCTGTTTACACATGCAGCTAAAATATATGATTTGCCAGTTAATCCATGCAAGAAAGTGAAACGAATGGGAAATTCGGATTCGAGAAGTTTGAACTTCTGGACACTGGACGAGTACAAACAGTTTATACAGACAATGGAGCCGGGAACAAGATATTATCTTATATTTGAGATGCTGTTCTGGACTGGGTGCAGGATTGGGGAGCTGCTTGCGATTACAAAAGCTGATATCAATTTTGAAAAGAATCAGCTTAGTATCAATAAGACTTATTACCGAACAGGAATGCAGGATATTATCACAGAACCAAAAACAAAACAGTCCTTTCGAACAATCGAAATTCCAGAATTTTTGAAAGAGGAAATTAAGGAATTTGTAGATGGTCACTACGGAATGCCGGATACAGAAAGATTGTTTCCAGTTGTTCAGGAAGCGGTACAGCATAAGATGAAACGGCAGATTGAACTGGCAGGAGTAAAGAAAATCCGAGTGCATGATCTCAGACACAGTCATGTGGCTTATCTCATTGAGAAAGGTGTAGAACCGTTACTGATCCGGGACAGATTGGGGCATAAAGATATTCGTATCACATTGAATACTTATGGACATCTTTATCCAAATCAGCAGAGGAAGATTGCAAATCTGCTGGATAATGAAAATGCAGTTACCGGATTGGGAGAAGAAAGAGATGAATGTTGAAAAGGCAAAAGAAAAAGCCCAGATAAATAATCTGAGCAAGTTCTCTGATAATCAGATTAACTGATATACCATCTTGGCAGATTCAGTATATCACGAATCGGGAAATACGACAATTCCCGAATATCTGTTCATCAGAGACTTGCCCGGAAGGGCAGGAGGAGATGATGGAATGAATATGAATGAAAAAAACAAAATTAAGAATTGCAGAATAGAACCAAAACTGAAACTGATCAATATGGATTCAGTAGAGGTGGAACAGGTAGAATGGCTGCTTTATCCGTTTATTCCTTATGGAAAAGTGACCATTATACAGGGAGATCCAGGAGAAGGAAAGACAACAATGGTACTTCAGATTATTGCAAAACTGACCAGAGGAGAGCCGATTCTTCCTGTTACTGATACAACAAAAGAAAAACGAAGTGATGAAGTCGGTAGTGAGAATGAAGATCTAGATGCCAAAGATAATATTCAGGAACAGTCTTCTATGTCACCTGTAAATGTGATTTATCAGACAGCGGAAGATGGTCTAGGAGATACTATCAAACCCAGATTACTTGCTGCAGGTGCAGATTGTTCGAGGGTGCTGGTGATTGATGACAGTGACCAGCCACTGACAATGGCAGATGCCAGATTAGAAGAAGCAATCGTGCAGACAAAAGCCAAAATGGTTGTTCTTGATCCGATTCAGGGATTCCTGGGAGCAGAGGTAGACATGCACAGGGCAAATGAGATCAGGCCATTGATGAAGCGTGTCGCAGTGCTGGCAGAAAAATATCACTGTGCAGTCATTTTAATCGGTCATATGAACAAAAACAGTAACGGCAAATCTTCTTATCGAGGACTTGGCTCCATTGATTTTCAGGCTGCTGCAAGAAGTGTCCTGATTGTCGGGCGAGTGAAAGATGAACCAGAAGTAAGAGTGGTATGTCATACGAAGAGTTCTCTTGCACCGGAAGGAACGTCCATTGCATTCAGACTGGATAAGAATAATGGCTTTGAATGGATTGGAGAATATGATATCAGTGCCGATGAACTTCTTAATGGAGACGGCAGAGGGCAGAAAAGTCGGAAAGCAAAAGAATTTCTCCTTGAAATACTGGCAAATGGAGGAATGACTCAAAAGAAAATTGCAGAAGAAGCCGAAACCAGAGGAATAAAAAGTAAAACGTTATGGAATGCCAAACGGGAACTTGAAATTGATTCTGTAAAACGTGGAAAGCAATGGTATTGGATGCTGCCAGAATAAAAATGGAAGATGGCAAGATTACCATTTCTTAAGAAGAGGGAATCTTGCCACCTTGAAAGGAGAACAGATGCAAAATAAAAATGTACAGATTCCATACGAGTTATTTTTTCAACTCCTGCAATATTTTTTGATGGATAACTACGATGGCGAAGAAATAATCCGGTTGGGATTGGAGAAAAAACTGGATGCAATGGTGAATCGTGAAGTGTATAGCAAATCCAAAACAGCACCAACGGAAGAAGAAAGGGAAAAGTTCCGGCAGGAATATCTGGACAGACGGGGAATACCGGAGAACTTTCGATGGTAAAGGTTCTTTCTGACTACTTTATTACAGGAGCGTGTCACGCACCTGTAGATAGCAGACAAGTAGAAAGCTGGTAAGATGTAGCCGGGAGTTTGTTGGTGGAGAAGAGAATTTTCAAAAGGGAGCCCTGATTCAGGGCGTCCCTGCGGAAAGGCTAAATGAAAGGAGAATGGCATAATGCGAGAAGGAAGATTAGGATATAACAGTTATAACAAAAGATATGGATTATTATCATCAGATCTATGGATTGATACAGGATTTCACTGTGGAGAATGCCTGGAAGTGTTGCTTGATGATGAATGGGTTCAGACTAGAATGGAAATGAATCCTGCAAGAGAATGGTATCTTGTAGGAACACCGTATTGTGGTGATCTGGAATATATCCGGGCAAGGATACCGGGATAATTCAGCCATACAAGTAACGCAGGAGTGAACCGACCAACGGGAGGAATAGCCCCCGGCAGGGCGCAAGGGTACTTTTGATGGACGGTACGGCTGTCGAAAGTGCTTTTGCGTTACTTTTGACAAAAGTAACAAAACCGCCGTATCCGGCGAAAGTTTCTTAATATCGCTATTACTGGCGTGAATAAAAATTATGTGCCATATCTAGCACTTGATTAGAAAAGAGGTGAGAAACATTATGATAAAACGAACAATTAGCGGTATGATTGGGAAAGGTTCTCTGGCTCATAACAGGAGAGAGTTTTTCGCAGAGAATGTAGACCCAGACAGAGTACAATTAAATATTTGTTACCAGAATGAAAATCTGAAAGAAGTTTACAAAGAGTTATTTGATGATGCTGTGGAGAGATACAATACCGGGAAAAGAAAAGACCGGAAGATTACAAATTACTATGAAAAAATCCGGCAGGGAAAACAGGAAAAGTTGTTCCATGAAGTGATTTTCCAGATTGGAAACCGAGAAGATATGGCTGTTGGAACAGAAGCAGGAAATCTGGCTGTAAACGTACTGGATGAGTATGTAAAAGATTTCCAGAAACGGAATCCGACACTTCGGGTATTTAGTTGCTATTTGCATCAGGATGAGGCTACTCCACATCTTCATATTGACTTTATTCCTTATGTGACGGGCTGGAAAGGAAAAGGAATGGATACCAGAGTTTCGCTGAAACAGGCATTAAAAGGTCTTGGATTTCAAGGTGGAAATAAGCATGATACGGAGCTGAATCAGTGGATAAATCATGAAAAAGAAGTACTGGCAGAGATTGCAAGGCAGTATGGAATTGAATGGGAACAGAAAGGTACTCATGAGGAACATCTGGATGTCTATAACTTCAAGAAAAAAGAACGGAAAAAGGAAGTACAGGAATTGGAGCAGGAAAAAGAGCATCTAACTGCTGAAAAAGAAGAATTAACAGCACAAATTGCAGAATCCAGAGCAGATATCCAGAATTTAAAAGACGATAAGGAACAGGCAATCAAGGCGAAGCAAGAAGCAGAACAAAAGGCAGGGAGCGCAGAAAAAGAACTAAAAAGCCTGGAAGATCGCAGAGAACAGCTACAACCGATTATGGATAGTGTGAGCAAAGAAATCAAAGAATATGGAACAGTTAAAATGTTACTGCCGGAGGCGGGCACGCTAGAACGGGCAGTAACCTATCGAGACAAAAAAATTAAACCACTGTTTCTTCAAATAAAGAATAAGGTTGCTGTAATGGCGGCTCAGGTTAAAGAACTCACGAAAGAGGTGGAAGGGTGGAAGAAAAAATATCAAAAGGTGAAACAGAAATATAATGCTATTCAGAGAGAACTGGATGATATACGTAAAGACAATCAGAAATTGTCAGAAGAAAAAGATATATTACAAGGTGTTTCTGATAGGTATGATCGTGTTGTGCGTGTTCTTGGAATAGAAACTGTAGATACAGCAGTACAGCAGGATATTCAAAACGAGAAAGTCCTGGAAGAAAAGCGACGGATGGAGCAAATGCCGAAGGGAAATATTCATGAAAGATTGGCATGGGGAATGAAAAAAAGCGAGATGGAGAATCAGCAGCGTAAGAAAACTAAATCAAAAAACAGAGAAATGGAGAGATAAGATTATGGAAACACACATTTATGATGAAAAGAACGGATTAAGCTATACTTTGCATGGAGATTATTATTTGCCGGATTTGGTATTGAATGAAGAAAAACCGATATATGGGAAATATGGAATGCTGCGAAAACAGTTTCTGAAGGAACACAGATTAGCAAAATATCAATATTTGTTGTTGACTGGAAAGCTGACGGAACACCTGAATCAGATTGATCAGGAGAGCAGAGAACAGGTGGAAATGCTTATGGAACAGATGGCAGAAAAACAGGGTGTAACTGAAGAATTAAAGGTACAGAACCAGACGAAGTGGGTTAGGCTGATGAATAATATAAAAGCCAGTGCAGAAGAAATGGTGTTGAGAGAAATACTTTATATATAAGTATTGGTTGTAAAGGACTGAACAGGAAAAGTATAATACTATCCGGCTTATTAAGATTTATTTCACATCTCTTGATTTTTATTACGGTTACTGATATAGTTATTACAGTAACCGTAATAATGAGGGGATGCTATGAGGGATAATGTGAAAAGTGGTGCACTCACAGAAGTGACATTCTATATTTTGCTTTCACTCTATTCACCTAAACACGGATATGCTGTCATGCAGTTCATTGAAGAAAAAACAGGTGGGCGGCTTTCATTGGGAGCAGGCACTTTATATGGTGCATTAAATTCAATGCAGGAAAAGGGATGGATTGAGCTTTTCGGAGATAGTGAAGGTAGAAAAAAAGAGTATCTTATCACTGTAAAAGGAAAGGAGATAGCTGAAAAAGAACTTATCAGACTTCGTGAACTTGTAGGTATTGCAAGCGGAATTGTAGGAGGTACATTATGAGCAAAAAGTGTTATCGTTTTTTTGGCGGGCTATTGACGGTACAGAAAAACTGGCTGAATAAGATGGCTGAAAAAGGTTATCGCCTTATTCGAACGGGAAAATTACTCTATGAATTTGAAAAATGTAAGCCAGGTCAAGTTCAATATTGCGTGGAGTTTATAGGACAAAAATCAAAAGCTAATGCTGAAGATTACCATGATTTCTTGGAAGAAATGGGATATTCCGTATTCTATAAAAATATCAATCTTAATTATTCTGTTGGTAAAGTTCGCTGGCGTCCGTGGGCTGAAATTGGCGGTCGTATTGCAACAAACACTACAACATTTAACAGGGAATTGCTGATTGTAGAAAAAGAAAATGATGGAAAACCTTTTGAACTTCATACGTCCTATGAAGATAGGGCAAATTATTACAGTAATTTGCGAAATCCCTGGCTTTTATTAATGCTTATGCTCGTGGCATTTGCTACCGTAAATCGGTCTGTTATTTTAGGCATAGTTGCTGTGATTTTTCTAATCCCTGTCATTATATACCAGTTGCAAATTATGAAAAATAGGCATGAAGCGAAGATGAAGGAGTGGTGATTCAGGATAACAAGGTTGGTTTAGCTGATGCAATGTAATGCACTGTCGTTTGAGGGTTAGTAGCCCGTTCTTAAATTTGTGGGCAGTTTGTTGCTGATGATATAAATATTAGAGAAAATTAATTGAAAGTTAAAAAAAGAAAGTAATAAGTAAACAAAGGCTCAATTGTAAACATGTATTGGGAACGCTATAATGGAAATAAGGACAGGAGGTGCGAACAATGCGTATTGGTGAGCAGATAAAAAACTATCGAAAAACTGAGGGATTAACACAAGAACAGGTGGCAAATTATCTGGGTGTTTCTACTCCTGCGGTAAATAAATGGGAAAAGGGAAATACATATCCGGATATCTCATTACTTCCAGCTTTGGCACGATTATTGAAAATTGATATGAATGAATTGTTTTCGTTTCGTGAAGAATTGACCGAAAAAGAGATTGGACAATTTGTGAATGAACTTTCGGAAGTTTCATTGGACAGCTTTACAGAGGCTTTCGAGATGGCATCTCGTAAAATACAGGAGTATCCTCATTGCGACTTATTAATATATACGATCGCAACCGTTTTGAACGGATCTTTGACTTTGTCAGATCTTAATGGCGAAGAACGAATGGAATATAATACAGCTATTATTGAGTGGCTGGAACGAACAGCAGACAGTCAGGATGAAAGAGTGAGAAATTCAAGCGTTTTTATACTTGCAACAAAATATGTCCAAATGGAGAAATATGAAGAAGCAAATGCCCTTTTGAAAAAAATTCCTGATACTGTAATTGATGCAACGATTATGAAAACAAGTGTATTAGCACATCAGGAAGGAACAGACACTGCTGCGTTATTCCTGGAAGGGAAACTGCTACAGGCAGTTGTCAATATTCAAAGCTACTTGTATAAGTTAATTGAAATGGAAGAAGAAACAGGAAATCATGATAAAGCAGAGAGAATTGCTGAGATTACAGATCACATGATATCGTTGTTTGGACTATGGAATTACGGCAACACAGTGCCATATCTGCTGATTGCTGGATATCGAAAAGATGTAGAAAAATGTGTTCAGTTAATTAAGCAATTATTAAGTGAATCACAGAAGCCTTGGAATATGACACAATCCCCTTTGTATTACAGGTATGAAGATACTGCACAGGGAAAAGCCTTTTCGGGAGTTGGAAAAAATTTTGTTCGTGAATTGTATTCGGAAATTGAAAATAAGAAAGAGTATGAATTCTTGAGAGGGAATAAGGAACTCGAATTAATTTTTGAGGAACACTTGAAATAGGTTGTAAAAATGTATGGAAATAGATATAGTTGAGAAAGAAGAAAATTTTTGACATTTCCACAGATGCGTGCTAATATGATTATAGAAAAAGAGT
>NZ_JAQESL010000086.1:0-564 GCF_027697525.1 Coprococcus sp. AM97-35 | reverse complement strand
GTTATCATCACAGCTGAAGGCGAAGACGAAGAAGAAGCAATCGCGGAAATCCAGAAAGTATTAGAGGAGAATCTGTAGGATTATGATTACACTAAGTGGTAAAAGTGTTTTTGGTGGCGTAGCCATCGGGAAGATTGCTTTCTATAAAAGACAGGAAAAGCAGGTAAGACGGTATCGTGTAGAGGATACCGAAGCAGAGGTGGCACGTTTTGAGGATGCCCAGGAGACTGCGATCGCACAGCTCGGTGAGTTGTATGACAAGGCAATGGAAGATGTAGGAGAAGCCAATGCGGCAATTTTTGAAGTACATCAGATGATGCTGATGGATCTGGATTATGTGGATTCGATTAAGAATATTATTACCACCCAGGAAGTCAACGCAGAGTATGCTGTTGCGACGACAGGAGATAACTTCTCCCGGATGTTTGCATCTATGGATGATGCTTACATGCAGGGACGTGCGGCCGATGTAAAAGATGTATCGGACCGACTTCTCGGTATCCTTTCGGATGCCGGGGAAAGCGGTGTTGTGGCAGATGAACCGGTGATCGTGGCAGCAGATGA
>NZ_JAQESL010000085.1:0-573 GCF_027697525.1 Coprococcus sp. AM97-35 | reverse complement strand
CAGCTCCTGTCTTTTCAGGAGCAGAACCAGAGTTTAAAAAACTTAAACAGCGAATTATCCGGGCTGCTGAATCTTTTGCCAGATACAGAAGAACTGCTCTCACAGATCGAGCAACAGAAAACCAGAATCGAACAGTTGGAAAACGAGAATCAGCAATGGCAGGAATTAACGCAGAAGCTGAACAGCGAGAACAGCTTATTGCAGAAACAGAACAGCGAATTGCTGACCTTAAACAGCAGATAGAGAAAGCGAGGGAGATTGATGAGCGAATGCAGAAACTTAGAGAACGTCGGGCAGGTGGAAGAACTTCTGCTGATGACCGAACAGATGCAGGACGAACTGGATCAGAAAGACCAGACAATCCAGTGAATCGCTGACCTTGAACGAGAAATTGAACAGCGAAAACAGAGCCGAGAATATCGAAGCATTGCGGACAAGATTAAGGCAAACAGAGGAACGATTGACCAGCGAGACAGACAGCAGGAAAAGAGCCGACGCAGAAGTCGTGGCATGGAAATTTAAGTATGAAAAAGCAGAGCAGGAAAAACTTTATGCACAGACACACCAAAAGAC
>NZ_JAQESL010000084.1:0-606 GCF_027697525.1 Coprococcus sp. AM97-35 | reverse complement strand
GAAACGGAAAAAGAAAAGAAAAACAATTTTATTATAGAGAAAATTATACCAATATCAGATATTAAAGTTTTTTTCATAAAGGCCACCATTTTATCAATATTTGAAATAGTAGGCGTTATTTTTTTGATAAGTTATATATTGATTGTGAAAAATATAGGGCAATCTGTAATTGAGGTGAAAAAAATATGTGAGTTTGCTATATTAATCATACCTATTACTTTAAATGCTGGAATACTCAAAATTTATAATAGTAGCTTAGTTGAAGAAAAACGCAATAAGTTTGTTTATGCTGTTCCTTTGATACAAATTCTGTTGCTTTTTGGTTGCAAACAATTTGGATATTTCATACAGTGTGTAAACATAATAATAACTTTTATAGTTATATCATTCTGTGTAGTAAGGATCAGAAATATACAAATTATATAAATGATATATTTGTTAGTAATAAAAAGAGAAAGGAAAATGTGATATTTCTGTTTATAGAAAGATCACAGGAGTTATACATGAATGACAACACAATGTTAAGGATTATAATTGAATCAAATTTACATATAAGAATAATGGAACATTTTCTTTTGATAGGAAATCAACCTAGTCTGAAGTTAG
>NZ_JAQESL010000083.1:0-742 GCF_027697525.1 Coprococcus sp. AM97-35 | reverse complement strand
TTGGTGTCCTGCAAGCGAAGCTCTATGATTTCTTTTTCATGGGTCGTGTGCTGGTCGATAGCCGTAAAATTCTTATACGCCCCAAAGCTCACGCTTGCGATAAGCACCACCCACAATGCAATCACGGATTTTTTATGTGTGCCTACCTTGAAAGTACGCACCTTTTTTTCTTTGGGTTCTTTGATAGTTTCTGTCTGTTTCTTATTCTTTCTAAACATGATGAAATCCTCACTTTCTATTGTTTTACTCGTCCTGCACCGATTAAGTGCTGTTGCCAGTAACTACTACTTAGGTCTGCATATCCTATCGGGTCGCCTGCGTGGTACATCTGTGTCGGCGAAACAAGAATACCGACGTGTGTTACATAACTTCCAGCGTTATAGGTAGAATGGAAAAATACCAAGTCCCCAGCCTTTGCCTGCGAAAGTGGAAGATGTTGGGTTGCGTCATACTGTGCTTGTGCGGTTCTCGGTAAGGAGATACCAGCTTTTCCATAGCACCATTGCGTCAGTCCCGAACAGTCAAAAGAAGTGTTGGGATTGCTACCGCCATACACATATTTCCAGCCTTGATATTTTAACGCTTCATTCATGACCTTTTGTGCCAGCTCTCCCGATACCTGCGGAACAGTTAAATACTGATTGACTAATTCGACGTAAAATTGATTGCCATACTGATACCGCCAACCCCCGTTCTTCGCAACGGCTATCGGGTTGGTGTAGGTTACTTTCTTTCCACCCGA
>NZ_JAQESL010000082.1:0-780 GCF_027697525.1 Coprococcus sp. AM97-35 | reverse complement strand
TCCTAAGACTAACTGCTTTGTGTATAGGTGTATAAAATTATCATATTTTCCTAATGATTTATAACTGTTTATCAAAATACATAATTGCAATCAGTTCAAGCAAATTACGCAAACCAATAAAAAGTTCTCCAAAAAGAATTACTCGGTCAAGTGTAAACATAATTTGAATATCTATAAATAATGGTACTGATGTTGCAATCGCTAATAATATAATCAATGTCCAATTTGCTATATTAGCAGACTGATTTGCTTTTAGCTGTATCGTCAACCAGCGTTCATCACCCTTATATTCAACTTGCTTTTTTGCTTTCAATATATAAAGCCACAACGTTGCTCCTAATGCTAAAACAAGAAAAATCAAGATAATAATTTGCTCATTCATACTATTTGTCCTCCCTATGCTCGAAAACTTCACCAATAGAAACACCAAATACTTCTGCAATTTTAAATGCCAATTCTAATGACGGAGTATATTTATATTTTTCTATTGATATAACTGCTTGTCGTGAAATTCCAACTTTTTCAGCTAAATCTGCTTGTGTCCAGTCCCTTTCAGCACGTAAAACTTTAATTCTGTTCCATATCAAAGTTATCGCTCCTCTCCAAAATATAATGTACTGATTACTTTTAATGTAATGTATTCATTACATTTTGTCAACACAAGAATACATATAGAATTATGATTTAAAGCAAATTTTCAATTTTTATTTTTTAAATTTCTGTTCTAACATTCATAATTGATAATACAATATAAATCCTATGCACCGATAATCTTATTGA
>NZ_JAQESL010000081.1:0-792 GCF_027697525.1 Coprococcus sp. AM97-35 | reverse complement strand
TATCTTTAACTAAGGGAAACTGGAAACAATATGCCGGATATCAGTATTCTTGTGGATATTGCAGATTATTATGATATCAGCATTCCTGAGATTATCAGTGGAGAAAGGAAAAGCGAGATGATGAACGAAGAAGAAAGAAAAATTGCTAAAACAATGTCAGATTATGCAACTACAGAGAAAGAGAAGATTTTTAAGGAAATGAAGCTCCAAAGTGTCATGGGAGTTTGTGCATTGGTTCTATACTGGATTCTGCATGAAACAGGTGCATATATGTATAATGATGTGTTAGGAAAGCTTGCCGGCTATTGTGAGACCTTGGTATCTGTGTCAGTCATAATGATGGCAGTATTTACGACAGGATCTTTAAGCAAGGTGCGGAGCAAGAGTAGGAAAGTTTTTGTGTTCGAAAATTTCCCAAAACCTATGCAATTAGTTGTAACTGCAGTTGTTGCTTTTGGTGGAGCTGCTGTGATCAAGCTGGTACTGGTGTATTTTTTCGGCTTATAAGTATTTTCAAATTCGTATTACATACTATGGAAAAAGAACTTTTTGACATTTTCACAGATGCGTGATAATATGATTATAGAAAAAGAGTTGAGTGCTACCGATAGACGGTTAGTCCGTTTTAATATTTAGAATATCATCAAAGATAACCGCTTAGTTTACCAGACCAGGGCGGTTATTTTTGTGGTTTATGATTATCTTTGCCTAATGTATATCCGATACTAAAGCAGGTTAAGCCGAAGCTCACTACTGCTATGAAGTCAATAATACTCATTGGCTTAGCCCTCC
>NZ_JAQESL010000080.1:0-810 GCF_027697525.1 Coprococcus sp. AM97-35 | reverse complement strand
TTCAATAAGATTATCGGTGCATAAAATATTGAAATTATCTTTAATTGCAGAGCAAAAAATGATATGATAACATAAAATCTTTCATAAAAACAAAATACATTCTTTCGTGCTTTTTAAGATTTTTACTGTATCATTTTATTTGAAATTACTGTGAAAGGACGATTACTATGTTATCTACAATTTATGCTTTGCTATGTATTATAGTTCCTTGTTCCTTATACCAGCTTATCATTTGCAAGCGTCAAAACAAAAAACAAGAAAACAAAGCAATTCATTTTGTATGGGTATATATTTTTCTGTTATATATCTACTTGACGTTCTCTGTTGCAGGTATAGGTAGTATTTGGGATATTGGACATTATGATACGATTATAAGATTAGAGGAAATCAATTTATTACCGTTTCAGTCTGAGGGGATAATGACTTATGTTTTAAATATTATAATGTTTTTACCTCTGGGCTTTTTAATTCCTTTAATTTGGAAACGATACAGAAATCCTTTGAAAATTTTTATGATAGGCTTCGGTTTTTCATTATCCATTGAACTTTGCCAGTTATTCAATCGGAGAAATACAGATATTGATGATTTAATGATGAATACGCTAGGGGCAGTTATTGGATATTTTATTTGGAAATTGACAAAAAGGTTATTTAAAAATATTAACCATAAATCTATTTCTCTTTCTAAACTAGAACCTATTGTATATTTAACTCTTGCAGTTTTAGGAGAATTTCTATTATTCAACTGGAGAATTTTTCTCTAGTGCTAACAAAAAATATTTACACAAAAAGCAGTTAGTCTTAGGATTG
>NZ_JAQESL010000008.1:0-117467 GCF_027697525.1 Coprococcus sp. AM97-35 | reverse complement strand
TTATTTAATATTCGTTATACTAGCACATATAGAACACTATACCAGAGCGGCGGAAATGCTGTCCATTACGCAGCCAAGTCTGAGCCATGCCATCAGTATGCTGGAGCAGGAGCTTGAGACAAACCTGTTTGAAAAAAGAGGGCGTAACGTTGTACTGACAAAGTACGGAAAAGTATTTCTGGAATATGTAGAAGAAGCTTTAAAGATTCTGGACAGTGGTGTAAAAAAGACAAGGGCGTTGACAAGTGACACCGGCGGGGTGATCGATCTCGCATATATTTTTACGCTTGGAAGTGTATTTGTTCCACAGCTTGTAGGCGGTTTTTTGAAGGAACACGAAGACTGGGATGTGAATTTCCGTTTTTCTGTCGGAAATACGACAGAGATCATACAGGGGTTGAAAGAGGAGAAGTATGACATCGCTTTCTGCTCGCGAAAAGAAAAAGAATCCGGGATTGATTTTGTACCGATCGCTAAGGAAAAATTGGTTGTTGTTGTTCCAAGAGACCATGAGCTTGCCGGAAGAGGATCTGTTGATCTGAAGGAAACACTTCCTTATCCCCAGGTATATTTCACCAAGAACAGCGGGCTCAGACCGGTGATCGACCAGTTGTTTGAACAGACCGGAGGGACGCCGAAGATAGCATATGAGATTCTGGAAGATGCATCGATGGCAGGTCTTGTGGCAGAAAATTTTGGAATTGCGGTAATGCCGGAGATTCCTATACTTAAAAATCTGAATGTAGATGTACTGGATATTGAGAATCCACCATATGAACGTTATATATATCTGGCGAAGCTGAAGGAAAAATATCTGGCGCCGGTTGTAAAAGAATTTATTGAATATGTAAAAGAAAGCAATGGGAAGGCACTTTAATAGGCCTTCCCATCTCTTTTGACAAACTGGATGAAACGTTTGACAGCGGGAATCTGGTATTTGTCGCGGATGTATCCCATATAAACGGTGTGGGTAAGGTCTGCATCGGCAAGCGGGAGTACGGTTACATTTGCCTGATCAACCGCATCGACCCTGGCAACAAGGGCGATTCCGAAATCTTCGGCAACCAGGGCAGCAATTGCGTTTTCATCCGGACACTCACAGATGATGTTTACCTTCAGCTTCTTTTCTTTATAGAAGTTACGGGTGAAGCCACCGAGTCCGGAATAGCGGTCATACCCGATCAGAGGATAGTCGGTAAGGTCACTGCAACAGACGGATTCTTTCTGGACAAGAGGATGTTCTTTTGGAGTAATTACAACCATATTCTGGTTCAGAATGGGTACAAAGGAAATATCCGGTTCATCCGCAACGAAAGAACCAAAGATCACATCGTGGCGGTCGGATTTGAGCCCCTGGATCATATCTGCAGTGTGCGTTTGGTTAAAATTGAAGGTTACATGCTTGTTGCGGTCTATATCCAGGAAGGATCGCACTGTATGCGGAATATAGTAGTTTGCCAGCGGAAATACATAGGCGATATCAATATGTCCGCCGCTTCCGGCAAGCTGCTTCATCTTATGCTCGGCAATATGTACCTCCTCGAGGATCCGGTTGACATGTTCCAGGAAGACGCGGCCGGATTTGGTGAGGACAACATTGCGTCCCTGATGTTCAAAAAGCATCAGTCCAAGTTCTTCTTCCAGAAGCGACATGGACCGGCTGAGGCTTGGCTGGGAGATCTTAAGTATTTCTGCAGCCTGCCGGAAATGCTGCAGGGTTGCTACTTTTTGGAAATATTCAAGCTGATTTAGCGTCATGGTAAAAAATCCTTTCTATATTATATAAAATAATCATACCATAACTGATGCCAAAAAACTATCAAAAACACATATAAGATGTATTTGAACTATCAAATGATATCGTCTATAATTTAACTATCAAGAGGTTGTTTAAAAATTAACAAAAATTGGGCAAACGTTAAAAACATTCTCAAAGAACAAAGAAATAAATTTCGATGGAAGAAGAAAAGGAGAACAAATCATGGCAGAGAGAATTACAGGACACACAGAACTTATCGGACTTATGGCTTATCCAATCAGACATTCAAGCTCACCGGCAATGCATAATGAAGCATTTGCTTACCTTGGACTGGATTATGCTTACCTTGCATTTGAAGTTGACAACAGCACACTGGAAGATGCAGTAAAAGGACTTCGTGCTCTGAAAATGGTAGGATCTAACGTGTCTATGCCAAATAAAACAGTTGTTGGACAGTATCTGGACAAATTATCTCCGGCAGCAGAGCTTTGTGGAGCAGTTAACACAATCGTAAATGAAGATGGTGTTTTAACAGGACACATCACAGACGGCATCGGATTCATGCAGGCATTAAAAGATAACGATATCGATGTGATCGGAAAGAAGATGACAATCGCAGGCGCAGGCGGAGCTGCTACAGCAATTGAAATCCAGGCTGCACTTGACGGCGTAAAAGAAATCTCTATTTTCAATATTCATGATAAATTCTGGGCAAATGCTGAAGAAACAGTAAGAAAGATCAATGAAAAGACAAATTGCAAAGCTACTCTTTACGATCTGGATGACAAAGAAAAATTAAGAGAAGAAATGAACGATTCATACATCTTCGTAAACGGAACAGGTGTTGGTATGAAACCACTGGAAGGAATGTCAGTTGTACCGGATAAATCATTCTTCCGTCCGGAACTTATTGTTATTGATGTTCCTTACTCACCACTGGAAACAAAGATGCGTTCTATGGCAAAAGAAGTTGGATGTAAGACAATGAACGGTCTTGGAATGATGTTATTCCAGGGAGCAGCAGCATTCAAACTCTGGACAGGAAAAGAAATGCCGATCGAACACATGAAAGAAGTATTAAACATCAGATACGATGATTAATACCCGGCAGGCTTGTATTGAATTTAAGAAGAAATCGAAAAAATTTGAAAAACAGGAATGTGAGGAAAAGAGATGAATAAGAAATACATACCCAGCGCCCTGATCCTTTATTTAAACTACTTTATCCATGGTGTCGGATGTTCCATCCTTGGACAGGCAGTCATCAAGGAAGCACTTGCCGCTTCCTGGGGCGTAGAAGTTATGGCAATCACTGCAATTTCAGCAGCACTCGGACTTGGACGTCTGATCGCGCTTCCGTTCGCCGGACCGCTTTCTGACAAACTCGGACGTCGTATTTCAACAGCGATCGGTAGTGGATCCTATGCAATCTACCTGATCGGACTTGCACTTGCATTTAATGCAGGAACAAATGGCGGATACCAGATCGCATATATCTGTGCAATCGTTGGTGGTATCGCAAACTCTTTCCTGGATACAGGAATTTACCCGGCTGTTTCAGAAATCATTTACAAAGCACCGGGCGTTGCAACTATGGGGATCAAATTCTTTATTTCTGTATCGCAGATGCTTTTACCGTTCGTACTTGGTGTAACTGTCGCTACAACAGCAACAGGAGCAACCTCTTACAACACACTGTTCTATGCATGTGGAATCGCTTATCTTGTACTTCTGGTACTGGTTATGATCTTCCCACTCCCGGATACAGATCAGAAAGCAGCGGGAAAGAAAGAAGGCCTGATCGACAGCTTAAAGCATACCCATTTCTCTGTAGAATCCATCGCAATGATCCTGATCGGATTCACATGTACAGGTACCTTCCAGTTATGGCTGAACTGTGCACAGAACTTTGCAAAAGAGAATGTTGGCTGGGCTGATCCGTCCATCATGCAGACATACTATTCAGCAGGAACAATGCTTGCACTCGTTGTAACTGCACTTTTAACAAGAAAGATCAAAGACGTAAGATTTATCCTGGGATACCCGGTAATCTGTCTTGTAACAATGATCGCTGTTCTGGTTGGAAAGAGCCAGACACTTATGATTGCAGGTGCATTCCTGATCGGATGGGCAGGAGCAGGCGGACTTCTTCAGATCGCAACTTCTGTATGCAACATGCTTTTCCCGAAGATCAAAGGAACTGTAACAGCACTTGTTATGATCGCATCTTCCCTGTGTAACTACACCATCCTTACAGCAGCATCCAAAATGCAGCCGTCACAGGTTATGGTTATGAATATCGTTCTTACAGCAGTTGGAGTCCTTCTTGGATTATTTGTAAACTTACGTTATACTAAGATGGTAGAACAGGCTCAGGCTGACAACTAGAAAAAGGAGAAAACAGACATGAGTAAATATGTAGAAGTTCGTGGCGTTAAGATCGGTGAAGGAGTACCTAAAATCTGTGTACCGATCGTCGGAAAGACAAAAGAAGAAATTCTTGCAGCAGCAAGATCTTTTGAGAATGTTGCGCTTGATGTTGTAGAATGGCGTGTAGACTGGTTCGAAGGTGTATTTGACTTCGCACAGGTTGAAGATGTATTAAAAGATCTTCGTCCGGCACTTGGCGAAACTCCGATTCTTTTCACATTCCGTACTTCCAAAGAAGGCGGCGAAAAAGCAATCGAAGCTGACGCATATGCAGAGCTGAACAAGAAAGCAGCAGCAACAGGACTGGTTGACCTTGTGGATGTAGAAGCATTTACAGGGGACGAAGTTGTAAAAGATATCATCGAAGGCGCGCATGCACACGGCGTAAAAGTTGTTGCATCCAACCATGACTTCGATAAGACACCGGACAAAGACGATATCGTAGGACGCCTTGTGAAAATGCAGGAACTCGGCGCAGATATCCCGAAAATTGCAGTAATGCCACAGTGCAAAAAGGATGTACTTACACTTCTTGAAGCAACACGTGAAATGGCAGAAGAACATGCAGACCGTCCGATCATTACAATGGCTATGGCAGGTACCGGACTGATCAGTCGCCTGTGCGGTGAAGTATTTGGTTCAGCACTTACTTTCGGGGCAGTAGGAAAAGCTTCTGCACCTGGACAGATGAATGCATCAGATTTAAGAGAAATCCTGACTCTGATCGATAAGAGCATCTAGTGAAGAAACATCCGGAGAAGTCCTGTGGCGGATCCGTTATGTTTAACCTGAATGAAGAGTGAAAAAGGCAGGATAAAGACCCGCAGTCATACCGGGGATTCCGGTGGATTGCGGGCCTTTATCATATTCTGGTTTTGTTAAAAAACTAACCGATTTCTGAAAGTGAAAAAATTATAGAAAATTTTGCTATTTAAAGAGATAAAAGCAAATAGAAAAAATAGACAAATTCTTCGGTAATTGATATCATTTTTGTATGATTACATGAATGGAGGGCAAATGAGAATGAAGAAAACAGTAATCTGGCTGGATAACTATCTGGAAGAATTTTTTATGGTGATAAGCCTGATCCTGATGACAGTGATCATGGGGATCCAGGTGTTTTCCAGATATGTACTCGGCTCAGCGCCGTCCTGGTCGGAGGAGATTACCCGTTACCTGTTTGTATGGTCGGGATTTTTGAGCGTCAGCTATTGCACAAAAAAATGTATTTCCATTAAGATCGAACAGTTTGTGTCAATTTTCCCACGAAGAGGGAAGGCACTTTTTAAACTGGTCAACCATACCTTTGAACTGATGGTATTTCTTTACCTGATACCGTTTGCGTTTAAGTATATGATGTCAGCAGTAGAGAGCGGACAGGTAAGTCCGGCGTGCCACATCCCAATGTATTATGTGCAGGCAGCACCGCTTGTAAGTTTTATCCTGGTAGCGATCCGTATTATCCAGCGGTGGTTTGCAGAATTAAAAGTAGTAAGAGAAAAAGATGAGAAAGGAGAAAAAGCATGCCGGCAGCAGTAGTATTTATCTTATTTGTAATCTGTCTGATCATTGCCATTCCGGTATCAATCGCGCTTACGATCGCATCGGTCCTTCCGGGTGCTTTTGATCCATCCTTCACAGCCAGCGGACAGTTTGTGATCCGTTCTATGCTGGGAGGAATTGACAGCTTTCCGCTCCTTGCGGTTCCGATGTTCGTACTTTCCGGAATCATCATGGCAAGAGGCGGCATTTCCAAAAAATTATTTGATGTATTTTCCTATTTTCTTGGAAATCTGACAGCGGGTCTGCCGTGCGCGGTCATTGTAACCTGTCTGTTTTATGGTGCAATTTCAGGCTCCGGACCGGCGACGGTTGCAGCAGTCGGAAGTATGACGATCCCGATTCTGATCGAGCTTGGATACGATAAGGATTTTTCCGCGGCGATCGTAGCCGTGGCAGGTGGTCTTGGAGTTATTATTCCACCAAGTATTCCGTTTATCATGTTCGGAAGTGCTTCCGGTGAATCAGTAAGTGACCTGTTTATCGCAGGGATCATTCCGGGACTTCTGATCGGCGGACTTCTGATGGTCTATGCAGTTTATTACTGTAAAAAGAATGGAGAGGACAAAGAAAAGATCCAGAAAGTAGTCGGAGAACTTCATGAGAAAGGACTCCTGAAGGTTTTAAAAGAAAGCTTCTGGGCACTTTTGAGTCCGGTTATCATTCTGGGATGCATCTATTCCGGAATCGCATCGCCGACAGAAGCGGCAGTCATTTCAGTGTTTTACGCACTGATCGTCAGCCTGTTTATTTATAAGACGATGACGTTTAAAGATATCTGGCCGGCACTGGTGGAAGGCGTGCGCACCTATGCACCGATCATGTTTATCCTTGCAGCATCGATTGCATTTTCAAGAGTTCTGACTTTGATGCAAATCCCACAGATGGTAAGCACCTGGATCCTGACGCACTTTACCAATAAGATCGTCCTGCTTCTGGTGATCAATGTATTCCTTCTGATCGTGGGAATGGTCATGGATACCACACCGGCAATCCTGATCCTGACACCGATCCTTCTGCCGATCGTAACAGCAGTCGGCATGAATCCGATCCACTTTGGAATCATGATGGTTGTCAACCTTGCAATCGGATTTGTAACACCGCCGATCGGAGTCAATCTGTTTGTGGCAAGCTCGCTTACAGATATCCCGATCATGCGCATTTCCAAACATGCGATGCCAATGATAGGCTACTTCCTTGTTGCACTTTTGTTAATTACATTTATCCCGGCGATCAGCCTGGCACTGATATAGGAGGTAGCAGCATGAAGAAAGCAGTAAGAATGGCGGTAGCGGCAGGAATGTGTGCGGCACTTGCACTCAGTGCGGGGTGTCAGAAAAAGACGGTTGCGGATGATGAAGTACAGCGATATGCATGGCCGCTTGCAACGGCAAGTCCGGAGGATACCGTAACACAGATCTATGCAGAAAAATTTGCGGAAGAAGTAGAAGAATTAAGTGATGGCAAGATGAAGATCCAGGTCTATCCGAACGGTACGATCGGAGGGGACAGGGAGCTTCTGGAGAGCTGTAAGGATGGGGACATTCCGTTTGTGATCCAAAATACCGCACCGCAGGTAACCTTCATGCCGGACCTTGCGGTGTTTGATATTCCGTGCCGATTCAGTACGATTGATGAAGTACGTGAAAAGGTAGATGATCCGGAGTTCTATGGGCTTCTGGAGGATGTCTATGAGAATGGCGGGTATAAGCTCCTTGGCTATGCAGACCAGGGATTCCGTGTCATGTCAACGAATAAAATGGTCGAATCATTGGCTGATTTTAAAGGACAGAAGATCCGTACCATGGAGAATTCCTACCATATGGATTTCTGGAAAAAACTGAAAGCATCTCCGACACCGATGAGTTTCAGTGAGGTGTATATCGGGCTGCAGCAGGGAACCATTGATGCCCAGGAGAATCCATACGAGGTTATCGTATCCAACAAGCTTTATGAACAGCAGGATTATGTGGTGGAAACCAATCACCTGCCGCATCTGATCTCTCTGATCGTCAGTGATGAATTTTTTCAGGATCTGCCGGAAGATAAGCAGGCAATCCTTGTAGAAGCTGCTGAGATCGCCAAAGAAGAGGCTCGCCAGGCATCGGATGACCGGATTGCAGACAAGATCAAAGTAATTGAGGACAGTGGAACACAGATTGTTACACTTAGTGATGAACTGAGAGCGGAAATCCGTGAGGCAGTGCAGCCGGTTTACGATGAAATCGAGAAAAATGTGGATAAAAAACTCTATAATGCCTATATGAAATAGCAAAAAAATACGGAAAATCAGGGAAATCTGTAATTGATTGAAATTTTTTGTTGAAAAATAGAGTTTTTTATTATAGAATTATAAGTAATGTATATAAAAAGTAAAAGGAATGCCCCAGGGCATATATAAGGAGGATATTACAATGATTTCAGCAGGCGATTTTAGAAATGGTCTTACAGTACTGATCGAAGGTAACATTTATCAGATTCTGGAATTCCAGCATGTAAAACCGGGAAAGGGAGCAGCTTTCGTTAGAACAAAACTTAAAAACATCATCAGTGGTGGTGTAGTAGAAAAGACTTTCCGTCCGACAGAGAAATTCGATACCGCTCATATCGACAGAAAAGATATGCAGTATCTGTATTCTGATGGTGAACTCTATCACTTCATGGATGTTGAGACATTCGACCAGATCGCAGTTGATGGAGATACAGTAGGAGATTCCCTCAAGTTTGTAAAAGAGAACGAGATGGTTAAAGTATGTTCACATGAAGGTAACGTATTCTCAGTAGAGCCGCCGATCAGTGTGGAACTTGAAGTTACAGAGACAGAGCCGGGAGTAAAAGGTGATACAGCTACAGGTGCTACCAAACCGGCTATCGTTGAGACCGGAGCAAGTGTTCTTGTACCGCTTTTCGTTAACCAGGGTGACAAGATCAAAATTGATACCCGTACAGGAGAGTACAGTTCAAGAGCATAATCCTTTCGTCATAATTCACAAAATTAAGACAGAGATAAAAGCCGAAAGCAGAGGCAAGTCCTCATGCTTTCGGCTTTTTTGCATGTCAATGCCATTTTGGAGAGGAAAAGAATGTTCTTGTAATCTGAAAAAAGGGCAGATATAATTGGCAGTACACACCTGCTTGAATGCAGGTGATATTCAAATCATAAGCTGCCTTAAGATGGCAGAAAAGGTTCTTTGCGGCGCATGGCTTTCAGGAAGGAGAACGGATGAATTATACAGAATTTATGAATGCTATGTTATGCGAGATCAGAGGACAGGTAGATGCGCAGGTGAGGACGGAGCTGTACACCGTGACGAAGAATAATGGAACCAGAAGAACAGGGATTCTTTTTAAGCAGGAGGACAGCAACCTTGCACCGACGATCTATCTGGAGGAATTTTACCAGAAGTACCTGAAGGGGCAGCAGGTACCGGATTTGGCAGATTCCATTTGCAGTATTTATCAGGAGATACGGGTGAAGAAGACCTGTGATTGTCAGAATCTGTTTGATTTTAATCATGTAAAAGAGCATATCGTGTACAAGCTGATCCGGCGGGATGCCAACGAAGAACTGTTAAAGCAGATTCCTTATGAGCCGTTCCTGGATCTGGCAGTGGTCTATTATATCCAGATAGACAACACACGCTTTGGCTCGGCGGCGATCCAGATCCGCAACGAGCATCTGCGGTACTGGCGTGTGGAAAAGGAAGAGATCCGCCGTCTTGCCGAGAAGAATACACCGCGGATCTATCCGGTGCAGATCCGGCAGATTGTGCGCTTTATGTATGTGGCGACGAACGAGCAGTGCAGTCTGGGGGCAGCAGTGATGCGGTATCCGGCTTTCCGGGAAAAGGTCAGGGGGATGATCAGAGGGGATTTCTATATCCTGCCAAGCAGTATCCATGAAGTGATACTGGTGCCGGAAAGCTTTGGACTGGAGCCGGAGCGGATGCAGGAAATGGTAAAAGAGATCAATCAGACCGGAGTGGTACCGGAGGAAGTGCTTTCGGATTCCGTGTATTACTTTGATGGGGAGGAGATTCGGATCGTGGCGAAGTAGGGATAGATTATAAACGTGTATAGAGTAGGGAAAATTGACAGGGAAATATACCATTGTATAGCAGAGGATATAGTAACAGATGAAGTTATTATAACTGTTGTGCAGATTATGCATATTCGGGAAAGACATCCCAATGATTATGAACTTTTTTCTACATACTTTGACGAGATAATACGGGATCCGGATTATATAATTGAAGCGAAGAAACCCAATACAGCGTTGATACTAAAAGAAATTAAGGACGTTAAAGAAGTATTTAAAATGGTTTTACGTTTGATTACATCAAAGGATAATCTGGACTACAAAAATTCAATTATCACATTTATGAAAATAGATGATAAGGAATGGAACAGGCTGCTGCGCAACAAGAAAATTCTTTACAAAAGAGAATAATATTGATATACTGAATGTAGAGAAAAATTCATTCATATGATTATCTAAGGTGGAAGATTTCGTGCGATCCACACGCCGATGGTATAGACAGGGGAAACCTGAGAGATGCAGGAGAAGCGCACGCCTGCTGGATAATCATTTGAAGAAGACTTAAAGAGGTGTCGCAGGTTTGCGGCACCTTTTTGTGTATACGATGAGCCAAGTGCAGATTTGTGCTTGCACAAGAATCTGTATTTTGCGAATGTACATCACCTGGCTGTTAAGCGAGATGGTGTACAAAGTATACGAATCAAGTAGGAGTCAGCTTACGTAATCATACAATAGAAATAAAGAAAGGAATTCCGAGCATGAACACAGAAATTTTAGTAATTGAAGATGACGACCTGGTAAGACAGGGAATCGTAGACATCCTGGAACTAAAGGGATGGAATGCGGTTGCAGCGAAGTCTTGTAGCGAAGCACTCGTAAGGATTCGAGGAGAAGAATATATGCTGTATGTACTGGATATGAAGCTGCCAGACGGGAACGGAATCATGCTCTGCAGGGAGATCCGCAGATATACAGACAATCCCATTCTTTTCTTATCAGCCTATGACAGTGAAGAATTTATCGTAGAAGGATTTGAAGCGGGAGCAAATGACTATGTGATCAAGCCTTTCCGCACATTTGAATTTATTGCGAGAATCAAGGCTTTGCTGCGACGTACCGGTATGCAAAACGGCAAGAAAGTGAAAAAAGGAATCAAAAGCGGAGAATATGAACTGGATTTGCAGAAGCAGATTTTGCAGAAGGATGGTGTCCGAATCGATCTTACAAGGACCGAATATCAGATTCTGTGCAGCCTTCTTGCAAACGCACCGAATCTTGTTGCGAGGGAGTTCCTGTTGGACACGATCTGGGATTTCAATGAAAATTATATCGATGACAATACCTTGTCTGTACATATGAACAGGCTGAGAAAGAAGCTGACTGCAGAAAATGAGCAGGATCCGATTGAGACAAAGCGTGGAGTCGGTTATGCATGGACGCTGAAAGCTGAGGATGTGTATGATGAGATCTGAGAGAAAGACGGAGAAATGGAAAATACCGGGAAAATGGACTCTGATTTTTCTTTTGATATTGCTGGCTTTTTATAGATACCAGAATATTCTTGCAGAAAATTATGAAAGACAGGTTGTTTCCTGGATCGGACAGACAGAAAAAGACAGAACGGTTTCTGCCTTTACAGAACCGGATGAAGAAGCATATCAGAAGGGCTGCGAGGCATTGAAAGAGGCAGGGTATGAAGAGACAGGAAAAATCTGGCTAGAAAAGAGAATCCGAAGTTACGGAATAGGTGTGTTTGTGGCTGCGATCGGCATCCTCTGCATTGTTGGTCTGCTGACAGAACTGCACATGGAGAAAAGACGGAAAAAAGCACTGGATAATCAATTGGTAGAAAAAGACAGGGAACTGGAAGCAAAGCTGGCGGAAGAAAAAGAATTTCTGCATCGTGACCGGCAGAAAATGGGAACTTACATGGAAAATATTTCCCATCAGCTAAAAACACCGATTGCGGGAACACTTCTGAATCTGGAGGTGCTTCTTGTGACAGAAGAGGATGAAAAACGGTATCAGAAGCTGGAAGACTGTGTGAAAAAGGTGCAATGGATGTCCGATATGACGATCGTGCTTCTTAGGCTTGCGCAGATTGATTCCGGGAAAATCTGGATGAAGCGGAAAAAAGAAAATCTGACCGGACTGATCGAAGAATGTATAGACAGAACACAGCCTTTAGCGGAAGAAAAAGGAGTTGGATTTGAAATGGATGTTCCAAAAGAATGCCTGCTTTCCTGCGACGGATTCTGGCTGAAAGAGGCAATGGAAAATGTACTGAAAAATGCCGTAGAATATGCAGATACAGGAAGCCTGATTCAGATTCTGCTGAAAGAAGATACGGACTATTATAAGCTGTATATCACCAATCGGGGAAAACGGATTAAAGAAGAGAAAAGAGAGCTGATTTTTGACCGTTTCTACCAGATGGAACAGGGAAGTGGAATCGGAATTGGTCTGCATTTGGCAAGGGAAATTGTCACGCTCCATCAGGGAACACTGAAGGTTGTGGATCGAAGCGGCTTGGAGGAGGCGACAACCTTCCAGTTTATACTGCCGAAGATGATCGCAAAAGATCATGCACAGGAAGAAATAAATCTTACGATTTCGTAAGATTGGGGTAAGTGAATCGAAAGACTGATCTGATATAGTAAGACTAACAAATGAAGGAGGTGGCAGAAGATGAAAACCGTAATCAGACTGGACAAGGTAAGCAAAAGCTATACCCTTGGTGAAAAGAAAATCACAGCATTAAAGGAGTTTTCTTTTGAAGTGAAAAGCGGTGAATTTGTGGCAGTGATGGGACGAAGCGGATCCGGGAAATCTACTTTTCTTAAGATTGCAGGAACACTGGAAAAGCCAGATACCGGAGCAGTCTTCCTGAATGGAATACAGATTAACGGGCTTTCCCAAAAGAAGATCTGCAAGATCCGGCAGAAGAAAATCGGGTTTATTTTCCAACAGTATCAGTTACTGCCGGAGTATACGATCTGGGATAATGTATGCATGCCGCTTTATATCGCGCATACGGTACCGGATAAAGCTTATATCCGACAGCTTCTTGAAAAGGTCGGATTATGGGACAGGAACGGAGATTATCCGGATCAGTTATCTGGTGGAGAGCAGCAGAGAGTGGCAATTGCCCGTGCAATGGCAGCAAAGCCGGGAGTGATCCTTGCGGATGAACCGACCGGGAATCTGGACTATCAGACTGGACAGGAGATCATGAAACTGATCTGCGCATCCAGAGAGCTTTACCGTCAGACAATTGTCATGGTGACACATGATATGGACAGTGCCAATTATGCGGACAGGATTGTGTATATGGAAGATGGTGCATTGCGATGAAAAGAGAGAAAAGACATGGAATTGAACGGGAACTCAGTATAAAAAGAATCCGCAGCCAGAAGAAATACAGTATCTTGATAGTCTCAGTCCTGCTTCTTACCTGCACACTGATTCAGATTGGTTTTCAGATGTCGGAAGGACTGAAAGCCGCATATATCGAGAATCGTAAAGCAGTATATGGGGAGTGGGAACAGGTATTTTTGGATATGGATGAAAGCTCGGTAAAAGTAGCAGAAGAGAATCCATTTCTTGCACAGACCGGGAAAATAAGTATCTATGGGGCGATCGCCGGAGATTATCTGGAAAACCGTCAGATGAATATCGGGACAATGGACGAGACGGCGTGGAAGCTTGGCAGACTGGAAATGAAAGAAGGACGCCTGCCGGAAAATGAGCATGAGATCGTAATGGAATACAGTACACTTCGCTCACTTGGATATGAGGAGATGCTTGGAAAAAAGATTACACTGGATATTACACCGGCGCTTTCCATTCTGGAGCAGGGGGAATCAAAAAGCTATTCGTATACTTTATGCGGGATTCTAAAAGATTATCAGATAAACTGGGAAATCTGCAACCGGCATCGGTTTCCAACTGGAATTGTGACACAGGAAGGCGGGAACAGGATTGGCTCTGTTCAGGATATGCATATGCTTGTAAAAGCGAAAGAGGGCAGTGAAAGTGTTTATAAAGATCTGAAAGACAGCGAAGAATTTACCAGCGGCATGGATGACAATGTGGAACAGGATAAACTTTCTGATGCAAGTCTTCCGTATATGGATTTTCTGGAAAATATCCGTTTGCTGATTGGTGGTGCGTCGATCTGTATCCTGTTTCTTACGGTATCGCGTTCGATTATCTCAAGAGAACAGTTCTGGAGGTTCCTGGATGCACTTGGAATGAGAAGAGGGCAGATGTACCAGATTATTTTCTGGGAAGCAGTTCTGTTTGGTGCAGGAGCTGTTATTGTTGGAAATCTTGCAGGGATTGGGATTTACCAGCTGGTTATCCCTGCTTTTGAAAAGATAACCGAGCAGACATTACCACAGGCGATTGCATGGGAAGGAGTCCTTTTTGGAACTGGCTTCAGTATCTTATGTATTGCTGCAAGTTATGGGCTCAGTGCAGTACAGCTTCGAATACTTCTGAAAGAAAAAAAGAAGAAAGTTCAGAAAAGAAGGGGAAAGTACAGGAAGATCGTCCGGTTCACGCCGGGAAGAGTTTTACTTCATAAATGGCAGATGCATCGTGTGCGTAAGAGTGTAGAAATTGTTCTTCTGGCAAGTGCTTTGCTGATCGTGGGATTTGGAAAGATGGAAATATCAACCAGACAGGAAGAACTGAAAGTATATCAAAGGCTGACAGGAAATGGATACTATTTGAGTACAATGGAGATTACGAATTCTCCGGGAATTTCCAGGCAGACAGTTGATAAACTGGAACAGGTTGCCGGAGTAACTTCTGTAGAACAATATCATAACAATGAAAAAGAGGAGTTCTGGATTGATCTGTCAGAATATGTTGAAAGCGAGTATTTTCAGAAAGTAGTCGAAACATTGGTGGCATATCTGAATGAGACATCAATAAAGGAAAAGATATCTATTGAGAAAGTAAGATTGTCTTTGCTTACAATAGACAGATGGCAGGATATACAGCGTTTTCTGAGAAATCTGGATGAAGGCAGCCTGACAAAAGAAGAATTTGAACAGGGAGATTTTTGCATTCTGGATCTTACAGAGTTGCAGGAATATGACGGAAAATATCTGAGTGCATTCAGCCCGGACGGACAAGGAATATCAGAAGATACGGTACAGGTTGGTGATGAACTTCCGGTTTATACATTGAATGAGAATGGAAGTAGAAACGAAAATCCGATTCCAGTAACAGCGATTTTACGTGGCATGAAGGAAGAAGATGTGCGGAATCCACAGATAGGTGGATCTGGTATATCGATGATTGTTGGAAAGAATTTCTGGAAGAAATTTGGGAAAAGCAGAATTATGGAATATGATCAGATCGTAAAAATTCTGGTATCGGATGATGCGGATGCGTATGATACGGAAGGGCATATTCTAAGTATTTTAAAACAGGGAACAGCTGTAAATGTGCAGAATAACCATGAAGAGTATAAGAAAATACGTCAGGAATTATATTCCTTTATAGGAATGTACAGCATTTTTGCAGTGTTTTACATGATTCTGATTTCCATAGTTTTGTATCAGATGTTTCTTGCGGAGAAGCAGGAAGAAAAAAGAGAAGGGGAAATCTTACAGTCACTTGGAATGGAAGAAAAGTTCCTGAAGAAAATGCATCGGATAGAAGTTCTTTGGATGACGGGATGCGCAGGAGTGATTGGAGTTCTTACGTTATGGGGTGCTTGCCGACTGATATAGAGGAGGCTTCAAGATGAAGAAAACCTATATCCTATATTGCTGCATAATCAGCGTTATTCTAATGCCGTTCAAATGGTTTGCACCGGAGAATATGACGGATTTATCGGAATGGGGATTTAAGTGTATTTCCAATCCGGTTGGAATCGAGTTGCTCATTATTGGTGTTCTGCTGATTCAGGCAAAGCGTATAGAAGCAAAAGAACGGATTCAGATGGGAATTGGATTAGTGGCAATAAAAAAGACTGTCAAGCCATAAAAGCTTCACAGTCTTTTCACGTCCCTGATCAGAATCGAACTGACGCACCCGCCTCCGGAGGGCGGTGCTCTATCCACTGAGCTACAAGGACATTTACTAATATAGCACTTGCCCAGAAAAAAATCAAGAAGAAATTTCGAACAGGACAAGTAAAACGGGATGAACAGAATAGCAGCCGAAATACCATTTGAAAGTGATTTGATACACAGAGTGGGCATCAGCATAAAGCAATTTTAATGCAGAAAAAGAATAAATAATCGCTTCGACAAAACCAGTCAAAACAAGTCTTTCTTCGCTATTGACGTAAAAGCGGGCATTGCGTATGATAGGTGGCAAAGGAGGAAATGCCATGTCGGAAGAAAAAAGGATGCCCGTCCTTACAGGCCAAAAGAAGCAGATTTTCTACACTGGTCTTGTGTATCTGCTGGTCTGCTTTATGACGGCGGGAGTCACCGTTTTTCTTACGAAAGAGAAAAAAGATGAGGTAAAAGAAGTAAGTGCAGTTGTTACAGAAGAGCCAAAAGTAAATACCGGATACGCAGCGATGGAAGCCAATCCACTTCTGGAGAACCGGGACGAAGAGCTTGCGGATGCAGTAGAAGCATACTATCAGGAACTTTCCGGAAAAGAAGCCTATGCCGAAGCATACGATGGGATTGCGATTTACACGAAAGACGGCAAAGCAAAAGGCAGCAGGATCCTGTATGTACGGTACAATATGAAGATCCGTGGAATTTACACTGAAGTACCGGGACTTGAAACCTTATATGCGGTCAAGGACAAAGATGGAAAATTCGATATTCAGGCAGAGATCTCTGACGAGCAGATTCAGACGATAATTGAAGAAGTTTCCGCACAGACAGATGTGCAGGAGCTGTTTGCACAGGTAGAAGCGGATTATGAACAGGCACTTGGTTCAGATGCAATGCTCGCACAGGCGGTGGAAGATCTGAAAAATGCAGTGGATCAGTAACACTGTAAATACAGCGAGCCAGTAACGTCTGAAAAAAGCGGTAAAGTCTATGAAAAAATGTTGTGCGTCAGCAGAAGTGGATGCTATCTTGCCAAAAATTCATAAAGAATGCAGAATTTCAGGTAACATCCAGTCTCCGGATTACGATTTTCTATTGCGCTTACATAAGGATTCAGATATAATAAATAAAGCGGCGCAGGCAAAGAGTCTGCGCTAACGTTTATGATGAAAAAGAGAGGAACGATCGATACTATGAAGAAGATCCTGGATCTGATTACAGAAGAAATGGAACAGGCATTTGCAGATGCCGGATACGAGAAAGAACTGGCGCGTGTTACACTTTCTAACCGCCCGGATTTATGTGAATATCAGTGCAACGGTGCGATGGCAGGTGCAAAAAAGTACCACAAAGCACCGATCATGATCGCAGAAGAAGTTGTGGCAAAGATTCCGGAGAACGGATATATCAGCGGAGCAGAAGCAGTTAAGCCAGGTTTCATCAACCTGAAGACCAACCCGGCAGCAGTCGCAGATTATCTGAACCAGATGGAAGCAGACGAAAAGCTCGGCGTGGAAGAAGTAGAGAATCCAAAGACAATCGTCATTGATTACGGCGGACCGAACGTGGCAAAACCGCTTCACGTCGGACATCTCCGTTCCGCGATCATCGGAGAAAGCGTAAAGAGAATCACCCGTTTTATGGGCAATAAAGTAATTGGTGATATCCACCTTGGAGACTGGGGATATCAGATGGGACTGATCATCACAGAACTGAAGAAGCGCCAGCCGGATCTTCCGTATTTTGATGATAATTTCACCGGAGAATATCCAAAAGAAGCACCATTTACCATCAGTGACCTGGAGGAAATCTATCCGGCAGCGTCCGCTTATGCAAAAGAGCATGATGATTACAGAGAAGAAGCATTGGATGCGACCTTCCAGCTGCAGAGCGGAAAGCGCGGTTACCGTGCAATCTGGGATCATATTATGAATGTGTCTGTGACAGACTTAAAGAAAAACTATGCGAACCTGAATGTCGAATTTGACCTCTGGAAAGGGGAATCTGACGCACAGAGATACATTCCGGATATGGTGGAAAGGCTGAAGAAGGAAGGATATGCGCATATTGATAACGGAGCACTCGTGGTAGATGTCAAAGAAGAGACCGATACCAAAGAGATCCCACCGTGTATGATCCTGAAGTCCGACGGTGCAGCACTTTATGATACCACAGACCTTGCAACACTGGTAGAGCGTGAAGAACTGTTCCAGCCGAACGAAGTCATCTATGTAGTTGACAAGCGTCAGGAACTGCATTTTGTACAGGTATTCCGCTGCGCAAAGAAGACCGGCATTGTAAAAGAGGATACAAAACTTACTTTCCTTGGATTTGGTACGATGAACGGAAAAGACGGAAAACCGTTCAAGACCAGAGAAGGCGGCGTTATGCGTCTTGAGAACCTGATCCGCGAGATTACAGAAAAGATGTATGAAAAGATCACAGAGAACCGTACAGTATCGGAAGAGGAGGCAAAAGCAACAGCGAAGATGGTCGGAATGGCTGCGATCAAATACGGAGACCTCTCCAACCAGGCAGCAAAAGACTATGTATTCGATGTAGACAGATTCACTTCTTTTGAAGGAAATACAGGTCCGTACATCCTGTACACCATCGTTCGTATCAAATCAATCCTGAACAAGTACAAAGAATCAGGAAAGAGTATGGACGATATCAAGATCCTTCCGGCTACAAGTGAGAGCGAAAAGGCTCTGATGCTGGAAGCTGCGAAGTTTGGCAGTGTGATGGAGAATGTATACGAAGAACTTGCACCACACAAGATTTGCGCATATATTTATGATCTTGCAAATGCATTTAACCGTTTCTACCATGAGACAAAGATCCTGGCAGAAGAGGATGAACAGAAGCAGAAGAGCTACATTGCCCTTCTCACGCTTACAAGAGACATTCTGACAACCTGCATCGATCTGCTTGGATTTGAAGCACCGGAGAGAATGTAAAAAAGCAGAAGCATCAGAAGTAATGACAATACGATAAAGAGGCGAGGACATATGACAGAGAAATTGTTTTACACAGACAGTCACCAGCAGGAATTTACTGCGGAGGTTGTGTCCTGCCGCCCGTGTGATAACGGATATGAGGCAGTTCTTTCAAGAACTGCCTTTTTTCCAGAAGGCGGCGGTCAGGCAGCAGATACCGGAGTGATTGACGGGATCAGAGTATATGATGTACAGGAAAAAGGAGAACAGATCTTCCACTATCTGGAAGGAGAACTGGAAGAAGGAAAGACCGTGACCGGTCAGATCGACTGGGACAAACGTTTTTCACGGATGCAGCAGCACAGCGGAGAACATATCGTATCGGGAATTGTTCATGCACGTTTTGGATATGATAATGTGGGATTCCATTTGAATGATGAGTTGTGCACTCTGGACTTAAGTGGCCCGCTCACGAAGGAGGAGCTTCGCGAGGTGGAAAATGCGGCAAATGAAGCGGTATTTGCAAATGTACCGGTTCAGATAAGTTATCCGTCCAAAGAAAAATTGAAGACGTTGGATTACCGCAGTAAGATAGAGATTGACGGACAGGTGCGTATCGTGACGATACCGGGATATGACGTGTGTGCCTGTTGTGCACCGCATGTGTATTTTACCGGAGAGATCGGTCTTATCAAACTGGTGCAGAGTCAGAATTATAAAGGCGGTATCCGGATCACTATGCTGTGCGGAAGAAGGGCACTGAAGGATTATCAGCAGAAAGAAGAAAGCGTGAAGGCGATCATGGGAAGCCTTTCAGCGAAGGAAGAATTGATTGCTGAGGCAGTTGAACGCGTAAAAGAGGAATGTACACAGCTGAAGAGTGAACTTGCAGAGACAAGATATCAGATTCTTGAAGCACAGGCAGAAAAAATTCCGGATGGACAGAAAAAGGTCTGTATTTTTGATAGCAAATTAAGTGGGAATGAACCACGTGAGCTTATGAACCTTGTACTGAAAAAAGGAACAGAAGTATGTGCGGTATTTGCAGGAAACGAAGAGAGTGGATATCGTTATGTGATCGGCAGTGAGACAGAGGATGTGCGCCCGTACAGCAAGATCCTCAAA
This sequence comes from Coprococcus sp. AM97-35, assembly GCF_027697525.1. Lineage (NCBI taxonomy): Bacteria > Bacillati > Bacillota > Clostridia > Lachnospirales > Lachnospiraceae > Coprococcus > Coprococcus sp. AM97-35. The sequence goes on along the minus strand of NZ_JAQESL010000008.1, from coordinate 97,580 downwards.
GAACAGTTTGACGGAAGAGGCGGTGGAAAACCGGTCATGGTACAGGGTTCTGTAAATGGAAGTGAAGAGGCAATCCGAAAAGTTTTTGAGTAAGAGAAGGCGGAGATGAAGAATGCGAGACAGGAAAACAGGGAGAATTATCTGGTATTTGTTCAGTGCGGTTCTGATCAAATGGGGCGTTGAGATTGCAGTCGCTACATTTGCCCTTTCCTGTGGTCTGCACAGCAACATGGGAATCGGGGCGATATCTTCGATCATTACGATTCCGATGATTGGGTGGATCTACAGGAAGGATCAGGGACGTTACGAAAAAGAGCAGGAATCCTGGTGGAAATATAAAGCCGCTTCCGGATACGGAATGTGGTTTGTCATGCTTCTTGGCGCAGTGACTGCATGTGTGGCAATGAATGATATTGTCATGTTGATGAATATGCAGAAGATCAGCAGAGTTTACCAGAGCATGGAGCAGACCATCTACAGTACGCCACGCTGGCTTCAGATGGTGGGAGCCGGAATGCTGGCTCCGATTGCGGAAGAACTTGTTTATCGGGGCATGATCTATCGGCGGATGAGAGAGAGCCTCACAGCCATGCAGGCAGGTGTGTTTGTGTCAATCCTGTTTGGAGTGGGGCATGGTAATCTGCCACAGGGACTTTACGCGATGGTACTTGGATTTCTGCTTGCCGGTATTTATGAGAAATTCCGGAATATTGCAGCTCCAGTCCTGTTCCATATTGTTGTGAATATTACGTCATTATTGCTTTCGTGGTATGGAGGCTTTGAATGGATCCTGGGAACAGAGGGAAAAGCAGTTGGAATTACTGTACTGGCTACGTTGATTACTGTTATAATTTATGTAAAAATAAAAAATATAAGACAGGAAATACGATAATTAACTGAAAAATACTGGAAAAGTTCGCGAAATAAATAATATCTGACAATTTCTGTATAATTAGGGGTTTACTTTTGCAGACAAATGCTGTATAGTGTTAAATCATAAAAGCAACAACAAAACCGTTTTACAGAAAGGGCAGGTTATATGAGCGTAATACAACAAAATACAGAACAAGGCTTATACAGCCCTGATTTTGAGCATGACAACTGCGGTATCGGAGCTGTTGTGAACATCAAAGGGCAAAAGAGTCATGATACAGTCGCAAATGCGCTGAAAATCGTAGAAAATCTTGAACATAGAGCTGGCAAGGATGCCGAAGGGAAGACAGGAGACGGTGTAGGAATACTGTTACAGATTTCGCACAAGTTCTTTACAAATGTCTGTCGTCCCCTCGGCATCTTTTTAGGTTCTGAGAGAGATTACGGTGTGGGAATGTTTTTCTTCCCACAGGACGAACTGAAAAGGAATCAGGCAAAAAATATTTTCGAAGTCATTGTCGAAAAAGAAGGACTGAAATTCCTTGGATGGAGGGAAGTGCCGATCCGTAAAGAGATCCTTGGAAAGAAAGCACTCGAATGCATGCCGTGCATTATGCAGGGATTTATCGAACGACCGAAAAAAGTAAAACAAGGACTGGATTTTGACCGCAGACTTTATGTGGTAAGAAGAGTCTTTGAACAGAGCAGTGATGATACCTATGTAGCATCCCTGTCAAGCAGAACCATCGTGTACAAAGGAATGTTCCTTGTAAAACAGCTCCGGATGTTCTTTGAAGATCTGCAGAACCCGGATTATGAATCTGCAATTGCAGTTGTACATTCCAGATTCAGTACAAACACTAATCCCAGCTGGGAAAGAGCACATCCGAACCGTTTCATCGTACATAACGGAGAAATCAATACCATTCGTGGCAATGCAGATAAGATGCGGGCCAGAGAGGAAAACATGGAATCCGAGCATCTGGAAGGAGAGCTTTATAAAGTCCTTCCGGCAATCAATACCGCAGGTTCCGATTCTGCCATGCTGGATAACACGCTGGAATTTATGGTGATGAGTGGTATGCCGCTTCCGTTGGCAGTTATGATCACTATTCCGGAGCCATGGGCACAGAATGCAACGATGTCACAGAAAATCAAGGATTTCTATCAGTATTACGCAACGATGATGGAGCCATGGGACGGACCGGCATCCATCCTGTTCTCAGATGGAGATATTTTAGGAGCCGTACTTGACCGAAATGGACTCAGACCTTCCAGATATTACATCACAGATGATGACACACTGATCCTTTCTTCTGAGGTTGGTGTTCTGGATATCCCGCCGGAGAAGATCGTAGTCAAAGAAAGAATCCATCCAGGTAAGATGCTTCTTGTTGATACCGTTCAGGGGCGTGTAATCGACGACCAGGAACTGAAAGAAGAATATGCGGCAAGACAGCCTTATGGCGAATGGTTGAACAGTCAGTTGGTCAATTTAAGCGATTTAAAGATCCCGAATCAAAAAGTACCGCAGTATTCTAGAGAAGAATGCCAGAGACTGCAGAAAGCATTTGGATATTCTTACGAAGAAGTGAAGACTTCTATTTTAAATATGGCAATGAATGGAAGCGAAGGAATCGGAGCCATGGGTATCGATGCACCACTTGCCGTTCTTTCTGAGCAACATCAGTCTCTGTTTGGATATTTCAAACAGTTATTTGCACAGGTAACGAACCCGCCGATCGACGCGATCCGTGAAAAAATCGTGACTTCGACAACGGTATATGTCGGAGAAGAAGGAAATCTTCTGGAACAGAAAGAAGAAAACTGTCATGTACTAAAGATCAACGATCCGATCCTGACAGATACCGATCTCCTGAAGATCCGTAACATGAAAGTCGACGGTTTCCGTGTGGCAGAAATTTCTACTACCTATTATAAAAATTCCAGCCTGGAAAAAGCGATCGATTATCTGTTTATTCAGGTAGACCGTGCGATCCGTGAAGGTATGAATATCCTGATCTTAAGCGACAGAGGTGTTGATGAATATCATATTGCGATCCCGTCTCTGCTTGCAACCTCAGCGGTTCATCAGCATCTGGTAAGAACTAAGAGAAGAACAGAGGTTGCCATGATCCTTGAGACCGGAGAACCAAGAGAAGTACATCATTTCGCAACGCTTTTGGGATATGGTGCATCTGCGATCAACCCGTATCTTGCACATGAATCGATCAAACAGCTGATCGATACAGATATGCTTCAGAAAGATTATTATGCAGCAGTCAATGACTATAATGAAGCTGTTATAAGCGGAATTGTCAAAATTGCATCGAAGATGGGAATTTCCACGATCCAGTCTTATCAGGGATCCATGATCTTTGAAGCGATTGGATTAAAACCGGAATTCATTGAAAAATATTTCACCGGAACTGTCAGCCGTGTCGGTGGTATCGGACTGGAAGAAATTGCAAAAGATTATATGGCAAGGCATTCCGAGGCCTTTGATCCGCTGGGACTTTCCGTAGATCTGACGTTGAACAGTGTGGGACAGCACAAGTCGAAGAGCGGTGGTGAAAAGCATCTGTACAACCCGAGAACGATCCATATGCTCCAGCAGTCCACAAGGCGCGGGGATTATGAAATGTTCAAGCAGTACACGCAGATGGTTGATGAAGAATCCAAAGGAATCACACTCCGTGGACAGATGGACTTCAATTATCCAAAGAAAGGAGTTCCGCTTTCAGAAGTAGAGAGTGTGGATTCGATCGTGACCAGATTCAAGACCGGTGCAATGTCTTACGGATCGATTTCAAAGGAAGCACACGAAACCCTTGCCCTTGCAATGAATGCACTGCACGGTAAGTCAAACTCCGGTGAAGGCGGAGAGGATATCGAGCGCCTTGGAACCGACAGAGGCTCTGCGATCAAACAGGTTGCCAGTGGACGTTTTGGTGTTACAAGCAGATATCTTGTCAGTGCAAAAGAGATCCAGATCAAGATGGCGCAGGGAGCAAAACCTGGAGAAGGTGGACATCTGCCGGGGGGAAAGGTTTACCCTTGGGTAGCAAAAACCAGACATTCTACGCCGGGTGTGGGACTGATCTCACCGCCGCCGCATCACGATATTTACTCGATCGAAGATCTGGCACAGCTGATCTATGACTGTAAAAATGCAAACAAGGATGCAAGAATTTCTGTCAAACTGGTCTCTGAAGCCGGTGTCGGAACGGTTGCAGCGGGTGTTGCAAAAGCTGGGGCCGGACTGGTTCTGATCTCCGGTTATGACGGAGGTACAGGAGCAGCACCGAGAAGTTCTATCCATAATACCGGACTTCCGTGGGAGCTTGGACTTTCTGAAACACATCAGACACTGATCCAGAACGGACTGAGAGAAAGAGTCCGTATCGAGACAGACGGTAAGCTGATGAGTGGTCGTGATGTGGCGATTGCAGCACTTCTCGGTGCAGAGGAATTTGGATTTGCGACGGCACCGCTTGTAACCATGGGGTGCGTAATGATGCGTGTATGTAACCTGGATACCTGTCCGGTCGGAATTGCAACCCAGAATCCGGAACTGAGAAAGAGATTTGCCGGAAAACCAGAATATGTCATCAATTTCATGCGTTTTATCGCGGAAGAATTAAGAGAATATATGGCAAAACTTGGTATTCGTACTGTGGATGAACTGGTGGGAAGGACAGACCTTCTGAAAGTGAGAGATGTGCCGACATCCAAACGTGCCGCAACACTGGATCTTTCCAGAATCCTCAATAATCCGTATGCAAAAGAGAAGAAAGGCATGATCTTCAATCCGAAGAAAGTCTTTGATTTTGAACTAAATAAAACACTGGATGAAAGAGTTCTGGTAAAGGAACTTCTCCCGTCACTGGAAAAGAAACAGAAGAGAATCCTGGAGCTGGATGTAAAAAATACAGACCGTACATTCGGCACAATCTTCGGTTCTGAGATTACAAGACGTTATCCGGACGGACTGGAAGAAGACAGCTATGTGCTGAAATGTAAGGGCGCAGGCGGACAGTCATTCGGAGCATTTATACCAAAAGGTCTGACACTGGAACTGACCGGTGACAGCAATGATTACTTTGGAAAAGGACTTTCCGGTGGTAAACTGATCGTTTATCCGCCGACTGGTGTGAAATTTAAAGCTGATGAAAATATTATTATTGGTAACGTAGCGCTTTATGGTGCAACAAGCGGAAAAGCCTATATCAATGGTGTGGCAGGCGAACGTTTCTGTGTCCGTAACTCCGGAGCAACAGCGGTTGTAGAAGGGGTCGGTGATCATGGATGCGAATATATGACTGGTGGACGGGTTGCAATTCTTGGCAAGACCGGAAAGAACTTTGCAGCAGGTATGAGTGGCGGTGTTGCTTACGTTCTGGATATGGACAGTGATCTTTATACAAAAGTCAACAAACAGATGGTTAATATCGAAAAAGTAACATCTAAGTTCGATGTATCTGAATTGAAAGGTATGATCGAAGAACATGTAGCAGCAACCAATTCCGAGACGGGAAAAGAAATCCTGGATCATTTCAAAGAATACCTGCCGAAGTTTAAGAAGATCATTCCGCGTGATTACGAGAGAATGCTGACCCGCATCCTTCAGCTGGAAGAAAAAGGTCTCAGCAGCGAACAGGCAAAAACCGAAGCATTTTATGCGATCAAAGAAGGAAGATAGGAGGCCAAAAACGTGGGAAAAGCAACAGGATTTATGGATTATGACAGACGCGATGCAGAGTGCGAATCTCCAAAAGAGAGAATTAAGCATTTCCGGGAATTCCACACGCCTCTGTCAAAAGAAGAGCAGGAAATACAGGGCGCCAGATGTATGGCATGCGGCGTCCCGTTCTGCCAGGCGGGACAGATGATCGCAGGGATGGCAAGCGGCTGTCCTCTGCATAATCTGGTGCCGGAGTGGAATGACCTGATTTATCACGGCAACTGGGAAGAGGCATATTACCGGCTGAAAAAGACAAACAATTTTCCGGAATTTACTTCCAGGGTATGCCCGGGACTTTGTGAGGCGGCATGTACCTGCAACCTGCACGGAAGCCCTGTGACGACTAAAGCAAATGAATATGGGATTATTGAAAATGCTTACGAAAAGGGATATGCAAAAGCATGTCCGCCGAAAGCGCGTACCGGCAAAAAGATAGCGATAATCGGTTCCGGACCTTCCGGTCTCACAGTCGCAGATCAGTTAAATAAACGAGGACATCTGGTAACAGTATTTGAGCGGGAAGATAAGCCGGGTGGACTTCTCCGCTATGGAATCCCGAATATGAAGCTGGAAAAACAGTTCATCGACCGGAAACTTGCAGTAATGGAAGAAGAAGGCATCTGTTTTGAAACTGGCTGCAATATTGGAAAAGATAAGAAATCTGCAGAACTTCTGAAAGCGTTTGACCGGGTGGTGCTTTGTTGCGGTGCATCCCATCCGCGTGATATAAAAGTACCCGGAAGAGATGCGAAAGGAATCTACTTTGCAGTAGATTTTCTGAAATCAACTACGAAATGTCTCTGGAAAAATGAGATGCAGTTGAAAGAAGGCGAATATATTTCTGCAAAGGGCAAAAATGTAATTGTCATCGGTGGTGGCGATACGGGAAATGACTGTGTTGGAACGTCGATCCGTCATGGTGCAAAATCCGTTCTTCAGCTGGAAATGATGCCGAAACTTCCGGATGAGAGAAGCGCTATGAATCCATGGCCGGAGTGGCCGAGAGTCTGCAAGACAGACTATGGTCAGCAGGAAGCAATTGCTCTCTGGGGACATGATCCGAGGGTTTATCAGACAACGGTAAAGGAATTTGTTAAAGATAAGAATGGAAATCTTTGCAAGGTGGTTCTTGTGAAACTGGAAAGCAAGAAGGATGAAAAGACCGGACGTATGATGATGGCAGAGGTTTCAGAAAGTGAGTACACGGTAAATGCAGAACTGGTGCTGATCGCAGCGGGGTTCCTCGGAAGTGAAGATTATGTGACAAAGGCATTCGGTGTGGAAGTCAATGAGCGCACGAATGTTAAAACAGCTCCGGGTGAGTATAAAACGAATGTGCCGAATATATTTACGGCAGGAGATATGCACAGAGGACAGTCGCTGGTTGTGTGGGCAATCCGGGAAGGAAGAGAAGCGGCACAGCAGATAGATCTGGATCTGATGGGGTATACGAATCTGTCAGTACAGTAATTAGTGGCGTTTGATTTTATGAAGGCGTAGCCCGCCGCAAGGTGTAGGAAGTGGTTCCTGCACCTTGCGGCGGGCTACGCCTTTAATGAAAATGTGCAATAGATTTATTTTTCAGGTACGATTTCTAACCAGTAGCCGTCTGGGTCTTCGATGAAGTAGATGCCCATGGACTCATTTTCGAAACAGACGCAGTTCATTTCTTTATGGTGTGCGAGGGCGGCATCCATGTCGTCTACAGTGAAGGCGAGGTGGATTTCGTTGTCACCGAGGTCGTATGGGCGGTCCATGTCGCGAAGCCAGGTGAGCTCGAGCTGATGAACGGAGCTTCCATCACCGAGGTAGACGAGCTTAAAACTTCCGTCAGCAGCATCTTTTTCGCGGACTACGGTGAGTCCGAGTGCATCTTTGTAGAATTGAATTGATTTTTCAAGGTCACGTACATTTAAGTTGTTATGGTTGAATTTGAAATTCATAGTGGAATCCTTCTTTCTTATTTAGTATTCTAGATTTATTGATTATGAAGTCAGTTTAGCATAAATAATAAGGATTACGCAAGGAATGGTTATTAGGAGTGATAACGAAAATATCAGTATATTATGATACCCTAGTAGAATATTACAAAAATGTTAAATTGTATTGCAAAAAATAGAAAAATGGTATATAATCGACCACAGGGTTAGGAAAATAATTAGTAAAAAATATAGGATGGGTGATTATGATAAAATTTAAACAAGTATTTTTGGCATCTGTTCTTGCAAGTTCAATGGTAGTTACGCCAGTATTTGCAGATGATGTCAGCAATCTGCAGAATAGTAAAAATGCAGCACAGAGTGAAGTGAATTCTCTTCAGTCAGAATTGCAGACACTAATTGAAAAAATGAGTAAGCTGGAAGATGATCTGGTGTCAACAGGTCAGCAGATCACACAGGCACAGGATGATCTTACTGTTGCTAAAGAAAAAGAACATCAGCAGTACGAAGATATGAAGAAGCGTATCAAGTATATGTATGAAGAAGGCAACTCGACTGCGATTGAGACTCTGATCAGTGCTGAGAATTTCTCAGATTTGCTTAACAAAGCAGAGTATGTTCAGAACGTACATAGTTATGACAGAAAGCAGCTTCAGGAATATATTGATACCAAGCAGCAGATTGCAGATCTGAAAGCACAGCTTGAAGAAGATCAGGCGAATCTGGAGTCTATGCAGTCTGATTATGAGGCAGAGCAGACGACGCTGAGTAATACGCTGGAATCTAAGAAAGAAGAAGTCGCAGATCTGGATCAACAGCTTCAGGCAGCTGTAGCAGCAGCTGAAGCAAAGAGGCAGGCAGAAGAAGCTGCAAAGGCAGCAAAAGCAGCTGAGTCAACAAAGTCAAATTCGACCGTTGCATCGACAAGCAACAGTGGTTCACAGACTGTAGGTAATACAACAAATAACAATAATAACAACACAACCGTTACACCGAGTGCACCAAGTACACCAAGTACCCCGACAGTGACTCCGGATACAAGTAATAATAACAGCAGTAGTGATAACGGTGGAAGTACATATGGCAACGGAAGCGCTATTTTAAGTGCAGCAGCAGCATACCTTGGAGTTCCTTATGTATGGGGCGGTACTTCGGGAAGTGGTGTTGATTGTTCAGGTCTTGTATACCTGGCACATCAGGCATGTGGTATTCCAATTACACGTAACTCATACAGTCAGGGAAGTGGCGGACAGGCAGTGTCAGACCCACAGCCAGGTGATGTTGTATGTTACGGAGGACATGTGGGAATCTACGCAGGAGGCGGACAGATGATTCATGCACCGCAGCCGGGTGAGGTCGTATGTTATACAAGTGTTAATTATGCATACCACTGGTATAGAAGATACTGGTAAGTAGGCTGTAAGTAAAAGTTTTTTCACGGAAATCGATGAAAACGTACATAATTCCATGAGAAGTTAAATGTTGATTTTTGATGAAAAATTGAAAAACGTACAAAATAAAAGAGATTTTCATTTGGCATATGTCATTTGAAAATCTCTTTTTTTGAAACTATTTCATTTACATTAGAAAAATTTTTTTTCTGCGACGTCCTTTGCAATAAGGGCAGGATTCCCGATGTCTCTTTTGATAGAAGACTTTATCAGCAGGACTTAAGGGATATTTATGATCAGAACTTCTTTTACAATTCCACCAAACCTTTTGTGAATATGCATCTAATATTTTATCGGGATTTACAAGGTAATAGTTTGCAATAAAATCCCAATCTTCCATTAAATCAGAATGAAGCGCGGCGAAGGATATTTTTCCAGGAAGTGCTTTACGACCGGAACAATAAGGGCAATCTGTAACTCCATTTATAACTTCGATGATTCGAGCAGGATAATTACCGTGACAAGTAGGACAACAATGGATTTTCATCATCAGTTAAAGGGCGCAATATTAGATGCAGTAGATGAAGGATTGATTGAACGTGATCCGACAAGAAAGGCAATAATTAAAGGAAAAACACCGGCAATTAAGAAAATCAAGTATTTGAATCAGTTTGAATTACACAATTTATTGGCATCACTAGAGCTGAAAGATAAGGTGGATTGGGACTATTTTATTTTGTTGGTTGCAAAAACAGGAATGAGATTTTCTGAACTAATTAAGCAATTGCCAGAGGATAAGCCAATTTTTGTTGATGGGGCAGTATACAATTCAATAGTAAACAATATACTTGCAAGACACTGTAAAGAATGCAATATACCAGTAATATCAATTCATGGATTGCGGCATACGCATGCGTCTTTGCTGCTGTTTACAGGCGTATCTATTGCTAGTGTCGCAAGAAGATTGGGACATTCGAGTATGACAACAACACAGAAAACATATTTACATATTATTCAGGAATTGGAAAATAAAGATATTGATTTAGTTATGCGTTCATTATCAAGTTTAAGTTAACGAATTACACGGCTTGCGTTGATTAAGAGTGATAAGAAAATGACCTGATTTATTTATACAAAAATTGGTATAGATAAGTTGGGTCATTTATTGTGCAGTATATTTGATTATGGTAATATAAAGATATGAATTTTCCAAAAGAAAAGAGAATGAAAATGAATTTAACAAGTACAAGTAAATTTGTAAGTTTAATCCTGCGCCATAAACCAGAAACAATTGGAATCCAATTGGATGAACATGGTTGGGCAAATGTAGACGGACTGATTGCCGGAATTTCCAAAACGCGTAAATTTAACAGAGAAATACTGGAAGAAATTGTTCGGACAGATAATAAGCAAAGATTTACCTTTAATGAAGATAAAACAAAGATTCGGGCAAATCAGGGACATTCGATTCCTGTTGATGTAGAATTACCAGCAGCAATACCGCCTGAAACGCTCTGGCATGGAACTGGAGAAAAATATGTTGCATCCATTGATCAACAAGGATTGATTCCAAAGGGTAGGTTATATGTGCATTTATCATCAGACGCAGCTACAGCTACGAAAGTTGGTTCACGTCACGGGAAACCAGTGCTTTATACCGTAAAAGCAAAAGAAATGCATGACGATGGATATAAATTCTATTTATCAAAAAATGGAGTGTGGTTAACGAAAGAAGTACCCGTAAAATATTTGATCAAAGAGGAGCAGTAAGGATGATTTATATAACCGGTGACTGTCACGCTGATTTTACCAGGTTCAATACTAAAATTTTCCCGGAACAATATGAAATGACAAAAGATGATTATGTCATTATCTGCGGTGATTTTGGCGGAGTATGGAATCGCTTTGAAGAAAATAAACATGAGAAGCATTGGATGGACTGGCTGGAAGATCGGCCTTTTACAACTCTTTTTTGTGAGGGGAACCATGAGAATTTTGACAGGCTTTACAGCTATCCTATAGAAAAATGGAATGGTGGAAATGTACATAAGATTAGACCTTCGGTGATCCATCTCATGCGAGGACAGGTTTTTCAACTTTGCGGAAAGAAATTCTTTGTATTTGGCGGAGCAAAAAGTCATGATATAGAAGGTGGAATACTTGATCCAGAAGCACCGGATTTCAAGAAGAAAAAGAAAGAACTGGATAAGGAATGGCTGTCGTATCGTGTGAATCACATTTCCTGGTGGAAAGAAGAAATGGCTTCAAATGAGGAAATGGAAGAAGGATTAAGAAATTTATCTCAGTATAACAATGAGGTAGATTTTATTATCAGTCATTGTTGTGCTACAAGTACTCAGGCACAATTTGTAGATAAGACTTTTTCAGCAGATTCCATGACAGATTATCTGGAGTTAGTGAAGCAGCGGGTAAATTTTAAGAAGTGGTTCTTTGGTCATTATCATGATAATAAGAATATTGGACCGAAAGAAATACTGATATATGAGCAGATTATTCGGATACTGTGAGAAATTATAATTTGTGTATGACGAAGGGAGATTTTCGACATATGTGTAAATTGATGGAAGAATATGAGAAACGTACACTGAACCGGTTCATGAAAAAACTTACTGTTCCGGGCGAAAAATGTAATCTGAAGATGCGGATGAATCTGCGCTATGCATGTTTCAAATTTCTAAGTATGTAAAAAGAATCACTTATCAGAAAAATAAAAACAACAGGAGGAACCTAAAAATGGAAGTAATACGCGCAAAAAGTGCCGGATTCTGCTTTGGTGTAAAACGCGCTGTCGATACAGTATATGAGCAGGTTGAAAAACAGATGGGAAAACAGATCTATACTTATGGTCCGATCATCCATAATGAAGAGGTTGTAAAGGACATGGAAGCACATGGTGTAAAAGTCCTGCGCGGTGAGGAAGAACTGAAAGGTCTGGAAGAAGGACTGGTGATCATCCGCTCTCATGGTGTTCCAAAGAGAATCTGTGATCTAATGGATGAAAAAGGCATCGAATATGTAGATGCAACCTGTCCGTTTGTGAAAAGAATCCATAAGATTGTTGCCGAAGAAAGTAAAAAAGGCAGCCGGATCATTATCATTGGTAATCCGGATCACCCTGAGGTTGAAGGAATCCGGGGATGGGCAGGAGAAAATGTAACCGTTATAAAAAATGCAGAAGAAGCAGAAAAATTTGAAAATACTACATCCGAAAGAATTTGTATTGTGTCTCAGACGACATTTAATTACAATAAATTCAAAGATTTAGTTGAAATTATTTCAGAAAAGGGTTATGATATAAGTGTTTTAAATACGATTTGTAATGCAACCAGAGAGCGTCAGACAGAAGCAAGGAGCATTGCAAAAGAGGTGGATGCTATGATTGTAATCGGAGACAAACATAGTTCCAATACCCAGAAACTGTATGAAATATGCAGCAGGGAATGTCACAATACGTACTATATACAGACACTTGACGATTTTGATATGAATCAATTAAGGTCCGTGGAAACAGTAGGTATTACAGCAGGGGCATCCACGCCCAACAATATAATTGAGGAGGTTCAAAATAATGTCAGAATTAACTTTTGAACAAATGTTAGACGAGTCATTTAAAACAATTCATAATGGAGAGGTCGTAGATGGTACTGTAATTGATGTTAAGCCAGATGAAATCATCTTAAATATAGGATACAAAGCAGACGGTATCATCACCAGAAGTGAATATACCAATGATAACAGTGTAGATCTTACAACTGTTGTTTCTGTTGGTGATCCGATGACTGTTAAAGTACTGAAAGTCAATGATGGAGAAGGACAGGTTCTTCTTACATACAAGAGACTTGTTGCAGAAAAAGGTAACGAAAGATTAAAAGAAGCATTCGAAAACAAAGAAGTCCTGAAAGCACCGGTTACTCAGATTCTTGGCGGTGGATTAAGCGTTGTTGTAGATGAAGCAAGAGTATTCATCCCGGCAAGTCTTGTATCAGATACTTACGAAAAAGACCTTTCTAAGTACAAAGATCAGGAAATCGAATTTGTTATCAGCGAATTCAATCCAAGAAGAAACCGTATCATCGGTGACAGAAGACAGCTTCTTGTTGCTGAAAGAGCAGAAAAGCAGAAAGAACTCTTCGCTAAACTTAAAGTCGGTGATGTGATCGAAGGAACAGTTAAGAACGTAACAGATTTCGGTGCATTTATCGATCTCGGCGGAGTAGACGGACTTCTTCATATCTCTGAGATGTCATGGGGAAGAGTTGACAATCCGAAGAAAGTATTCACAGTTGGTGAAACTCTTAAAGTCCTTGTTAAAGATATCCATGATACAAAAGTTGCACTCAGCTTAAAATTCCCGGAGACAAATCCATGGGCTAACGCAGCTGAGAAGTACGCTGTAGGTACAGTTGTAACAGGAAAAGTTGCAAGAATGACAGACTTTGGTGCATTCGTAGAACTCGCTCCTGGAGTAGATGCACTCCTTCATGTATCACAGATCTCAAGAGCACATGTTGAAAAACCTTCAGACGTACTTTCTGTAGGTCAGGAGATTACAGCTAAGATCGTAGATCTTAACGAAGCTGACAAGAAGATCAGCCTTAGCATGAAAGCACTTGAAAATGCAGAAGCTCAGGAAGAAACTGAAGAATAATTAAATAAGATATACAAGGATAGAGACTGATTGAAGTCTCTATCTTTTGTTTGAAAAAACTAGTAGACATAACTAACTACAGCTGAAAAAGTTTTCGGATCCATAAGTGATCTCGATAAGTAAGATGAAAAATTTTACCGAATAGTCAGAAAATTCACAAAGAGAGGTCGTAGTAGCCTCTCTTTTTTGCGTAAGGAAACTATTGTGTTAAAAAAATGACAAGATGTACTGGAAAATATACAATAAAATGACGAAAGTTACTGGAATTGTAGGATTTATTTTAGTATATTTATAAGAGAGAAAACAGGAAGGAAGGATATCAAAATGGGACTTTTGACATTTAAAGGCGGAGTTCATCCGAACGACGGAAAAAGTCTTGCGAAAGACAAGGCAATCGTAGAACTTCTGCCACAGGGTGATCTCGTATACCCGTTATCCCAGCATATCGGAGCACCGGCTAAGCCAGTAGTAGCAAAAGGTGACCATGTGCTTAAAGGGCAGAAAATTGCCGAAGCGGGGGGCTTCGTGTCTGCACCGATCTATGCATCCGTATCAGGTACTGTAAAAGCGATTGAACCACGTGTGAATCCGACAGGTTCTAAAGTGAACAGTATCATCATTGCAAATGACGGTCAGTACGAAGAAGTAGAATATCCACAGCCAAAACCTCTTTCTGAACTGACAAAAGAAGAGATTCTGAATATCATTGGAGAGGCTGGCGTAGTAGGTATGGGTGGAGCAGGTTTCCCTACCAGAGTGAAGCTTTCACCAAAAGAGCCAGACAAGATTGATTATATCATTGCAAACTGTGCGGAATGTGAGCCGTATATTACTGCTGATTACAGAAGAATGCTGGAGAATCCGGAACTTCTGGTAGAGGGTATGCGTGTGATCCTGAAGCTTTTTGACAATGCGAAAGGTTTATTTGCAATCGAGGATAACAAACCGGACTGTATCGCAAAATTAAAAGAGCTGACCAAGGACGAGCCTCGTATGGAAGTCAGAGAGATGATGACCAAGTACCCACAGGGCGCAGAACGTCAGCTGATTTTTGCAAATACAGGACGTGCGATCAATTCTACCATGCTTCCGGCAGATGCTGGATGTGTAGTAGACAATGTAGAGACCATCATCAGCATTTACAATGCAGTAGTAAAAGGCATTCCTTCTATGGAACGTGTCGTTACTGTAACAGGGGATGGAGTTGTAAATCCTGGTAACTACAAAGTACTCTTCGGAACCAACCAGAACGAACTGATCGAAGCCGCCGGTGGACTCAAAGAAGGCTGTGAAAAAGTTATTTCAGGTGGACCGATGATGGGATTTGCGATGTATACGACAGATACACCGATCACCAAGACATCTTCATCTATTCTTTGCATGTCAAAAGATGAAGTATCAGCCTGTGAACCGACAGCATGTATCAACTGCGGACGGTGCGTTGACGCCTGTCCAAGCCGCATTATTCCGTCAAGACTGGCTGATTTTGCAGAACGCCATGACGAAGAAGCGTTCCTCAAATTCAATGGTCTTGAATGTGTAGAATGTGGATCCTGTAGTTATGTATGTCCGGCTAAGAGACAACTGAAGCAGGCAATCGGATCGATGAGAAAAACCGCACTTGCCAACAAAAAGAAAAAATAGAATAGAGAGGAAGAGGTGAACAAAAGTGAGTGAACAGTTAAAAGTATCATCTTCACCACATATCCGTTCTAAAGAGACAACCGGCAATATCATGCTGTGGGTTATCATCGCTCTGTTACCGGCAACTTTCTTTGGAATTTACAACTTCCGTGACACACATGCATGGCTGCTTGTTATTGTGACAACAGCAGCAGCAGTTCTTACGGAGTACATTTACGAAAAACTGATGCATAAAAAGATTACGATCAAGGATTTCAGTGCCGCAGTTACAGGACTTCTGCTTGCACTCAACCTTCCGCCGACAGCCCCGATCTGGATGGGAATCATCGGAAGTGTATTCGCGATCCTGGTTGTAAAGCAGCTCTTTGGCGGATTGGGACAGAACTTCATGAACCCTGCACTTGGAGCAAGATGTTTCCTTCTTATTTCCTTCACAGGAAGAATGACAAGCTTCGTATATGACGGCGTATCCGGTGCAACACCACTGGCAACGATCCGTGCTAATATCGAAGCAGGAAATGCAGCACTTGACGGTGTGAACAGCATGGACATGCTGATCGGAAATATTGCCGGAACCATCGGTGAGACATCCGTTATCGCAATCGTGATCGGAGCGATCATCCTGATCCTCAAAGGAATCATTGATCTTCGTATCCCGGGTACATATATTGTGACATTTGCACTTTTCATCGGAATCTTCGGTGGATTTGTAGATGGAATTGGATTCTTCAATGTTCAGTACATGACAGCAGAACTCTGCGGTGGTGGTCTGATGCTTGGAGCATGGTTTATGGCAACCGATTATGTAACTTCCCCGATCACCAAAAAAGGGCAGATCGTATATGGTATCCTTCTTGGATGTCTGACTGGTCTGTTCCGTTTGTTCGGTGGTTCAGCAGAAGGTGTATCTTATGCGATCATCTTCAGTAACCTTCTTGTACCGCTGATCGAGAGAGTTACTCTTCCAAAGCCTTTCGGTAAAGGAGGAGAAAAATAATGAATAAGATTATCAAAAATACACTGATCCTTGCAGCAATCACCGTTGTATCCGGTCTGGTACTTGGAGCTGCTTACGAAGTGACAAAAGGTCCAATCGCACAGACACAGGCAAAGCAGAAACAGGAAGCCTGTCAGGCCGTTTATCCGGAAGCAGATTCCTTTGAGGCAATGGACGTAGATCAGAAAGCTGCCAAAGAAGCAATCAAAAAGATGGGAACGAATGCAACAGTAGATGAAGTCTATTCTGCTGTTATGGATGGGAGCGAAGCTGGTTATGTTATAACAGTAACCGACAAAGATGGTTACGGCGGAGATATCCAGATCACAGTCGGTATCATGAGTGACGGTACGGTAAATGGCATTTCTTTCCTTTCCATCAGCGAGACAGCAGGTCTTGGTATGCGTGCGAAAGAACCAAGCTTTTACAACCAGTTTGCAGGACAGCAGGCTGAAAAATTCTATGTATCCAAAGATGGCGGAGACGGACAGCCGATCGATGCTTTGAGTGGTGCAACTATCACTTCCCGTGCAGTCACAGGAGCTGTCAACACAGCACTTGGATATTACCAGACAGCGTTAGGAGGTAGTGGAAATGAATAAATGTACAGAAAGACTTTATAATGGTCTTGTAAAAGAAAACCCGACCTTTGTTATGATGCTTGGTATGTGTCCGACACTGGCGGTTACAACATCCGCAATCAACGGTATTGGTATGGGACTTTCTACCACAGTGGTACTGATCTTCTCCAACCTTTTGATTTCTCTGTTGCGTAAGATCATTCCGGATTCCGTTCGTATGCCGGCATTCATCGTAGTCGTAGCAACACTTGTTACCGTGGTACAGTTCCTTCTGGAAGGTTTTGTACCTAGTCTTTATGCATCACTTGGTGTATATATTCCTCTGATCGTAGTTAACTGTATCATCCTTGGACGTGCAGAAGCATATGCATCAAAGAACCCGGTCCTTCCATCTGTATTTGATGGTATTGGTATGGGACTTGGATTCACACTTGGTCTTACCTGCATCGGTATCGTCAGAGAGCTGATTGGTTCCGGAAAATTATTCGGATTTCAGGTTATGCCTGATATCTACGAACCTGTTACTATTTTTATCCTTGCTCCTGGTGCATTCCTTGTTCTTGCATTCCTTGTTGCTGCACGTAACAAGATCATGAAGAAACTGGAAGCAAAAGGAAAGAAAGTTGTCAAAGCGCAGGGATGCTGTGAAGGCGGATGTGCTTCATGCGGCGGATGCGACGGACACGTGTTCCCGACAGGTCAGGAAAAGGAATAGGAGGGAGATAAGAGATGAAAGAATTACTTATTATAGCAGTTGGTTCGGCGCTTGTTAACAACGTCGTACTCAGCCAGTTCCTCGGTATCTGTCCTTTCCTTGGTGTTTCTAAGAAAATTGAGACAGCAGCCGGTATGGGCGGCGCAGTTGTTTTCGTTATTACAATCGCATCTTTCATTACCGGTGCGATCTACCAGTTCATCTTACATCCGACAGGATTTGAGTATCTGCAGACCATCGTATTTATCCTGGTTATCGCAGCACTCGTTCAGTTTGTAGAAATGTTCCTCAAGAAGGTTATGCCTCCGCTTTATAATGCACTTGGTGTATATCTCCCGTTGATCACAACAAACTGTGCAGTACTTGGTGTATCACTGAACTGTGTAACAAAAGGATATAACATTCTTGAAGGTGTTGTATACGGATTCTCCACAGCAGTCGGATTCACGATCGCGATCGTGATCATGGCTGGTATCCGTGAGAAGATCGAATACAACGATATCAGTGAGTCTTTCCAGGGAACTCCGATCGTACTGCTTACAGCAGCACTGATGTCCATCGCGTTCTTT
The DNA here is from genome assembly GCF_027697525.1 of Coprococcus sp. AM97-35. Classification (NCBI taxonomy): domain Bacteria; kingdom Bacillati; phylum Bacillota; class Clostridia; order Lachnospirales; family Lachnospiraceae; genus Coprococcus; species Coprococcus sp. AM97-35. Next base: position 79,457 of record NZ_JAQESL010000008.1, on the reverse strand, counting down.
GGATTCTCAGGAATCATTTAACAGAAGGAGGACCGTGTTATGAGTATAACAGGAGTATTGATTGCTGCACTTATCGTAGGCGGTACCGGCGTATTCATCGGTGTCTTCCTTGGAATTGCAGGCAAGAAATTTGCAGTTGAAGTAGATGAAAAAGAAGAAGCGATTCTCGCAGAACTTCCGGGTAACAACTGTGGTGGATGTGGATATGCCGGATGTTCCGGTCTTGCAGCAGCTATCGCAAAAGGAGAAGCTCCGGTCGGACAGTGTCCGGTCGGCGGTGCTCCGGTAGCAGCAAAGATCGCAGCGATCATGGGCGAAGAAGCCGGTGAAAGCGTACACGAAGTTGCATTTGTAAAATGTGCAGGAACCTGCGAAAAAGCAAAACAGGCATATGATTATACAGGAATTACAGACTGCCAGATGGCAGCCATGATGCAGAATGGCGGACCAAAAGGATGTTCTTTCGGATGTCTTGGTTTCGGAAGCTGCGTAAAGGCATGTCCGTTCGATGCGATCCATATCGTAGACGGAATTGCAGTAGTTGACAAAGAAGCATGTAAAGCCTGTGGTAAATGTATCGCCACCTGTCCAAAACATCTGATCGAGCTTGTACCTTATGAACAGAAACATCTCGTACAGTGCAGCTCAAAAGATAAAGGAAAAGACGTTATGAGCGTATGTTCCGTAGGATGTATCGGATGTAAGATGTGTGAAAAAGTATGTGAATCTGATGCAGTACATGTAGTAGATAACATCGCACACATTGATCCGGAAAAATGTACAAACTGTGGAAAATGTGCGGAGAAATGTCCGAAGAAGATCATTAAGTAAATAAATAATGAAAAAAAGGATCCGAATGCTGTTTCGGAGGCTAAGAACAAGTTTTTCTTAGGCTTCTGCAAATGCATCCGGATCCTTTTTTTTATTGAGTTCATTCGACTGCGGAAGGATGAAAGGATGGAAAGAGAAAGTTAGGAAAATTTAATTTTTAGAATATCGTGGGGTATGTTATAATAGAAAAAATGGAGAAGGAAAAGAAAATATATTGGTTGACGGTTAGGTGGAAAATCATCCAAAATAGAAATGAAAATAGAGACAAAATACGACATTGCATCATCTGTAAATATTGGCGCAGAGTATGACAAGGGCGTGAAGAAACTCTTTAAGAGCAAAGAGATCATTGTGCCGATTATGGAGATGGTGATTCCGGAATTTGAAGGGTGTTCTCAGGAAGAGATCCTGAATTGTCTGGATCTGGCATCGATTACATCGGATGAGGTTGTCAGTGACGCACCGGTTTCGGAGACGGATGAATATCGGATACGGGGCGAAGATGCAGGGATATTTGATTATCTTAATCAGATATTTGTGGGAAATATAGAAGAAATAGAGACATATTCACATATTGAATGGGAAGAGGAATTTAAGGAGGATGTGGCTATGACGATGACAGGGTTTAGTGATATATTAGTTAGAAGAGGGAGAGAAGAAGGCAGAGAAGAAGGGCGAGAGGAGACAACGGTTAAATTTATCTGGAGTTTACATGAAATGAAATGCACAGATGAAATGATTTCGGAAGCAGTAAAAAGACCGGTTGATTATGTGCAGGATATTTTGAAAAAAGATGCACCTCAGTAAGAAAGTTGGGAATACTTTTGTGAAAAATAGATTAATAGCAGGAATAAAGATGCTTTTACAGGACTTATGGAATATCCGCATTGCGATTCTTGTATTTGCAATTTATTTTGTTATAGGAAGAAAGTTTTTATACAGTCTGTGTCCAATGGTGATCATGACGGGATTTCCTTGTCCGGGATGCGGGCTTACAAGAGCGATGTTTATGGTGCTGCGAGGGGACTTTGCCGGGGCATGGAAAATGCATCCGTTTATTTATGGTGTGATTATTCTGGTGGGATGGTTTGGCATGCGGAGATATATACAGAGAAAAGAAACGAAGAGTCTTGGGAAATGGGTGATTCTTCTGTGCGTAGGGCTGATTCTATATTATGTGTTCCGAATGGTAAGGTATTTTCCGGGAGATGCTCCGATGAGTTATTACTATGGAAGCGTGGGATACCGGGTGTGGGAGATAATTAGAAGTGGAAGAAATTATTTATAGTAGAGTATATAAAAGTGCCGCGAAGTCATCAAAACGATGATGGAGCGGCACTTTTTTGGATTAATTATAAAAACAAATGTCGCTTATCTTCCACATAAGCGACTTTCTTTTTTACCCAGTATTTTTCTACAACATAAATAATGTTATCATTTTTAACATATTTCGTCAAGTTAGGCATAACGGATTTAGGTGCTTTAACTGTAAAACTTTATCAAAATATCGCAACTTTTTTTACTATTTTGACACCCTAATCATATACGGAATGTTCTACCGGTTCGGTCTGATCGATGTACCGGACGAGGTTAAGGAGAATATGAGGAAAAATGATCGAAGCAATAAAAAACAGAAGAAGCATCAGAAAATATAAGAACAAAGCTGTGGACAAGGATGAGTCATTCATTCCGAGACGAAGAGGTGGAATTTAGAAATTTATTTTAGGATATAATTATTACTAAAAGATAATATTGAAAACAATCTTGGATAAGTGGTAAAATCGTTTGGAGGCACAAAATGAAAAAGTATGCGATACCATTGTTGTAATTGAAGTGAGCCTGTTGAAGGAAGAAAGAATAAAAATATCTGAAATAATTGATTTGATATGATACTAAAAAGGAAGGTGATTAAAAATCAAGTTGTACAAAAAAATAATAATTCAAGATTTTAATCAACCAGTAATGTGGCTGATTCCGGCAATCATTTTTAGTGCTTGTCTTGTACTTTTTATTAGTTGGGTGTATAAGAAAGGTTCTCAAAAGCAGGAAAAGGATAATGGAATTAATAAAAAATATAGAATTGCTTGGATATTATTTATTGCCTATATTATTGTTACCTTTCAGACTGTCTTTTTTTCAAGAGAAGCGGGGAGCAGGAAAGAAATTAGTTTAGTGTTATTTGAAACATGGGGACATTCTTTCCATATGCATGCTATGTTTATTGAGAATATTATTATGTTTATTCCTTTTGGTGTATTGTTACCAATAGTTTTTAAACAAGTCAGAAGCGGTTGGAAATGTGTGCTGATTGGTTTTTTATGTTCCTGTGGTATAGAGATCACACAGCATATTACGCAGAGAGGATATTTACAATTGGATGATGTGGTAACAAATACAGTTGGGATGTTTATCGGATGGGCGATATGGAAGATCGTATGCAAGTGTCTCAGAACATGTCTGAGTGAAAAGTGCTGATATTATCCAGAAATAATTTCCTGGAATTTCAATATTCGATTTGCGGGGAGTACAGAGCATCCTGGATAATTGCGGCAGATATTTATGATGAGGAGCCCTTTTGATGTGATAGACATCAGTGTCTGATTGAGAAGGGAAGTTCTTGATGTTATATCTGCTGGGAAGCTCTTCCTACGCTAATCCTAGCGCAGGAAGCCTCTCAGCATTTTTCCTTTCCAGAACCGGTACTTCTGATACCGTATCGGCAGATCCATCCAGGTTTTCTTATCGACTATGCTTCTCTGATGTGTGAAGCATTCAAATCCTTCTTTCCCATGATAGCATCCCATTCCGCTTTCTCCGACACCGCCGAACGGCATCTGGCTGGTGGCGAGGTGGATGATGGTATCGTTGATGCAGCCGCCGCCAAAATGGCATCTGGCAAGGACTTTCTTTTTGGCAGCAGGATCTTCGGTGAAAAGATAGAGTGCAAGCGGGTGTGGATGGGATTCGACCTGCCGGATTGCATCATTCAGGTCAGAATAGGTAAGTACCGGAAGAATCGGTCCGAAAATTTCTTCGCCCATGACCGGATCGTCCCAGGTGACATCTTTTAGGATGGTCGGGGCAATGCGCAGGGCAGACGGATCGGACTCACCTCCACAGACCAGCTTGTCGGCAGCAATCAGGTTCTGCAGCCGGTGAAAATGTTTTTCGTTGATGATTTTCCCATAATCCGGATTTTGAAGAGGCTGTTTGCCAAACTGCCGGTGGATTTCTTTTTCCAGTGCCTGAAGCAGCCAGTCACGAATGGAAGCATCGCAGAGGATATAATCCGGGGCGACGCAGGTCTGTCCGCAGTTGAGGTATTTTCCAAATATGATCCGTCTTGCGGTGAGAGAAATTTTCGCCGTGGAATCCACGATGCACGGGCTTTTCCCACCAAGCTCCAGAGTGACGGGAGTCAGGTATTCGGCAGCATGACGAAGGACGTCTTTTCCAACCGTTTTTCCTCCGGTGAAAAAGATTTTGTCAAAACGCTGGTTTAAGAGCGCCTGATTTTCTTCCCGGCCTCCGGTGATCATCGTTACATATTCCGGTGGATAGCATTCCTTGAGAAGCTGACTCAGAATCTGACTGGTGTGTGGAGCGTAAGCGCTTGGCTTCAGGATGACGGTATTTCCGGCGGCGAGCGCATCGATCAGCGGTTCTAAAGTGAGGAGTACCGGGTAATTCCAGGGACTCATGATCAGTACGGTTCCGTATGGAGATGGCGTCCGGAAACTTTTGGCTGCAAACTGTGCCAGCGGAGTAGGGACGGTTTTACAGCGCATCAGCTTTGGTAAATGCTTTTGCATCCAGGTAAGCTCGGAAAGCGTCAGACCGATTTCACACATATAGCTTTCCATCCGGCTTTTTCCAAGATCCGCTTTTAGTGCTGTGTACAGATCTTGTTCATGGCGTTTGAGTGCAAGTTTTAGCTGTTCTAATTGTTTTAATCGAAAAGAAAGCGGAAGTGTTGCGCCGGTTGCAAAAAAATCACGCTGCGTGGAGATCCGCTGTCTGATTGTCTGTTCATTCATGTGTTTTAACCTCCCAGGTATCTGGATATTTAAGTTTCGATTCCTGTTTTCCAAATTGTGTTTATATTCTTGAAGAGCCTTTTATACTGAAAATAATGTATATTTCTTTTATGATAACGAAAATAAGGGAATTCTTCAACGGTGTGAGTGGCGAAAATGGAAGGAATGTGATAAAATATTTTTGTTTGCAGCAGCAGACTTACATAATTTTATCAAGACAGGAGTTTTAATATATATGGGATACGAGCGTTTGGAAAAGAGTTTAATCGATCTGGTAAAGGAAGAGCAGGCAAAGCTCGGATATCGGAAAGAGATGATCCGGCTTTATTATCCGCTCAGTTCACTGAATCATTTTATGGAGACGAATGCAGATTCGGAAGAAATGCAGGAGCTCCTTGCAGATTTTCCGAAAGCAGCAGAAGATATTTTCGGGGAAGTCGGGATTACACATGTAAAGGACCGTTTTTGCTTTGCTTTATCGGAAAAAGTATCGGAATATGTGCATGAAAATATGAAACCGAATGAATTTATCAAAGAGCTGGTGGAGCTTGTCGCAAAGCATGGCTGCACGATGGAAGATATCGAAGCATTGTTCTGTTCACATTCGGACAAGATCGTGGCAGAATCTATGGACAATGGAGAATTTGACCGGATGATCCGGTTTGAAGAGGGAGAAGACAAGTATTATTATTGTTTTAAAGATGAAGGATGCCATATTATTTATCATCGTTTCCTGCCGGAAGATTATGCAGATTTTGACTTTAAACCAGATAAGAAAATAAGAAATCGAGGTAACACCAATGAAAATCGGAATATATGATTCAGGTATCGGCGGACTTTCTGTGCTTCACCGCGCACTGAAAAAGATGCCGGAAGCAGAATTTATATATTATGCGGATACAAAGCATGTTCCATACGGAGAAAAGACGAGGGAACAGATCAAAGAATATGTAGAAGAGGTTCTGAATTTCCTGATCGCGAAGGAGGTTGATGCAATCGTAATCGCCTGTAATACGGCAACCAGCGTGGCAACGAAAGAATTCAGAGGCGAATTTGCCGTACCGATCGTCGGTATGGAACCGGCAGTCAAGCGCGCGCTCAAGCTCTATCAGGATATGCAGAAACGGATTCTGGTAACAGCAACACCGGTTACGATAGCCGGAGAAAAATTACACAGCCTTCTGGAAAAAGTAGATACCGAACACGAAGTAGACCTTGCGCCACTTCCAAAACTGGTCCGCTTTGCCGAAGCCGGAAGATTCCAGGACCCGGAAGTAGATGAATACCTGAAAAACAGCCTTCAGAGCTATACACTCAACCAGTATGCTGCAGTCGTACTTGGCTGTACTCACTTCAACTACTTCAAACAATCCTTCCGCAAAATCTTCCCGGGAGAAATCCACTTTGTAGACGGCAACGAAGGCACCCTTCGCCAGCTAAAACGAGTTCTCCCCGAACAAACCACACCGGGAGAACCCAGCAAAGTCACCTACTACTTCTCCGGAGAACCTGCTGATGATGAGGGTATGAAGAAAATCCAGGCATGTATGACGCAGTTAGATAAAGTATATGAGATCAAGTAAATACTGATATCGAATAAAATCCACCTCATTCCTATCTTGTGCAATGGAGATGAGACTCAAGAATCGTGGAAGCCTTTGCTGAACACGATTCTCGCCCTAAGAGGCTCATCGGAATGGTTTGCACAACTTGGAATGGGGTGGATTTTATTCTTCTCTGGTGGTGTCACAACCTATCTTATTGTACTTCCTGAATCCCGGAAATATCACTATCTATCATCATCGAATAATTGGTATAATACACGACAAACCCAGGCTTGCTTCCATTTGGTTTCTTAACCTGCTTTTTCTCTACATAGTCAACCTCCACCTTTTCAGCCCCGGAATTCTTCGAGTAATGCGCAGCAAGTCTGGCTGCTTCTTCAAAGGTCCGGTCCGGAAGTTCTTCCCCGTTCGTCTTCACGATGACATGGGAACCCGGTGCCTTTTTCGCATGGAACCACCAGTCCCCGCCATTTGCAAAATGGAAGGTGAGTTCTTCGTTCTGAAGATTATTTTTTCCAACATACATATGGAAACCGTCTGAAGAAATATAGTGGAACGGTTTGCTTGTGATCTTCACCTTTTTGGCGGACTGCTTTCTGCGGATAAATCCACTTTCGATCAGTTCTTCCTTGATCTGGATCAGGTCATCCTCGCTTCGTGCAATATCCAGGGATTTGCTGACGGACTCCAGATAATCAATCTCATCTTTCGTTTCTTTGATCAGTTCTGAAAGAGCCTCGAAAGTACGTTTCTGTTTATTATACCGGTCAAAATATTTCTTTGCATTTTCCTGTGGTGTTTTCTGCGGATCCAGCGGAATTTTGATCATTTCGTTAGTATAATAATTGAGTGCTTCCAGTTCTTTTGCACCTTCTTCCAGATTGTAACCGTAGGTGTGGATCAGTTCCCCGTATACCTTGTATTTATCGCGGTTTTCTGTATCGCGAAGCTGCTTTAACTGCAGGTCGTATTTCTTGCGGTTACGTTCCAGTGCTGTCTGAACCACACGGCGCAGATCCGAAGATTTCTGGCGGATCCGGGTGATCAGATCACGGGAAGAATAATAAGTCCGGATCACTTCAGAAATCGAATCATAAGATTTTACCTGATAGTTGGAAAAGTGGGTGAGCAGAAGAGATGAGAACTCTTTCGGCTCATTTCCATTGTAATAAATAGCAGGAGAGAATTTGCTTTCTGTCACCTGCTCCATAAAATAGGTAAACTGCCGGTACAGATGCGCCAGCAGATCACCGGACATCTCCGATGCCGGAACAGAAGAGTCGATTCCTGCCAGATAGCAGATCTCTTCGGCGACAACCGGACTGATTCCGGTAAAACTGTTGTAGATCGCTTTTCCGATCGGCATTGGTTTGGAGAGAAGTTCCTGTGTGAAATTTTCCTCCGGTATGCCAAATGGATTCTCTTTTTTCATAGTATCCGGGATAAAATATTCTCTTCCCGGAAGAACCTCACGCACAGAACTCATCTGCGCGGAAACATGCTTGATACTGTCGATGATCATTCCTTTTTCATTACAGAAAATAATATTGCTGTGCTTGCCCATAATCTCAACGATCAGGGATTTGCGGCACAGATCTCCAAGTTCATCCAGGTGCTCGATCTCGAAGCGGATGATCCGTTCCAGGGAAGGCTGAGAAATGCCTACGATGCGGCCATTTGCAATATGTTTTCTCAGAAGCATACAGAAATTCGGCGCAGTCATCGGACTTGGTTTGTTATCTCTGGACAGATAGATCAGCGGCAGGGATGCACTTGCGGAGATGACCAGTCTTACCTGCCCTTTTGCAGGTTTGATCGTGAGAAGCAGTTCATCATTTTCCGGCTGTGCAATCTTGGCGATCCGTCCGTTCAGGATGGTATCATTTAATTCTTTTACGATATTTGCGATTGTAATTCCATCAAAAGCCATTTTAAAAATTCACCTCATATTTATCCGGGAATATGCCAGGGCACATTCTTTTTTCAATGGGCTCATTATAGCATAGAGAGGCATGCATAGACAAGTGAAAATGCCCTGTCACCCGGTTGACGAGTAAGTGTAAATGAACTATAATAATCGATAGTAAAACGGCCCTTAAAAGGTCAGTAAGAAGAGGGAAAATCAAATGATAAAAAGTATGACAGGCTTTGGACGGTGTGAGATCGCCGAAGCAGACCGCAAATTTACCGTAGAGATGAAGGGGGTTAATCACCGTTACCTGGATGTGAATATCCGTATGCCAAAGAAGCTTAACTTCTTTGAGTCCGCGATCCGCAACCTGCTCAAGCAGTATGTGCAGAGAGGAAAGATTGATATTTTCATCGGGTATGAAGATATGACAGAAAGCCAGATGACTTTGAAATATAATCAGAAGCTGGCAGAAGAATATATGGCAAGCTTTAAGCAGATGCAAGAACAGTTTGGGCTTGACAATGATGTGCGGGTATCTACACTTGCACGCTGCCCGGAAGTCCTTACGATGGAAGAACAGTCTGTGGATGAGGAAGAACTGTGGAGTGGTCTTGAAAAAGCAATGAAAGGCGCATGCGAACAGTTTGTACAGACCAAGACTACAGAAGGTGAGAATCTGAAAAAGGATATCATTGGCAAGCTGGATGGAATGCTGGAAGTTGTTGCCAGGGTTGAAGAGCGATCTCCGCAGATCGTTGCTGAATACCGGGAGAAGCTGGAAACGAAAGTGAAGGAGCTTCTTGGGGACACCCAGATTGACGAAGGACGGATCGCGGCTGAGGTTGTGATCTTCTCTGACAAGATCTGTACAGATGAAGAAGTGGTAAGGCTGAAAAGCCATATCAAGCATATGAAGGAAACTCTGGAACAGACAGAGGGAATCGGACGCAAGCTTGATTTCATTGCGCAGGAGATGAACCGTGAGGCGAACACGATCTTATCCAAGGCAAATGATCTGGAAGTATCCAATTATGCGATCGATCTGAAGACTGAGATTGAAAAAGTCCGTGAGCAGATTCAAAATATTGAATAAAGCTTTGAAAAATGTAAAAAGATGTGTTAAAATAACATTTCAATGTCTGAGTATGCAGGAGAACTGATTATGAGAGAAAAAAAAGGAATTCTTATTGTAGTATCCGGATTTTCCGGAGCCGGTAAGGGAACACTGATGAAAAAGCTGATGCAGGACTATGATAATTATGCATTATCGATCTCTGCAACCACGCGACAGCCTCGTGTTGGGGAAGAAGATGGAAGAGAGTATTTTTTCATAACCAAAGAAGAATTTGAAAAAATGATTGCGCGTGATGAGCTTATAGAGTATGCTAGATATGTAGAAAATTACTATGGAACTCCGAAGCAGTATGTTATGGAGCAGTTAGAGGCAGGCAAGGATGTGATCCTTGAGATTGAGATCCAGGGTGCGTTGAAAGTGAAAGAGAAGTATCCGGATACCCTGCTGATGTTCGTGACTCCGCCGAGTGCGCAGGTACTGAAAGACAGACTGGTAGGACGGGGAACCGAGACCGCAGAAGTGATCGATTCGAGAATGAAGCGGGCGGTAGAAGAATCACAGGGCGTAGAGAAGTACGATTATCTTGTGATCAATGATGACCTGGAGCGCTGCGCAAAAGAGATGCACAGCATTATTCAGGGTGAGCATGACCGGGTAAGCCGGAATGCTGACTTTATAGATGATATCAGAAAAGAACTGAAGGAACTGTAGGAAAGGAGCAGAATTTATGTTACATCCATCATATACCGATTTGATGAAAGTAGTAAATCAGGACGTGGAAGAAGGCGCAACTAAGATTGTCAACAGCCGTTATTCTATCGTTCTTGCAACAGCAAAGAGAGCGAGACAGATCATTGACGGCGAGATGCCGCTTGTTCCTGTTAAGGACGGCGAAAAGCCGCTTTCTATTGCAATTGATGAGCTGAACAGTGGAAAGATCAAAATTATTGCAGAAGATGCAGATAAATAAAAGAAGTTCGATACCCTGCAGCTGTCTGCGGGGTATTCTTATGATAGGGGATTTTATTTTCGGTGAAGATGATTTCCCCTGCCGCCCAGAAATTATGCTTGAGGAGAAATTTATTTTATGAATATATTATTCATTTCATTAGGCTGTGACAAGAACCTTGTGGATTCGGAGGTCATGCTTGGGATCCTTGCAAAGGACGGTCATCAGATGGTGGACGATGAGACAATGGCAGATGTCATTATCATTAACACCTGCTGCTTTATCCATGACGCAAAGGAAGAGAGTATCCAGAATATTCTTGAGATGGCAGATCTGAAGAAGACCGGTAGATTAAAAGCCCTGATCGTAACAGGCTGTCTTGCACAGAGATACAAAGAAGAGATCATTCAGGAAATCCCGGAAGTTGATGCGGTTCTCGGAACGACTTCTTATGAAGAGATTGCACACGTGATCGATGGAGTTTTAAGCGACAGTCCGATGGAGCGCGGAGATGTGCGCCTGACTATGAAGGATGTGGATTATCTCCCGGTGACAGACACGCACCGTATGGTGACGACCGGCGGACATTTCGCTTATCTGAAGATTGCAGAAGGCTGTGACAAGCACTGTACTTACTGTATTATCCCGAAGGTACGAGGAGATTTCCGGAGTGTGCCGATGGAGCATCTGCTGGAGGAAGCGCAGAATCTGATAGACGGAGGGGTGAAGGAGCTGATCCTGGTAGCACAGGAGACCACCATGTACGGAACCGATCTGTACGGGGAGAAGCGGCTTCCACAGCTTTTGAGAGCGCTTTGCAAGATCAGCGGACTTCGCTGGATCCGTATTTTATACTGCTATCCGGAGGAAATCACGGATGAGCTGATTCAGGTGATCAAGGAGGAACCAAAGATCTGCCATTATCTGGATCTCCCGATCCAGCATGCAAGCGATGGTATCCTGAAGAGAATGGGAAGACGGACTTCCAGAGCGCAGCTCATCGAGACCATTGAGAAGCTTCGACGTGAGATTCCGGATATCGCACTTCGCACAACTTTGATCACTGGATTCCCGGGAGAGACACAGGAACAGCATGAAGAGCTGATGGATTTTGTGGATCAGATGGAATTCGACAGACTTGGCGTATTTACCTACTCACCGGAAGAGGATACTCCTGCAGCATCTATGCCGGATCAGATCCCGGAAGAAGTCAAAGAGGAACGTCAGGCAGAGCTCATGGAACTTCAACAGGATATCGTATTTGACCAGGCAGAAGACCGGATTGGGGAAGAGCTGCTTGTGATGATCGAAGGCAAGGTGGCAGATGAGAATGCCTATGTGGGAAGAACCTACCGGGATGCGCCGAATGTAGACGGACTTATTTTTGTGAACACATCGGAAGAACTGATGTCAGGAGATTTTGCAAGGGTAAAAGTGACCGGATCGGCAGATTATGATTTGATAGGAGAGTTATTATGAATTTACCAAATAAGTTAACGATTTTACGAGTGATTTTAATTCCGTTTTTTGTAGTGTTTATGTTATTTGATATTACCGGAGCAGCAGATAAGTGGATCGCACTTGTGATCTTCTGTGTTGCCAGCCTGACGGATATGCTAGATGGGAAAATCGCCAGAAAGTACAACCTGGTAACGAACTTCGGTAAATTTATGGATCCGCTTGCAGACAAGCTGCTGGTATGTACCGCGCTGATCTGTCTGACATCTATGAACAGACTGAATGTTATTGTTGTTCTGGTGATCATTGCCAGAGAATTTATCATCAGCGGATTCCGTCTGGTTGCTTCTGACAATGGAATCGTCATTGCGGCAAGCTACTGGGGCAAATTCAAAACCGTATCACAGATGGCACTGATCATTGTGCTGATCATGGATCTGGGCGGTGTGTGGAATGTTGTAGGAACAGTCCTTACATGGGTAGCACTGCTTCTGACCATCGTTTCACTGATCGATTATATTGCAAAGAACAAACAGGTATTAACACAGGGAGGCATGTAAAATGGTTGTAGAGCTGATTTCTGTCGGCACTGAAATTTTACTTGGCAACATTGTGAATACAAACGCAGCATACCTAGCAGAGAAATGTGCTCTGCTAGGTTGTTCTTTATATCACCAGACTGTTGTCGGTGACAATGAAGAGCGTATGGAAGAAGCAATCCGCCAGGCAATAGAGCGCGCTGATATCGTAATTCTGACAGGGGGACTTGGTCCTACCAAGGATGATCTGACAAAAGAAGTAACCGCAAAGGTATTTGGCAGAAAACTTTATATGGATGAACATTCCAGGGCACGAATCCGGGACTATTTTGAGAAGATTAAGAGTAAAAAGGTGACAGAGAATAACTGGAAGCAGGCGTTGGTTCCGGAAGGCGCGATCGTGATCGACAATCTGAACGGAACGGCACCTGGACTGATCCTGGAGGATAAAGAGCGCGGCAAAGCAGCGATCCTGATCCCTGGTCCTCCGAATGAGATGAAGCCGATGTTTGAACACGACATTGCACCGTACCTCAATAAAAAGCAGCCAGAGGGAATCTATTCCCATATGGTAAAAGTGTGCGGGATCGGAGAAAGCAGGGCAGAGACCATGGTTGCGGATCTGATGGATGCACAGACCAATCCGACGCTTGCGCCTTATGCAAAGACAGGAGAGGTACATTTTCGTGTGACTGCAAGAGCATGCTCTGAAGAAGCGGCAGAAAAACTGATGGAGCCGATGATCGAAGAGATGAAGAAGCGTTTTGGTGATGCTGTTTATACGACCGAAGAGAATGTGACACTGGAAGAGTCAGTGATCCGTCTTCTGGAAGAGAAGAAGATGACTGTGACAACGGCAGAATCCTGTACAGGAGGAAAGCTTTCCGGCAGACTTCTGAATGTGTCGGGAGCTTCCGGCGTGTACAATGAAGGATACATTACTTATGCGAATGCATCGAAAGAAAAGATTCTTGGTGTGAAGCATGAGACACTGGAAACCTACGGGGCAGTCAGTGAACAGACAGCAGCAGAGATGGCGCTTGGGGCAGCAAAGGCGGCAGGTGCGGATGCAGCACTTAGTGTAACCGGAATCGCAGGACCTGGCGGCGGTACAGCGGAAAAACCGGTCGGACTTGTGTATATCGGATGTGCGGTAAATGGAGAGGTAACGGTAAGAGAGTACCGTTTTACCGGCAATCGTGAGAAGAACCGGGACTATGCGGTTGCACGTGCGATCACGCTCTTGCGGGAAGAACTTTTAAAGAGGGCGTAAGAGAGAAAACCAGTTCATTCTGGAAAAGATGAGGTACAGAAAAATGATCATAAAAAGACTATATAGCAGTCAGGAGGTTGTGGAAGGTCTGCATCTGGTATGGGATGTATTTATCAGAGAAAACGCCAATTCCTGTACACAGCAGGGAATCGAGGAATTTGCCCGTTTTATCAAGATGGAGAATTTTATGCCTCTTGTCGAAAGCGGAGAGATGATCGTCTTTGGCGCGGTAGAAGGACAGGATCTTGGCGGCGTCGGAGCCGTGCGGAGGGATGGACATATTTCCCTTCTGTTTGTCCGCCCGGATTTGCGGAGAAAAGGGATTGCGAAGGCTCTTGTTGGTGAAATGTGCAGATACTGTACGATGCAGTTTGCTCTGATGCGTATGACGGTCAATGCATCGGTTGTGAGTACGGAAGCTTATCACCATATGGGATTCCGGGATCTGGCACCGGTTCAGGAAAAGAACGGGATCCGTTTTGTTCCGATGGATTTGATGATATCACCGGCAAATGTAAGATCTTCCTATAATGGAAAGAAACATACGGGACTTTTTATCGGGATCGCAGTTACCGTACTTATTTTTCTGATATTCCTGGGACTGCTTTTCGGAAAAATCATCAGCAATTTTGCGAGTGGTGAAGGAAAACAAGAGGATTCGTCACAGATTTTTGAATATAACCCGGATGAGGACGGAGAAATTGACGATATCTTTGGCAGTAATGGAAATGAAGAGGATAATAAGGACAGCAGTTCTGAAGAAGCACAGGGAATCGAGGCAATTGAAGGCTACGAGGCAGAAAATCTGCCGTATACGATCACGGAGGAAAATTACACTTATTTTTCCAATGGAAATAAAGGCGAATATCCGATGCAGTTTGATGTCAAATATCCGCAGATCACAGGTGTGGAAGGTGAAAATATTGACAAGATCAATGAAATGCTGAAGGACTGTGCGATGAGTACGGTCAATACCTTATATCTGGCTCCGAGTGATTCTATGAAAGAGAAAATGTTGGAGGAATCGAACCCGTTTTTAGGAAGTCTTGTAACGTACAAGGTTTCTTATGCAGGAGAAGATTTTATCAGCGTAGCATTCAATGATATTTATTATGCAGGAAATACTTCTGCGCAGTATTGTGACCTCCGTACCCGCAACATCCGTATTTCTGACGCAAAGCAGTTTGAAGTGGCAGATATCGTGGATCTAAGCGATGCATTTATGCACGATTGGATGAAAAAGATGAAGGATGAAGCACCATCGGCAGAGGTGTTAAGCAGTGTGAAATTAAATGATTTCCGACAGATTTTAAATGGGGAAATCCTGGAGAACCGGTACTTTGATGCATTCTTTGTAGATAAGGATGGAATTGAGATCGGAATTACTTACCATTACCCGGGAGATGGAAAAAAATCTTCTGCGGAGAGTGGATGGATCACAGCGCCGTTTACTATGAAAGAAATAATTGAATATAAAACAGACAGTGAGTTCTGGAATCTTGTACAAAGTAACAATTGACGAATGTCGAAAATTGTGCGAAAATAAATACATATGGTGTTAAAACAATCACAAACGCCTTATAAAAGAAAAACAGATGTATTTGAAAGGAGTTTTAACATGATTTATTCACATGAAGTAGAAATGATGTGTCCGGTAGCTCAGGGTGCAAACCACGGACCAGCTCCAATTCCGGAAGAAGCAAAATGGGTAAAGGCTAAAGAAATCAAAGATATTTCTGGTCTTACACATGGTGTCGGCTGGTGTGCTCCACAGCAGGGTGCATGCAAACTTACTTTGAACGTTAAAGATGGTATTATTCAGGAAGCACTTGTGGAGACTATCGGATGTTCAGGAATGACTCATTCCGCAGCTATGGCTTCAGAAATTCTTCCAGGAAAGACTATTTTGGAAGCACTTAACACAGACCTTGTCTGTGATGCAATTAATACAGCAATGAGAGAACTTTTCTTACAGATCGTATACGGAAGAACTCAGAGTGCATTCTCAGAAGAAGGACTTCCGATCGGTGCAGGACTTGAAGACCTTGGTAAAGGACTTCGTTCACAGGTTGGTACAATGTACGGAACTCTCGCAAAAGGACCACGTTACCTGGAAATGGCAGAAGGTTATGTAACAGGAATCGCTCTTGATGACCATGATGAAATCATCGGATACCAGTTCGTAAGTCTTGGAAAATTCACAGACTTTGTCAAAGCAGGCGATACTCCGAACGAAGCTTGGGAAAAAGCTAAAGGACAGTACGGACGTGTAGCTGATGCCGTTAAGATCATTGATCCGCGTAAAAACTAATTACATACATAAGTAATTAACGGGTTATATAGGCAACAATATTTTCAGGAGGACAATTAAATGGCTTTATTTGAATCATATGAGAGAAGAATTGATAAAATCAATGAAGTTTTAAACAGCTATGGCATTGCTTCACTCGAAGAAGCTGAAAAGATCACAAAGGATGCCGGACTGGATGTATACAACCAGATCAAAGGTATTCAGCCAATCTGTTTTGAAAACGCATGCTGGGCTTACATCACAGGTGCAGCAATCGCAATCAAAAAAGGATGTACAAGAGCAGCAGACGCTGCAGCAGCAATCGGAGAAGGACTTCAGGCTTTCTGTATTCCGGGATCTGTAGCAGATCAGAGAAAAGTAGGTCTGGGACATGGTAACCTTGGAAAGATGCTTCTTGAAGAAACAACAGACTGCTTCTGCTTCCTTGCAGGACATGAATCATTCGCAGCTGCTGAAGGTGCAATCGGTATCGCTGAAAAAGCAAACAAAGTTCGTCAGAAACCTCTTCGTGTTATCCTGAACGGTCTTGGAAAAGATGCTGCAAAGATCATTTCAAGAATTAACGGATTCACATATGTTCAGACAGACTATGACTATTATACAGGAGAACTGAAAGAAGTTCAGAGAATCGCTTACTCTGACGGACTCCGTTCTAAAGTAAACTGCTACGGTGCAAATGATGTACGTGAAGGTGTAGCTATCATGTGGAAAGAAGGCGTTGACGTTTCTATCACAGGTAACTCTACAAACCCGACACGTTTCCAGCATCCGGTTGCAGGTACATACAAGAAAGAATGCGTAGAAGCAGGAAAGAAATACTTCTCAGTTGCTTCAGGTGGTGGTACAGGACGTACACTTCACCCGGACAACATGGCAGCAGGACCGGCTTCTTACGGTATGACAGATACACTCGGACGTATGCACTCTGATGCACAGTTCGCAGGATCTTCATCTGTACCGGCTCACGTAGAAATGATGGGTCTTATCGGTGCAGGTAACAACCCGATGGTCGGAATGACAGTCGCTGTTGCTGTAAGCATTGAGGAAGCTCACAAAGCTGGTAAATTCTAAGAAATTTATTTACAGGGAGAGGCGTAGCGCCTCTCCCTTTGCATATACAAATCAAAGAAGAATCTGCCGATCCGATTATTTTATATCAAATCTTTCTTTTGACACCAAATCCTATTTCTCACATATACTAATATCACATCTGATTGAATCGTTTATATATAAAATCTTCCTTAAAGTTCTAAAAAAGAAAGGCAGGCTATCCAGATAATGGAGCAACTTATGGATTATGTAAAACCGGAATTGCTTATTGTGACCGCAGTTCTATACTTTTTCGGAATTGCACTTAAACAAGCAGAATTTATCAAAGATAAATATATTCCGATCACGCTTGGGGCGACAGGCATTATCATCTGCGGGATCTGGGTGACATCTACCGCACATTTCGCAGGAGCACAGGATGTGTTGACCGCAGTTTTCGCATCCGTAACGCAGGGCATTGTTGTTGCAGGACTGAGTACCTACATTCATCAGATCATCAAGCAGGCAGGAAAAGAAGAGTAGGAGTAGAAGTGGTATGGCATTAAATGGAATTGACATCAGCAACTGGCAAAGTGGGATCAATCTTGCGGTTGTCCCGTGTGATTTTGTGGTGATTAAGGCGACAGAAGGAACCGGTTATGTAAATCCGGATTACGAAAGAGCCTACCGTCAGGCGAAAACAGCAGGGAAATGCCTGGGCATTTATCACTATGCGTCTGGTGGAAATATACAGGCGGAGGCAGAATATTTTCTGAAGAATGCAGGGAGCCGTGTGGGGGAGGCAATGCTTGTGCTGGACTGGGAAGGGCGGTCCAATCCGGCATTTGGTGTGAATGACCGGGAATGGGTGAAAGCCTGGTGTAATTATATTTCAACAAAGACCAGCGTCAATCCTGTGGTTTATGTGCAGCAAAGTATGATGAGCCGGTTGCAGAATATCGGAAACTATGGACTGTGGGTAGCGCAGTACGCGAGTATGGAGCCAATCGGGTACCAGGAAAATCCATGGAATGAGGGCGCATATGCCTGTGTGATGCGGCAGTACAGTTCTTCGGGAAGATTAAGCGGATGGAATGGCAATCTGGATTTGAATAAATTCTACGGAGACCGGCAGGCGTGGAGCCGGTATGCTGGAAAAGGAAACCAGACAACTCCAGAGAAACCTTCTGAAAAGGAAGAAAACCAGGAAGGAACTACGCTGGATCTGGTTTTTCGGACGATGCGTGGAGAATTTGGAAATGGGGAAGAACGGAAAAGCTGGCTTGGAACCAGATATGGAGAAGTGCAGGGGATGATCGACTATATTTCCGGTGCCAGTACAGAGACACTGGCAAAGGAAGTGTGTGCCGGGAAATATGGCAACGGGGAAGTGCGGAAAACGGTTCTGGGGAAACGGTATGAAGAAGTACAAAGCAGAGTCAATGCCGAAGAAAACAAGTATCATATCGTCAAATCCGGGGATACGCTTTCGAAAATTGCAGCGATATACGGAACATCTTATCAGGAAATCGCAAGGTTGAACAAACTACAAAATCCGAATCTGATTTATGTCGGTCAGAGGCTGCGGATCAAATAACCGGCTAATAGATTTGATATTCAGAATCTGGTCTTTGAATTCAGTAATTTGGCAAAAAGAGCTATTGTTTTCAGCTTTTTGGTGTGCTATGATGAAAAAAATGAATACACAGGAGGTTTTGGGATATGGATAATAACTTAAATGACCAGACAACTGAGAATAGTGAAGGGGAGGAAAAGAGTCCATCTTCTTACACCGATCCCAATGCAGGATATACAGAAGCAGAGCCGCAGGCAAAGAATGACAATAGCGTGCCAAAAGAGGCAGCGGACGATAATTTAAAGCAGGAAGAAAAAGGTCATCCGGCATATACTTACGGTGAAATGCCAAAGTCAGAAAACGGAAGCGGCTACGGACAGTCAGCACCGGGCGGAAGCGCTTGCCATTCCGGAACTTCGGATGGAACTTATGAAAATAATACTTACAACGGAAATTCGTATTATAACGGAACCAATCAGAGCGGAGCTTATACCAATGGGTACTCTGACAACCAGTATCAGAATAGCGGTTATAATACCGGATTTAACGCGAGCGGCTACAATAACAATTACAATAGCCAGAACAATTATCAGATGCCGCCGAAGCAGATGGATCTATCTCCGCTTTCTACCGGAGAATGGCTTTTAACGCTGATTGTCGGAATTATTCCATGTGCGGGACTGATCCTGTATATTATCTGGGCGTTTGGTAATAGTGGCAGTCTGAACCGGCGTAACTACTGCAGAGCGTCCCTGATTCTTCAGGTTATTTCGTATGTACTTGTGGTATTCTTTATTTTGATTGTAGTAGTTGGTGGTGGTATCAGCTATTATGGTTATTAAATAAGTATCTGATGGTGATGGGCTTTTTGGCAAGGCAGCAGTGCTTTGCTGAAAAGCTTTTTCGTTTTTTTAGAAATTCTTTAGAAATCTATTCCGGTTCTCTTTAGCTTTAGGAGATAGACTATAGTCAAGGATGAGAAAAAGAGGAGAAAAGCAGTTATGGAAATGAATCATGTACTGGTCGTTGAAGACGACAAGGAAATCAGAGAAGGTGTGGAAATATACCTGAAAAGTCAGGGATACGAAGTATTTCAGGCGGCAGATGGGATTGAAGGTCTGGAAGTGATCGAGAAAGAGGAAATCCATCTTGCAATCGTCGATATTATGATGCCGCGGATGGATGGAATCCGTATGACGATGAAGCTTCGGGAAAAATATGATTTTCCGGTGATCATGCTGTCAGCAAAATCAGAGGAAGTGGATAAGATCATGGGACTGAATATCGGGGCAGATGATTATGTGACGAAGCCATTTACACCGATGGAGCTTCTTGCGAGGGTGAATTCACAGCTCAGAAGATACCGGATGTTTGCAGAGAAGCTAAGAGACCGTGAAGAAAATCAGAATATCCATGTGATAGGCGGTCTGGAGCTGAATGAAGAAACGGTGGAGGTATCGGTTGACGGAGAGCCGGTGCGCCTGACACCGATTGAGTACAAAATCCTGCTTCTCCTTATGAAGAGTCCTGGAAGAGTTTTTTCGGCAGAGGAAATTTACGAGCGTGTATGGAATGAAAAAGCGATCAATACCGATACGATCATGGTCCATATCCGGAATATCCGTGAAAAAATTGAGAGCTGCCCGAAAGAACCAAAATATTTAAAGGTGGTGTGGGGCGTTGGATACAAAATCGAAAAACAGGCATAAACTAGGGATTGTCCTGATTTTAGGTGTAATCTTACTTGCGACGGTGATCGTGTTAGGAAACTATAATACTTTTTATAAGAATGCAAAAAAGGAGCAGGACAGTCTGACACAGAACTACCGGACGAGTGAGTCCTTTATGAAGACATTTATCCGGGACTGCTATGTATTGTATTCCAAAGAATCCGGAAACGAATATAACGTAAAGTTTCTGGATGATTATTATCCGGAATTTGATGAGAAATTTAACCGGCAGATTGCATATATGAATTACCAGGTGCAGGATGCAAACGGAGAGGTAATCGATGGATACCGGTCGAATAGAGATTCCTGGGAAAAAGTGAAAGATACCGAGCTTGCAGATTATGCTCTTGGGATTAAGATCTCGTTTGACAAAAACGGTGAAATCAAGATTAATCAGGTGATGGGAACGGAAGTAACCAAGCAGGAAGCTGTTCTGAAGATTCTGACCTCAAATCTGCCGGAAAAAATATTTGAATATGAAGATGAAAGTGAGATTGAAAATATTTCACCAAAAGACAGGACCTATTATTTCATGATGACGGAAGCAAAGCTGAATGCTTATGTTATGCGGGTATATCCGATTACTTCAATGGTGGGAAACGCGGCGGTTTATACAATCTTGACCCTTATATTGTTGGTCGCACTTCTGGCATGGCTGATTCCGATGAAGAAAGATCTGTATACAGGAGATGAAAAAATTTTCCATGTACCATTTGAAATTGCGATAGCAACTGGTATTACTGGAATTAGCCTGATTTTCAGCTATCTTGGAGAACTGATTACGCACGCGAAAGGAAATGTGTGGCCAATCGATTTTCTGGTCTGGTTTGTTTTCTTTGCAGTCATGTACTGGGTATCCGGCTGTGTACGCCAGATCCGGCTTCTTGGAGTAAAGGAATATGTGAAAAAAAGAGTTCTGCTGATCTGGATCTGGAGAAGATTCGGAAACGGAATCCGAGGCGGTATCCACTGGTGCAAGGATAAGATCGAAGCATTTTATCATTCTCTGGATCAGTTCAATTTCAAGGAAAAGAACAATAAGATTATTTTGAAAATCGTGCTGTTCAATTTCGCAATACTGCTGGTGATCTGTTCATTCTGGTATTACGGAATTGCAGGACTGATCGTATATTCTGTAATCCTGTTCCTGATCCTGCAAAAATATTTTAATGATCTCCGGAAAAAATATGCATTGCTTTTGGAGGCAACTAATAAAATTGCAGACGGAAATCTGGATGTAGAGATTGAAGGTGATCTTGGTGTGTTCAGTCCGTTCCGTAATGAAATCCAGAAGATCCAGACCGGATTTAAGAAAGCGGTAAAGGAAGAAGTAAAAAGCCAGCGTATGAAAACAGAACTGATCACAAACGTATCACATGATCTGAAAACACCGCTGACTGCGATCATAACCTATGTGAATCTGTTGAAAGACGAGAAAGATGAGGAAAAGCGAAAGGATTATATTGATATTCTGGAACGCAAATCTATGCGTCTGAAAGTCCTGATCGAAGACCTCTTTGAGATCAGCAAAGCAAGCAGCCAGAATGTAAAGCTGAATTTGATGAACGTGGATATCGTCAATCTGTTTAAACAGGTAAAATTTGAGCTGGAAGATAAGTTCGAAGAAAAAGGTCTGGAGTTCAGGATCACTTTCCCGGAGGAAAAGGTGATTCTTCGACTGGACAGTCAGAAGACCTACCGGATCTTTGAGAATCTTCTGAATAACATTGTAAAATATGCACTTCCGGGAACAAGAGTTTATGTGGAAATCGAAAAGACGGAGAAAGATGTATTTATCCGCCTGAAAAATATTTCCGCAACCGAGCTCACCTTCAATCCGGAAGAAATTACAGAACGCTTCGTCCGCGGAGATGAGTCCCGCAATACCGAAGGCTCCGGTCTTGGTCTTGCAATCGTAAAAAGCTTCGTAGGTCTCCAGGGTGGAAGCTTCCACATCGAAACCGAGGCAGACCTCTTCAAAGCCGAAATCCGCTGGGCTTTGCCGGGAGAAGAGACAATGAAGCAGGAAGCATAAGAAAAATAAATGGTACCGGATTCAATTTTTTTTACAACTGAATCTGGTACCATTTATTTTTCTGATTTGTCTCACAACCTACATCATTCAACTTTTTTACTTTGGAAATCCGCTGGAGTAATGAATCTCATAATCATCCGTGATAAAGAGTGCCTCTGCCCCCTTGATTTCTTCGATATATTTCAATCCATCATCTAACCCCATCGCAAAGCAGGTTGTACTAAGTGCGTCCGCTTCCGTAGAAGAGTCACAGACAATACTCACCCCAAGCAGATTATTTTTATAAGGATACCCGGTTTTCGGATCTAAGATATGGTGATAAATCTTGTCGCCCACCTTAAAATACCGCTCATAAATACCGGAAGAAACCACAGATTGATCCTTGATCTTTACACTGGTGATCGCTTCTCCATTCTGTGCAAACGGCTTCTGAATCCCGATATTATAATCCGAGCCATCCGGTTTGCCGCCAAGAGCCAGCACATTTCCGCCCAGATTGATCAGCGCATGGGATACATTCTGCTCTTTCAGATATGCTTTCAGCTGATCCGCAATATATCCCTTTGCAATTCCGCCAAGATCAATAGCCGCCTTCGGATCCAGAAGCTGAACCGTATTTCCATCAACCCTCACATTCTCATATCCGATATGACTTTTCGCTTCCTGAATCGCCGCATCATCCGGAACGGTCCCCGTATTATTCTTAAAATCCCACAAGTCACTAAGTGGAGCGATCGTAATATCAAACTTTCCATCTGCCAGACGGCTGTATTCCACGCCTTTCTGAATCAAATCCACCGTATCACCCGAAAGTGTCACAGGTTCCCCGTTTGCATGGTTCAGCTCATAAATCTCGCTTCCTTCCGAAGTTCGGCTAAACCGCGCATTATAATCCTCGCATTTCGCCACACAAGCATCCAGAACATCCTCTGAATCCTTATCATAAACCGTAATCGTCACCACCGTATCAAACACCGTCACCGTCCGCGACACCGGCTGCGGCGAACTCACAGAACATCCCCCCAGACAAAAAGTCCCAAACAAACTCAAACAAATACCAATTCCCAAACTTTTTATTTTCATCGCAAACCTCCTCAAACCATAACCTACAGCATTGTTTTTTTCATAAACTTCCTAAAAACGACATAATGAAAATTTACGAATCTCAGGTCTGTGCAATCAGCCAATGCACAGCCGTGAGGGAAGCGAAAGTCCTGCACGCCTCTATTTTGTGCAATGGAGATGAAACACAAAAATCGTGGAAGCCATTGCTGAACACGATTTTCGCCCTAAGTGGTTCATCGGAATGGTTTGCACAACTTGAGGCGTGCAGGACTTTCGCTTCCCTCACGGCGTCCCCATTCTCTTCTTCCACAAACCGTCCCATTCGTCAATTACCACATTATACGTTCCCCTATGAAAAAAATCAATCGAACACTTGATTGCATTAGATAAAATGATGTGTTAGAATAAACAAAGAAAAAGGAGAACCCTATGAGCCATAAAGAAAATAAGAGCCATGAGGAGAAAGCATCCGGTTTCAAAAAGAATGATCTGATTCTTGTCCTCCTTGTATTTGCTGCGGCAAGCATTTTTTTTGCAGGACATCTATTCACGAGCCAGAAAAGCGCAGGCGTTGTAGAAATACAGATTGACGGGAAAGTGGTAGAGACACTGGATCTACAGAAAGAGCGTGCATTTAAGATCAATGGAGGAACGAACACCGTGCAGATCGAGAACGGAAAAGTGAAAATGGCAGCGGCCAACTGTCCGGATCAGATCTGTGTGCACCAGAAAGCAATTTCAAGGAACGGAGAGAGTATTATTTGCCTTCCGAATAAGATCGTTCTGAAAATTGTCGATGGAGAAGAAGCCGAACTGGATGCGGTGACGAATTAAGATATGAAGAAAAATACAGTCAGAATAGCGTGGTTTGGTGTATTTACTGCCCTTGCGCTGATATTTAGTTATGTAGAGACTCTGATCCCGTTTCAGATCGGGATTCCGGGGGTTAAGCTTGGACTGGCGAATCTGATCGTTGTGGTGGCACTGTACAAGATGGGTGGAAAGGATGCCCTGTTGCTTTCGGTGACGCGTATCGTGCTGTCCGGATTTATTTTTGCCAGTCTGTTTAGTATTTTATACAGTCTGGCAGGCGGACTTTTAAGCCTTGCAGTGATGGTGATTTTGAAAAAGCGGGGATCATTCAGTGTTTTTGGAGTCAGCATGGCAGGTGGTGTCTTTCATAATGTCGGTCAGCTGATCGTAGCGATGCTGGTCGTGGAGACATTCAGCGTCGCCTATTATGTGCCGGTGCTTCTGATCGCAGGAGTGATCACCGGATTTATTATCGGAGTTGTGGCAAATGAAATGCTCAAAAGACTTGGCAGCATCGTATTGTCATAGCATGGGAGGAAGAGATGATTTCATATATAAGAGGGGAGCTTGTAGCTCTCGAAGAAGATAAAGTGATCGTAGATGTAGGCGGCATGGGCTACGGGATTTTTATGTCCGGACAGGCGATGGGACAGCTTCCGCCGGTTGGGAGTAAAGTGAAGATCCACACCTATCTGAATGTCAAAGAAGATGCCATGCAGCTGTATGGATTTTTAAACCGTGATGCGCTTTCTGTGTTCAAGCTTCTGATCGGTGTCAGTGGGATCGGACCGAAAGGAGGTCTTGGGATTCTGGCGCAGCTTACACCAGACGAACTTCGATTTGCCGTGATGTCGAAGGACATCAAGGCAATTTCAGCAGCACCGGGAATTGGCAAGAAGACGGCGGAGAAGCTGATCGTGGAACTGAAGGATAAGCTGAAGATTGAGGACGTACTGGATCACCAGGTGGAAGCGGCAAATGGAGCCGCTGAAGATACGGTAAATGCACAAGGACTTCAGGCAGATGCGGTACAGGCACTTACGGCGCTTGGCTATGGAAGTACTGAGGCACTGCAGGCAGTACGAAAAGTGGAAATGGATGAGAGCACGACGGTGGAAGATCTGCTGAAGGGTGCACTCAAATATTTGATATAAGAGGATTAGGATGGGAAGAAGAATTATTACCACAGAGAATCTGGAAGAGGATGTAAAAATTGAGAGCCATTTAAGACCTCAGCTTCTGGAAGATTATATTGGACAGGCGAAGGCAAAAGAGACTCTTAAGATTTATATAGAAGCGGCAAAAAGCAGGGGAGAGGCGCTGGATCATGTGCTGTTTTACGGTCCGCCGGGACTTGGAAAGACAACCCTCGCCGGGATCATTGCGAATGAAATGGGCGTAAATATCAAGATCACGTCAGGCCCTGCGATCGAGAAACCTGGGGAAATGGCGGCAATCCTTAATAATCTCCAGGAAGGAGATGTGCTATTTGTAGATGAGATCCACCGACTGAACCGGCAGGTGGAGGAAGTACTTTATCCGGCGATGGAAGATTTTGCAATCGATATTGTGATCGGAAAAGGGGCTTCGGCAAGGTCGATCCGTCTGGATCTGCCGCATTTTACACTGGTAGGGGCAACCACCCGTGCCGGAATGCTGACAGCTCCGCTCCGGGATCGTTTCGGGGTTGTGAACCGTCTAGAATTTTATACGGAAAAAGAACTGCAGACCATCATCATCCGTTCAGCAGGCGTGCTGGATGTGGAGATCGATGAAAAGGGAGCCCTTGAGATGGCAAGACGTTCCAGAGGAACGCCAAGGCTTGCCAACCGGCTTTTGAAAAGAGTCCGGGATTTTGCCCAGGTCAAATACGAGGGGGTGATCACCGAAGAGGTGGCAAGGCAGGCACTGGATCTTCTGGATGTGGACCGGCTTGGACTTGATCATGTAGACCGTAATCTTTTGACGACCATGATTGAAAAATTTCAGGGAGGTCCGGTAGGACTGGATACCCTTGCGGCAGCGATCGGGGAAGATGCCGGAACCGTAGAAGATGTCTATGAGCCATATCTTCTGAAGAATGGCTTTTTACAGAGAACACCAAGAGGAAGGGTGGTCACAGATCTTGCGTATACCCATCTTGGATTTGACAAGAACGAAGAATAGAAAGGAAAGAGACGATGCTGAAGATAAAACAATATGTGAAAGCAGAGAGTCTGGAGCAGGCGTATGAACTGAATCAGAAAAAGACGAACCGGATCGTCGGTGGAATGCTTTGGCTGAAAATGAGTACTGCGCAGATCCAGACTGCGATCGATCTGTCCGGACTCGGACTGGATCAGATTGAAGAGACGGAGGATGCATGGAAGATTGGATGTATGGTATCCCTTCGTGATCTGGAGTTACACGAAGGATTAAATGAATTGAGCTGCAACATGATCAGAGAAAGTGTGAGAAGTATTGTCGGTGTACAGTTCCGGAATCTTGCGACGATCGGCGGAAGTATTTTCGGACGGTTTGGATTTTCGGATGTACTGACCTGTTTCCTTGCACTGGATACAGAAGTAGAACTTTATAAAGGTGGGATCATTTCTCTGGAAGAGTTTGCAAAGATGGAGAGAGATAATGATATCCTTGTCCGTGTGATCGTAAAGAAAACACCAGGAAAGGGAAGCTATCAGTCACACCGTAATACCAAGACGGATTTTCCGGTACTGGCGGTTGCTGCTGACCGTTATGGAGATGAACTGAAGGTGGCAGTTGGGGCAAGACCGATGAAAGCAGTCTGTATTCACGTTCTGGCAGAACAGCTGGATGCGTGCACAGATCTGAAAAAATTTGCAAAAGAGCTTGCAGCCCAGGTGCCGATGGGAAGCAATATGCGTGGAAGTGCAGCGTATCGTACCCATCTTGCAGAGGTTCTGATCCGCAGAGCATTAGAGAGAATCACAAACGGAGGTGAAAAGAATGCAGATTAGTCTGACACTGAATGGAAAAAAGATTACAGAAGAGATCGCAGCTGATCTGCTTCTGATCGATTTCGTGAGAAATCATGGATGTTACAGCGTAAAGCGCGGCTGTGAGACTTCCAACTGTGGACTTTGTACCGTATTTTTAGATGAGAAGCCGGTACTTTCCTGTTCCGTGCTTGCTGCAAGAGCAGACGGGCACAAGGTAGATACGCTGGAAGGACTGCAGGAGGAAGCAGAAGAATTTGGCTCTTTTATCGCAGGACAGGGGGCGGAGCAGTGCGGATTCTGTAATCCGGGTATGATCATGAATGCAATCGCACTTTTCCGCGAGAATCCGGATCCAAGTGATGACGAGATCCGGGAATACCTTGCGGGGAATCTCTGCCGCTGTTCAGGCTACGAGGGACAGCTCAGAGGAATCCATGATTTTCTGGACTACAAAAGAAAAGGAGGAGCCAGATGAAAGCAGTAGGAGTACCATTTGTAAAAAAAGATGCGAAAGCACTGGTGACTGGAAAGCCGGTATATACAAATGATCTGGCACCAAAGGATTGTCTGATCGTTAAGCTTCTAAGAAGTCCGCATGCCAATGCGATGATCCAGGAGATCAAGACAGATGTGGCAATGCGTGTGCCGGGAATCGAAGCAATCTATACCTGGAAGGATGTACCGCAGCAGCGTTTTACAATTGCAGGACAGACCTGGCCGGAGCCTAGTCCGTATGACCGGTTGATCCTGGACCAGCATGTTCGCTTTGCAGGAGATCCGGTAGCGATCATTGCCGGAGAAAATGAAGCCTGCGTAGAACGTGCAATGAAGATGATCAAGGTCAAATACGAGGTCCTTCCGGCAGTATTAGATCCTGAGGAAGCGCTGGATGGTCCAATTCTGGTGCATCCGGAGGACAGCTGGAAGGCATTGTGCCCGGTAGGAGCAGATAACAAGCGGAATCTTTGTGCACAGGCAGAAGATGGACATGGGGATGTAGAGAAAGTTCTTGCAGAATGCGATGTTGTCGTAGAACATACATATCATGTCAAAGCGGCACAGCAGGCAATGATGGAACCATTTCAGACGGTCTGCTTTATGGATATGTATGGAAGACTGAATGTGATGAGTTCTACGCAGATCGTTTACCATGTGCGCCGTATTGTTTCCAATGCACTTGGCATACCAAAATCCAAGATCCGTGCGTTTAAACCGAGGATCGGTGGTGGATTTGGGGCAAAACAGACAGCGGTAAGTGAGGTTTATCCGGCGTTTGTAACCTGGAAAACCGGAAAGCCATCGAAAATTGTATTTACAAGAGAGGAATCCCAGATTGCATCCTCACCGCGTCATGATATGGCGGTGACGGTTCGCATGGGAGCAGATAAAGAGGGAAATATCCGGGCAATTGATCTGTATACACTTTCTAACACAGGAGCATACGGGGAACATGGACCGACAACGGTCGGACTTTCCGGACATAAGGCGATTCCGCTTTATGGTTCATTAGATGCATACCGGTTCCGTTACGATGTGGTCTATACCAACCGGATGGCAGCAGGAGCTTATCGTGGATATGGAGCGACGCAGGGAATCTTTGCGGTTGAGACATCTGTTAACGAACTGGCAGAAAAACTTGGCATGGATCCGATGGAGATCCGTATGAAAAATATGGTCAAAGAAGGACAGTTCATGCCGGCATATTATGGGGAGACAGCGAATAGCTGTGCACTTGATAAATGCCTTGCGAGAGTAAAAGAAATGTCCGGATGGGATGAAAAGTATCCAAGAAAAGTTATGCCGGATGGAAAAATCCGCAGCGTCGGAGTAGCACTTGCCATGCAGGGATCCTGCATTTCCAATGTAGATGTCGGATCTGCAACGATCAAACTGGGCGAGGATGGTGTCTACAATATGTCAATCGCGGCAGCGGACATGGGAACCGGGTGTGATACGATTCTTGCACAGATGGCAGCAGAATGTCTGGACTGTGATCTGAATGATATTGCAGTATCCGGAGCAGATACCGATACTTCGCCGTATGATTCAGGCTCTTATGCATCAAGTACGACTTATGTGACCGGTATGGCGGTGACAAGAGCCAGTGAGGAACTGAAAAAGCGGATCGTCAGACAGGCAGCGAAGATGCTGAAATGTGAAGTGGATGAGGTTGATTTCGATGGACACATTGCAAGAAGCGATAAGACCGGAGAAGAGGTGACACTTGCGGCAATCGGAGCAGGGGCAATGTGCGGAAGTGATATTGCGCTTCAGGTAACAGAAAGCCACAGTTCGCCGGTATCTCCGCCGCCTTATATGGCAGGCGCTGTTGAAATCGAATTGGATCCGGAGACAGGACATGTCGAGATTCTGGATTACTATGCAGTGGTTGACTGCGGAACTGTTATTAACCCGAATCTTGCGAGGGTACAGGCGGAAGGCGGAATCGTGCAAGGAATCGGCATGACTCTTTATGAGAATATTCAGTACACGGAAAAAGGACAGCTTCTGAACAATTCATTTATGCAGTACAAGATTCCGACCCGAATGGATATGGGAAATCTGCATGTGGAATTTGAGAGTAGCTATGAGCCGACTGGACCGTTTGGTGCAAAATCGATTGGCGAAATCGTCATCAATACACCGGCTCCGGCATTGACGCATGCAATCGCAAATGCAACAGGTTTGTGGTTCCGTGAACTTCCGATTACAAGTGAACAGATTGCAATGGGAATTATGGAAAATGAAAATTAAACTGATTTATCTGGCGGCTGGAAACAGCCGCCGTTTTAACAGCCAAAGGATGCAAAATACAGAACCGCCACAATCAGAAGCAGAGAACAAACTGCTTTATCTGTTGGATGAAAAGCCGATGTTCCGCTATTTATTCGACCGTCTGTTAAAAGTCTGTCAAAGGCATCCGGAATGGGAAATGATTGTGGTAACACAGTATCCGGAGATTGAGCATCAGGTAAAAGCACTTCAGGAAAACGAGCAGCAAGGTGAACGTTTCCCGGTAAAAACAGTGATTTCAAAAGACAGCTATAAAGGAGCAGCCTATTCGGTAAAAGCAGGGATCTGTGCGGCAGGAGATGCTGATGCCTATGCATTTTTTGTGGCGGATCAGCCTTATTTTACAGAAGAAAGCGTGGAAGGATTCCTGGAAAAGATGGAGCGGGAGGCAAAAGTTGTACCGGGATGTGTGACCTGGAATGGACAGGAAGGCAATCCGGTCTGGTTTCCGGCAAAGTACGGAAAAGAACTTCTGGAACTGGAAGGAGATGCCGGAGGAAGAAAGGTGTTCCGCAGATACCGGGAAAAAGCAGTATTTTACGAGGTGAGCCTGGAAAAAGAGCTGGAAGATATAGATTATATGCCGGAAATAGAAAAAATGCGGATAACAGAAGGAGGCACAGAGAAAACTTTCCATGTATATGTCATCGAAAATGGAAAGCTTCAAAGGAAAGAGTCGCTGCTTATGGCACTTGGACTTACGGAGCAGATGGTACCGAGAATTGCTGCCGTGGGTGCGGGAGGTAAGACTTCTCTTTTGAAACAGCTGCTTGCTGAATACCAAGAGAAGGGTGCCCTCCCGGTTTTGGTGACTACAACCCATATGAAAAAAGAGACTGCCCCTTATTTTGTAATGGAGGATTCTATCGGAAAAATTCTGGAAGTGCATAAAAGAGAAGGCATGGTGATCGCCGGTCTGGATGCAGGAAGAGGCAGGATCAAAAGCCTTTCTGTACCGGTAATGGAAAAGATCTGGGAGCTTCCTGCGCCGGTTCTTGTGGAAGCGGATGGTGCACGGATGCTTCCGGCGAAAGTGCCGGGGGAGAAAGAACCGGTTATTCCAAAGCAGATCCAGATAGTCCTTTCTGTATATGGACTCGATGCCATCGGACAAAGGATAAAAGACTGCTGTTTCCGGCCTGAGCTTGTGGCACAGGTACTTGGAAAAGCAGTGGAAGAGGTTCTGACGGAGGAGGATCTGGCAGGGCTGGCTGTTTCGGCAAAAGGCGGGAAAAAGAATGTCCTGCCGGAAATGGATTTCTATATTGTGCTAAACAAAGCAGATGATGAAAAACGTCTGAAAATGGCAGAGAGAATCGCCTTAAGAGTAGAACGGGATTCTGGTGAAAAAGTACGGATTACATCGTTTCGTTAATATTTTGGAAAAATAAAGCAATTATGTGTTGAAAAATGGAACATTGCTGAATTGTCATTGAAAACCATTCGTGCTATCATAGATACGATAGCTTTGACAACGAAAGTTGTAAGTGGGTAGAGAAGGAGGCAAAAAAGTGAGTACGAAGAATAGTAATACTTCACAGGAACTATTTAACCTTAACGGAAAACCATCCTTTGGTCAGGCACTTCCGCTGGCATTCCAGCATGTAGTGGCGATGATCATTGGCTGTGTTGCACCGGCGATCATTCTTGCCGGTGTGTCCGGACTTTCAGAATCAGACACGGTTGTCCTGATTCAGGCATCTCTTGCAATGTCAGCGATTTCGACATTCATCCAGCTTTTTCCGTTTATCAAATTTAAGTCTTATCAGATAGGAGCCGGGCTTCCGGTTATTATGGGAATCAGCTTTGCGTATGTGCCGATCATGCAGTCAATTGCACAGGATGCAGATGTTGGAACAATACTTGGTGCACAGATCGTGGGCGGTATTGTTGCGATTATTGTAGGAATATTTATCAAGCAGATCCGTCATCTTTTCCCGCCGCTGGTTACGGGAACGGTTGTATTTGCAATCGGACTTTCGCTGTATCCGACCGCAGTCAATTATATGGCAGGTGGAGCAGGAAGTGCGGATTATGGTTCATGGCAGAACTGGCTTGTTGCGATCATCACACTGGCAGTCGTAACAGGACTGAATCATTTTGGAAAGGGCTTTTTAAAGCTTTCATCCGTTCTGATTGGAATCATAGTTGGATATGTAGTTGCGCTTGGCTTTGGAATGGTGGATTTTTCTTCCGTATTAACGGCAAAATGGGTACAGTTCCCACAGCCGATGCATTTCGGAATTAAATTCGAGCCATCCTCATGTGTTGCGATTGCGGTATTGTTTGCAATCAGCTCTATTCAGGCAATCGGAGACTTTTCAGCAACAACGACCGGAGGAATGGACCGTATGCCGACAGATGAGGAATTAAGCGGTGGTATCATTGGTTATGGAGTCAGCAATATTGTCTGCGCATTTTTTAGTGGACTCCCGACAGCGACCTACAGTCAGAATGTCGGAATCGTAAGTTCTACGAAAGTAGTGGCAAAGAGAGTGTTTGGAATTGCAGCGATGATCATGCTGGTTGCAGGAATCATGCCAAAGATCGCATACATTCTTCTGACTATTCCGTCATGTGTGCTTGGAGGCGCAACAATCTCTGTATTTGCAATGATTTCCATGACGGGTATCAAACTGATCAATAATTCAAAGATGAATTATAGAAATACATCCATCGTAGGACTTGCCATCGCACTCGGAATGGGTGTGACACAGGCAAATGCAGCACTTGCACAGCTTCCTGCATGGGTAACAACCATTTTCGGTAAATCACCGGTTGCACTGTCTACTCTGGTTGCAGTGTTCCTGAATCTGGTTTTACCAAAGGAGAAAGAAGAGTAAATGAAGATCCTGATAAGAGGAGCCGGGGATCTTGCCACGGGAATTGCGGCAGAGCTGTGGGAAAGAGGACATCAGATCCTGATGACGGATGTTGCCATCCCACTCGCCGTAAGACGCGAGGTGGCATTTTCAAGAGCGGTATACGAAGAACATGCAGTGGTAGAAGGAATGGAAGCAGTTCTTGCCGAAAGTTTTGAAGAAGCAGAAGCAATTATGGCAACGCGGAAAATTGCTGTCATGGTGGATGAAAAAGCAGAAGTGCGGAAAGAATATCTGCCGGATGTACTGGTTGACGGGATCATGGCAAAAAAGAATCTTGGGACCCGGATCAGTGACGCTCCTCTTGTTATCGGTATCGGACCGGGCTTTACGGCAGCCGGAGACTGCCATTTTGTGATTGAAACGCAAAGAGGTGAGCATCTGGGCGAGGTGATCCGCGAGGGAAGTGCAATCCCCAACACCGGAATTCCGGGAAATATTGGCGGCTATACGGTGGAACGCCTTTTAAAGGCATCCGCAGACGGAATCATGCATCCGGTCGCGAGAATTGGTGATGTGGTGAAAAAAGGGCAGATTGTTGCAAGGTGCGGAGATGAACCTGTCTATGCGAGGCTCCACGGGATTGTCCGTGGGATGCTCCAGGAAGGTGTACCGGTCAAAAAAGGATTGAAGATCGGAGATGTGGATGCAAGGATAGAGGAAAAACTTTGTTATACGATTTCGGATAAAGCACGAAAGATCGGAAACGGAGTTGCGGAAGCAATCGATCTTGTCTATAAAACAAAATAAAAAGTTGTCTGGACAACTTATTTATCCATCCTTTTTATGGTAAAATATAAAAAGGTTTGGGCAGAATACCTGCCGCAGTGACGGCAGGTATTTTTATGCCATAATCCATATAAAGTGAGGAACAAAAAATGAAACTGGTAAGAACAGAAGATGCAGTGGGGCAGGTGCTGTGCCATGACATTACACAGATCATTCCGGGAGTTGTAAAGGATGCTGTTTTCCGGAAGGGACATATTGTCACCGAAGAAGACATTCCGGTACTTTTATCTGTGGGAAAAGAGAATCTTTATATCTGGGAAAAACAGGAAGGTATGCTTCATGAAAATGAGGCGGCTGAGATCTTGCGTCAGATCTGTCAGGGTGAGCATATGCATCCTTCCGGGGTGAAGGAAGGAAAGATCGAACTGATCGCCGACTGTGAAGGGGTATTGAAGATCAATACCGAAAAGCTGAATGCGGTGAACAGTCTTGGTGAGATGATGATTGCATCCAGACATGGAAATTTTCCGGTGAAAACCGGAGATAAGATTGCAGGAACAAGGATCATTCCGCTTGTGATCGAAGAAGAAAAGATGCAGAAGGCCTGTGAAGTGGCAGGAAAAGAACCGATTTTCCGGATTCTTCCGTACCAGAAGAAAAAAGCGGGAATCGTAACGACGGGAAGCGAAGTGTATTATCACCGGATCGAGGATAAATTTACTCCGGTTGTGATCGAAAAACTGAAAGAATGTGGCGTTACAGAGGTGAAGCAGATCCAGTGCAACGATGATCATGAGATGATCACAGAAGCAATCCAGACTCTGATCGAGGATGGTTCTGACCTGATCGTCTGTACCGGTGGAATGAGTGTAGATCCGGATGACAGGACTCCTCTTGCGATCAAAAATGCCTGTACGGAAGTGGTGACTTATGGGGCACCGGTTCTTCCGGGAGCCATGTTTATGCTTGCTTATTGTGAAAAAGAAGGCAGACAGATTCCGGTCATGGGTCTTCCGGGATGCGTGATGTATGCAAAACGGACGATTTTTGATCTGGTTCTTCCGAGGATTATGTGTGATGAAAAGCTACATGAAAAAGATTTCCGGCTTCTTGGACAGGGAGGACTTTGTCTGTCCTGTCCGGTGTGTACTTTTCCAAACTGTGGATTTGGAAAAGGAGGATATTAAAATCATGAGAAAGAATAACTTATTTAAGAAAACAGTGGCAGCAGGTCTGGTTCTGCTGATGACAGCATCACTTGCTGCATGTGACGGTAAAAAGACCGACACAAAAACAGAAGACAAAAAGACAGAAACAAAGGCTGACAAAGAAGAGGATGTAGAGCTTCAGGTATTTATCGCAGCCAGCCTGAATACGGCAATGACAGATATTGCAGAGCGTTATGAAAAAGAGCATCCGAATGTGAAGATCGTCTACAATGCAGACAGTTCAGGAACTCTGCTGACACAGATCGAAGAAGGATATGAGTGTGATCTGTTCTTCTCTGCAGCACAGAAACAGATGGATCAGCTTGAGGCTGACGGACTGGTAGTAGAAGGAACCCGCCATAATGTAGTGAACAATCAGGTAGTTGTTATCACATTAAAGGACAGTGATACAGCAGTAACCGGGCTTGAAAACTTAAATGAGGCAAAGAGCATTGCACTTGCAGGCGGAAGTGTACCAGTTGGAAAATACACCCGTCAGGCGTTGATGAATCTCGGAATTCTGGACAAAGTAGACGATGCGTCTACCATCACAACAGAACAGGTTTCTGAAGCTCTTGGTGGAGCAGAAATCAGTGAGCAGGCAAATGTAAGCAAGGTGCTGATCGCCGTTACAGAGGGTGCATGCGAAGTTGGAACAACTTATTATTCTGATACATACGGATATGAGGATCAGATCAAGATCCTTCAGACAGTAAGCTATGATCTGACAGGTAACGTGATTTATCCGATCTGCCGTGTAGAAAATAAAGAGGCAGATGATGCAAAGAAAAAAGCAGCCGATGATTTCCTTGCATATGTAACATCCGATGACGCAAAGAAGATCTTTGACAGCTACTATTTCGATACAAACGTAGAGTAAAAGAGGAACGATATGGAAGAAATAAGACAGATCCTTGCAGGACTTGACTGGAGTCCGCTTTTCATTTCAATCAAAACAGGAATCGCAGCAACGATCGTGTCATTCTTCCTGGGAATATGGGCAGCAAGAAAGGTGTTGAAAGCGAAGGCGGGTCTCAGGGCTGTGCTGGATGGGATTCTGACACTGCCGCTGGTGCTTCCGCCGACGGTTGCAGGATTTTTCCTGCTGCTCATTTTCAGTACGAGAAGAACCGTTGGATCGTATCTTTATACGACATTTGATATCAAGATTGTACAGTCCTGGGCAGGATGCGTGATCGCGGCAACTGTGATTGCATTTCCACTGATGTACCGGAATGCAAGAGCAGCATTTGAACAGGTGGATGTGAACCTGATCTATGCGGCGCAGACGCTCGGTATGACGGAGTGGAAGATTTTCTGGAGGGTGATCATGCCGGCGGCAGGTCCTGGAGTTGCATCCGGTACAATTCTTGCATTTGCAAGAGCGCTTGGAGAATACGGTGCGACCTCCATGCTTGCGGGCAATATTCCAGGAAAGACGGCAACCATTTCCCAGAGGATTGCAATGGTCATCCAGGACGGTGATTATCAGACGGCAGGCGTGTGGGTCGGAATTGTAATCCTGATCGCATTCGGAATAGTAGTACTTATGAATCTGGCATTTGGAAAGGGAATGAAACATACAAAGCAATGGTAGAACTAGAGATAAAAAAACAGTATGAAAAATTCAGGCTGGATGTTGCCTTTAAAAGTGAAAAAAAGCGAATCGGAATCCTGGGCGCTTCCGGATGTGGGAAAAGCCTGACCTTGAAAAGTATTGCCGGGATCGAAAGACCGGAAAAAGGGCGGATCGTGATTGACGGAGTTACCCTTTTTGATGCCGGAAAAAAGATTTTTCTGAAGCCACAAAAAAGGAAAGTCGGTTATCTTTTTCAGAATTATGCGTTGTTTCCGAACATGACCGTGGAGCAGAATATCGGGATTGGATTTACCGGAAACAAAGAAGATAAGCAGAAAATGGTAGAACAGCTGATCCATCATTTCCAGCTGGACGGACTGGAAAAGCTTTATCCGTCAAAGCTTTCCGGCGGACAGCAGCAGAGAACGGCACTGGCACGGATTATGGCATATGAACCGGACGTGATCCTTCTGGATGAACCATTTTCGGCACTGGATGCGTATCTTCGGGAGCGGATGCTGACCGAGCTGATGGAAATGCTGAGTGATTATGAAGGTACGGTGATCATGGTGTCCCACAGCAGGGATGAAATCTACAGCTTCAGTGAAGAGGTTCTGGTAATTGAAGATGGACATGGAATCCGCCTGGGTCCGGTAAAAGAAGTATTTAATGCACCGCGCTATAAGACAGCGGCAAGACTTACCGGATGTAAAAATATTGCAGATGTTTGCCGGATGGATGCGCAGACGGTGTATGTGAAAGACTGGGATGTGCAGCTGACTTTTAAAAGACGCACTGTGTCGGAGAATGTGAAGGCGATCGGGATCCGAGCTCATGATCTGATTCCGGTGTATGGAACGATATCCGGTGCTATGCTGAAAGTTAAAGAATGGAAAAGTGTGGATTATCCATTTGAACGAAAATATTTTATCCGATGCGAGTCGGGATGTGAGGATTTCTGCTGGTTTGTCCAAAGAGAGATTTCTGCCACTCTGGAAGAAAAAGGAATGCCGGATGCACTCGCATTTCCGGAAGAAAAAGTGCTGTTCCTTGAAGGATAGCGTGACAGATGCTATAATGGACAAATAAGAAAACGGGCAGAAGGTGGCAGCATAAATGCAGAAAGAACAAGACAGGGAAGCGATTTACCGGAGCATTTTCTTCTGTGATATGGATCGGAAGAAGGCGGATGAGATCATTGACCGGTTAGGCGGCAGAACCGTAACCTATGACAAGGGCGAAATCATCATAAGAGAAAGAGAAAAACTGAACAATATCGGAATCCTGCTTGACGGGGGGCTCTGTAAAGTGCAGTATTACCGGGATGGAACCGAACAACTGGTCCAGAAGCTGGTCAGCTCGTTTGTTGTGGGAGTGGAGATTGCGGTCAGTGAAAAAAAGACGAGTCCTTATGATATTTATGCATCGGAACAGGCGCACATTTTCTGGTTCCCTGTACGGGCGATGGAAGAAGAGGGTGTTCTGGATCTACGTGAGAGGATTGAGTTTTACAAGAAGACGGTTCATTTCCTTGCAAATGAAGATATCCGCAAGTGCAGGAAAATCGAACTGCTGTCAATCAGAGGAATCCGGGAAAGAATCGAGCGGTATCTGAGAGTTCAGCAAAGCCGCCACAAAAGCAGTGCATTTGATATTGAATTTAACAGAGAACAGATGGCGAATTATCTGGGAATCAACCGGAGTGTGCTGTCACATGAGTTGAAAAAAATGGAAAAAGAGGGGATTTTGAAGGTCAGAAAGAATCATTTTGAGCTGACTGATAAAGAATAAAACAGAATTTCTGCTGAAAATATCGAAAAGTGGTTGGTTTTTATCAGAATATAGTTTATAATGAAAAAAGGATTAGGCGGCAAGGAGGTTCTTTATGGCATCGTCAAAAAATTATACAGAAGTTTTGATAGGCGGCAAAGTATTCACCCTGAGCGGATTTGAAAGTGAAGATTATCTGCAGAAGGTATCCACTTATCTGAACCATAAAATCGAGGAATGTACAAGCAGCGATGGATATCGCAAGCAGAGTGCGGAAGCCAGAAGTGTGCTTCTTGCTTTAAATATAGCAGATGATTATTTTAAAGCCAAGAAACAGGGCGGCGCATTAGAAAGCGACATCGAGGCAAAAGACAAAGAGATGTACGATTTAAAGCATGAACTGATCTCAGTACAGATCAAGTATGAGAATGCTGAAAAAGCACTGGATAAACTCAAGGCAGAGAATCAGGAGCTTCAGATGAAGATCGTACAGCTTGAAACAGAAATGAAAAATCACCGTACAAAATAGACTGTCCTGAGGCAGTCTATTTTTGATACTCCGGTATACAAAGAGAAATGTCTGCAACACAGGGGCTTTGTATACAGGTTATTTAAAGATAGAGGAGTTATATGAAAGACAGAGTTGAAATCCTTGCACCGGCAGGGAGTATGGAGTGCCTGAAAGCGGCAATTGCAGCAGGAGCTGATGCGGTATATACAGGGGGAGCCCTTTTCGGGGCACGTGCTTATGCACATAACCTGACGGAGGAAGAACTTTTAGAGGCAATTGATTATGTGCATTTGCATGGAAGAAGACTGTATCTGACCGTGAATACACTGATCAAAGACCGTGAGATGGAAAAACAGATGTATGATTATCTGCTCCCTTATTACCGGCAGGGGCTGGATGCGGTGATCGTGCAGGATATTGGACTGTTCCGTTTTATCCGGAAGCATTTTCCAGATCTTCCGATCCACGCAAGTACCCAGATGACGCTTACGGGAGTGGATGGGGCGAAGTTTCTGGAAAAGGAAGGTGCACAGCGGATTGTTACATCCAGAGAACTGAGTATGGCAGAGGTGAAGAAGATTGCCGATGAGACAGAGCTCGAGATTGAAAGCTTTGTACATGGTGCACTCTGCTATTGCTATTCCGGTCAGTGCCTGTTCAGCAGCTTTATCGGTGGCAGAAGTGGCAACCGTGGACAGTGCGCACAGCCGTGCAGACTGCTTTACCAGACACCGGAAGCAAAGAAACCACAGTATCTGCTGAGTCTCAAGGATATCTGCACACTGGAACTGATCCCGGAGATGATCGAGAGCGGGATTTATTCCTTCAAAATTGAAGGACGGATGAAGAAGCCGGAGTATGCGGCAGCAGTCGCTTTCCAGTACCGGAAATATGCCGATCTTTATCTGAAATATTATGAAGAATGTCCGGCAGGAGAGGATCCGGCAGCGTATGCGATGAAGAAATACCGTGTCTGCGAGGAGGACCGGCAGATGCTGTTGGATCTCTACAACCGTGGCGGTTTCCATACGGGTTATTATCATACACAGAATGGACGGGAGATGGTTTCTTTAAACCGTCCGAACCATGCAGGAGTGCCGGCAGTAAAGGTACTTGCTAAAAAAGGCAGAACTGTGACTGCAAAAGCAATGACAGACCTGTCTCCGCAGGATATTATTGAGCTCCCGATGCGCAGAGGCAGGGAAAAAGCAGATAATTATACCTGTAAGGATGCAGTCAGAAAAGGAATGAATGTGCAGATCCCGGTATTTGCAGATACCCCGTTCAAGAGGGATGAAATCTGGATGCGTACAAGAAACAGCACATTGATTGACACGCTGCGTGAAGAATTTGTAAATGGAAAAATAAAAGAACGGATCTGCGGAACTTTCCGGTTGTATCCGCAGGAAGCGGCAACGCTTACAGTGAAGTGCCGGGATGCCGAGATTACGGTTACCGGTGAAAAAGCACAGGAAGCACTGAGCCAGCCGATGAGCAGAGAGCGAATTGAAAAGCAGCTGCGCAAGACGGGAAATACGGAATTTGAATTTTCTTTTTTAAAGGCTGAGATCGGAGAGAAAGTATTTCTTCCGATGCAGAGCCTGAATGAACTTCGAAGGGAAGCACTGGAGACACTGGAAAAAGTGATCTGTGAGAAATACAGAAGAAGTGGTGAAGTGAAAGAACCGGAAGAAAATAAGACAGAGCTTTCAATGGAGGAAGAGGTAATTTCCGGATGGACGGCATCGGTAAGAACCGCAGAACAGATGGAAGTGATCCTGGAAGAAGAAGCAATCGGAAGAATCTATGTGGATTGTACCATGTTCCCTCGCATCTGGGAGAAGGACAGCTATGTGGAGTGGATTACAAAAGTACATGCAGCAGGGAAAGAAATTTATCTGGTCATGCCTTATATTTTCCGGGAAAGAACCCGAAAACAGTATGAAGCTGCATATAACCGGATATTCGGAGCCGGATGGGACGGCATTCTGATCGCAAATTATGAAAGTTTTGCGTTTCTGAAAGAGCATGGTTATACCGGAAGGATTATGACCGATTACAATCTGTATGAATTTAATCAGGAAAGCAGGAAATTCTGGAAGGAAAAGGGAGTTTTTGAATTTACAGCGCCCGTGGAACTGACAGAAAGAGAACTCCAGGATCTCCGGGTAAAGGATGGAGAAGTGATCGTATATGGTTATCTTCCGATGATGGTATCTGCAGGATGTATTCAGAAAACGACCAGAGGATGTCAGAAAAAATCCGGACAGATGACAATAACTGACAGATATCGTAATTCATTTGTGGTAAAAAATGAATGTGATTACTGTTATAATATCCTTTACAATTATGTACCATTATATCTGGGAGACCGGATGGAAGAGGTATATCAGATCGGTCCTGGGCGGATCCGACTGATGTTTACTACTGAAAGGCAGCAGGAGGTAAGGCAGATTTTAAGTGCGTATTTTGAAGGAAAAGAACTTCCGGAGGGAACGTACACCAGGGGACACTGGAAAAGAGGAATAAAGTAGGTGGAATTTTGGTCAATATAATTGTAGAGCTGTCAAAATATCTGATGATAGCCCTGATGCTGGTCTATACATTTGAATGTTTTGCAGTATTTAATTACGCAGATGAGTATACACAGAGAAGTATTTTCAGAAAGCAGAATGTGCTGATGTTTCTGCTTCATATGATTGCATTTCTGGTGATGTATCTGCAGAAAAATGAAACAAAAATGATCGGATTTTACGGGATGCAGGTGGTACTGTTTCTGGCAGTTATTTTGCTGTATACAAAAATTTACCCGCGGGTGTCGCGGCTGGTTGTAAACAATATGTGTATGCTGATGGCAATCGGTTTTATTATGATCACCAGACTTTCGTATTCGCTTGCGGTAAAGCAGTTTATCATTGTCAGTGCATCCGTAGCGATAAGTCTTGTGATCCCGGTCATCATCCGGAAGGTAAAAGCTCTGTCAGAATGGAAAATATTCTATGCAATTGCAGGTGTTGTAATGCTTGGGGTCGTTATCATTGTAGGACGTGTGACTGGAGGAGCGATGCTGAATGTTGCAATCGGAGGTTTTACCCTTCAGCCATCTGAGCTTGTGAAAATCATTTTTGTATTTTTCGTTGCGGCGAGTCTGAAGAATGACACTTCATTTAAGAATATTGTGATCACAACGGCAGTGGCAGCAATGCATGTACTGATCCTGGTTGTGTCAAAAGACCTTGGTGCGGCGCTGATCATCTTTGCTGTATATCTGGTGATGCTTTATGTGGCAAGCAGACAACCACTTTATGTA
The DNA here is from genome assembly GCF_027697525.1 of Coprococcus sp. AM97-35. NCBI lineage: Bacteria > Bacillati > Bacillota > Clostridia > Lachnospirales > Lachnospiraceae > Coprococcus > Coprococcus sp. AM97-35. Next base: position 37,517 of record NZ_JAQESL010000008.1, on the reverse strand, counting down.
CTTGCCGGACTGATTGCAGGAAGTGGGGCATCAGTTGTGGCATATAAGTTATTTAACCACGTCCGTGTGCGTGTACTGGTATGGAAGAATCCATTTGCCGTTTACAATGAAGGTGGTTATCAGGTGGCACAATCCTTGATGGCGATCGGTACAGGAAGCTGGTTTGGAATGGGACTTTTTCAAGGGGCGGCAGATCAGATACCTGTTGCAGAGTCAGATTTCATTTTTTCAGCAATTGCGGAGGAAATGGGACTGATTTTTGCACTTTGTCTGATCCTGGTATGTGTCAGTGTTTATATGATGTTTCTGAATATTGCGATGCAGCTTCGGGACAGCTTTTATAAACTGGTGGCACTGGGACTTGGAACCTGTTATATTTTTCAGACATTTCTGACGATCGGAGGTGTGACAAAGTTCATTCCGTCTACCGGAGTGACACTTCCGCTGGTAAGCTACGGTGGAACCTCCGTTCTCAGTACGATCATTATGTTTGCGATCATTCAGGGACTGTATGTATTAAGAGAGGACGAGGAAGAAGACATTGAAAGAAAAAAATTACAGAGAAGACGAACTTCCAGATCTGGATCAGCAGCTGGAGAGCCTGCCAGACGAGAGCGGGTATCACGACCAAAAGAAGAAGGCAGAAGGAAAAAGCCGCAGCAGACGAACGGATGGCGAACCGAAGAAAAAGGCCGAACGCAGCAGCCTAAAAAACGGACAGCGGCGTCCGAAAGAAGCACAGGCAGAAAGAAGCGGAGCCAGTAAGAAAAAAGAGAAGCAGATGACCAATAAAGAACTGACGAGAGTTACTTATATTTTTGTAACACTGTTTTTGGTACTGATGGGATATCTGGTTTATTTTAATGTGGTAAAAAGTAAAGAGGTTGTCAACAGCACGTACAATATCCGTCAGGATCTTCTTGCGGACCGTGTGCTGCGTGGCAGTATTACAGATAAAAATGGAGAAGTGCTTGCACAGACTGTGACAAATGACGATGGATCGGAAACACGGGAATATCCGGAGGGAGAAGTGTTTTCACATGTTGTCGGATATGCCGCAAAAGGAAAATCCGGACTGGAATCCTCACAGAATTTCAATCTTCTGACTTCAAATGCCTTTTTCCTGGAAAAGCTGGCGAATGAATTTAAAGACCAGAAGAATACGGGAGATACGGTGGTCACAACCTTGGATGCGAACCTGCAGAATGCAGCATATAATGCACTGGGAGATAACAAAGGTGCAGTTGTCGTGATGGAGCCAAGTACAGGGAAGATTCTGGCAATGGTATCGAAGCCGTCATTTGATCCGAATAATGTTTCGGAAAACTGGGATGCATTGAACAATGACGAGAACAGTTCGCTTCTTAACAGGGCTACACTTGGACAGTATACACCGGGGTCGACATTCAAGCTGGTGACAACACTTGCTTTTATGCGGCAGAATCCAGATTATAATAATTATTCGTTTGAATGTAATGGAGAATTTTCACAGAATGGGGCGACGATCCACTGTTATAACAGCACTGCTCATGGGGAAGAGAATCTGACGGATTCGGTTGCAAATTCCTGCAATTCTTCGTTTTCAAATATCGGGCTGCAGCTGGATAAGGCAGAATGGAGAAAGACTGCCAAACAGATGCTGTTTAACAGCAAGCTTCCGGGTGATGTGAAATATAATGAAAGCAGTTTCCGCCTGAAAACAGATGCAGGAGATGCAGATACGATGATGACTGCAATTGGTCAGGGAGAGACACAGGTCAGTCCGTACCATATGGCGATGATCGTTTCGGCGATCGCAAATGGTGGAAAGCTGATGAAGCCGTATCTGGTGGACAAGATTACAAATTATGCAGGCACAACGGTGAAGAAATATATGCCGGAAAGCTACAAAGAGCTTATGACATCATCTGAAGCTGCACAGCTTACGGAATACATGAAGGCGGTTGTGGATTATGGTACCGGAGCTGCGCTTTCAGGTGCGTCTTATACAGTGGCAGGGAAAACCGGAACTGCCGAGGTCAGTGAAGATGGAAATACAGTACATTCCTGGTTTGTCGGATTTTCCAATGTGGATAATCCGGAGCTGGCGATCAGCGTTTGTGTCGAGGATGCAGATACAGCGACCATTACTGGTGTCAGTGTCGCAAAGCAGGTGTTTGATTCTTACTATAATAATTAAAGGTCGGGGAGACAGCGCACATGAGGTTTTACAAAAATCTTTATGTCAGTGAGAGCATGGCAAAAAAGAAAGAAAAAGTGATTGCAAAACTGAATAAAAAAAAATATCCGTTGAAAACTTATGTGATCGCACTGATCGAAGAAGGGGAAAATCAGCTGGAATTTTATTCGACGTTGATGTTCCGCCAGGGAAGTGTGATCGATGATGATATTTTCGCAGTTGGTCTTGCAAGCGGATATGATGATGCGCTGTATCTGGTAGAAGAGATCGCAAAGGAAGTTTATGAAAAAACAGGGGATCTGGATATCCGGTCCTACATCAGAGAGCGGGAGAGGGAAGAAGCATGATTCTACATATCATTGGATTGATTTTGAAGATTATCGGGATTCTTCTTCTGGTGATTCTTGGAATCCTGCTACTTGTGATCGGTGTCCTTCTCTTTGTACCGCTGAGGTATGAACTGCGTGCCGAGTTTCCGGGAAAGCTGGAAGATGCAGAGGGGAATCTTAAGATTTCATGGCTGCTTCATCTGATTGCAGGAAGAGTGGAGTATCGGAACGGTGATGTGAAATGGCAGGGGCGGATTGCCTGGAAGAAGTTGGGAGATGTTCTGGAAGCGGAAGATAAACCGACGAGAAAGAAGGAGAAAAAGCCGGATGGCGGAAAAAAAGCCGGTGCGGAGAATGCCAGTGAGAGAACGGCAGAAAGAAATGATGCGGCAGATGTAAAGAAGCCGCAGACGCTGCCGGAAAAGAGAGCCGAAAGCGGAACGTATGCAAAGCCAGAGCATGCGGACGTGAAAGATGAGAAGTCCAAAACAGAAACACAGGGAAGTCCTGACACGAAGGTGAAAACATTTTCAGAAAAAAAAGAAGAGAATGCTACACCGGAAAAGGAAAGTGAATCCAGAGAAAAAAAGGATGTTCATGACGAGAGAGGATCCGGAAAGGCTCACAAAACTCCACGAAAGCGGAAGAAACCAGTCAAAGCATTTGGAAAACTGATCCGGAAGCTCAGTCAGAAGCTTCGGGAAATCCTGGAAAAGATCAAATGTACATGGAAGAATTTATGTGATAAAATAAAAAATATCGCAGATAAAAAAGATAAAATTCTGGAGTTCCTGGAACAGGAAAATCATAAAGCAGCTTTTGCACGTGGCAAAAAGGAACTGGTCTGGGTGAAGCATTTTCTGAAGCCGAAAAAGCTTCGCGTAAAACTGCATTTCGGTTTTGAAGATCCTTACCATACCGGACAGGTACTGGCACTTTGTGGAATGTTTTATGCATTTATCGGAGAAAATATGGATCTGGAACCGGATTTTGAAAAGCGGGTACTGGAAGGTTCCGTTTATGTAAAAGGAAGACTAAGAACAGTTCATATGGCAGTATTTGCAGCAAAGATGCTGCTGGATAAGAATATTCGCAGCACTTATCATGATATCAGGGAGTTTAAATGGTAAAGCATTCGATAGAAAATAACAGGAGGAATCGAAAAAATGGCAGTAGATAATCAGTTTAAAGAGACAGTAGATGCATTGTTTAAAGGGATGAACGGCGTGGTATCATCCAAAACCGTTGTAGGAGATGCGATCCACATCGGAGATACGATCATTCTTCCGCTTGTTGATGTATCTTTTGCAATCGGGGCAGGGGCATTTCATGCGGACAAAAAGGACAGAGGAGCCGGCGGACTTGGCGGCAAGATGATTCCAAGTGCAGTGCTTGTGATCCAGAACGGAACAACCAGACTGGTCAACATCAAGAATCAGGATACCATGACCAAGATCCTGGATATGGTCCCGGATGTGATTGACCGTTTTAAATCCCCATCTGAGGATAAAATGACCGAAGAGGATGTGGCAGATCTGTTAAATGAAGCAGATTCTCCGGAAAATCAGGAATAGACGTAGGTTTCTGGCATATATTTATTGTAAAAGAGGAAAAAGCAGGAACGAAGATGAAACGGGTATTTGGTTTTGCACTGTTTTTTGTGGCACTTGGTATGGTGATCATGATGTTTATTCCGAGCATATTTATCGGAATTCTGATCGTTCTGCTGTGCCTCCTTGTCGGATATCAGCTTTTTTGCTGCTGATTTTGAAAAAATATGAGAACCTGTAGGGGAAACCCTGAAAAAAGCCTTGCGTATGCAGGGCTTTTGTGATACAATGCTAGCGTTGCAAAAAAACACGTGTGTGGTTTATCCCGGTGGTGCCAAAGCTGACAAGCATGGTTCGCGGACATAAGCACACGGAAGTAAAAAACCAATGGAGGAAAGAAACATGAGCGTTATTTCAATGAAACAACTTTTAGAAGCAGGTGTTCATTTCGGACATCAGACAAGAAGATGGAACCCTAAGATGGCAGAGTACATCTACACAGAGAGAAATGGTATCTACATCATCGACCTTCAGAAATCTGTAGGAAAAGTAGATGAAGCTTACCAGGCAGTATCTGACATCGCAGCAGAAGGTGGAAAGATCCTTTTCGTAGGAACAAAGAAACAGGCTCAGGATGCAATCAAGACAGAAGCAGAACGTTGCGGAATGTACTATGTTAATGAAAGATGGCTTGGAGGAATGCTTACAAACTTCAAGACAATCCAGAGCAGAATCGCTCGTCTGAAAGAAATCGAAGCTATGTCAGAAGACGGAACATTCGATGTACTGCCGAAGAAAGAAGTTATCGAAATCAAGAAAGAATGGGAAAAGCTTGAAAAGAACCTTGGCGGAATCAAAGAAATGAAGAGAATCCCGGATGCTATCTTTGTAGTAGATCCTAAGAAAGAAAGAATCTGTGTTCAGGAAGCTCACACACTCGGAATCCCGCTGATCGGTATTGCTGATACAAACTGTGATCCGGAAGAACTTGATTATGTAATTCCAGGAAATGATGATGCTATCAGAGCTGTAAAACTTATCGTATCTAAGATGGCTGATGCTGTAATCGAAGCAAACCAGGGCGAAGCAGAAGAAGTTTACGAAGGCGAAGACGTAGAAACAGCTGAAGAAACAACAGAAGAATAATTCGAACAATCCAAAAGATCATATTGAAAGATGGAGGAAAAAATCATGGCAATCACAGCAAGCATGGTAAAAGAATTAAGAGAAATGACAGGCGCTGGTATGATGGACTGCAAAAAAGCTCTGAACGAATCTAACGGAGATATGGATGCAGCAATCGAATACCTCAGAAAGAACGGCGAAGCTAAGGCTGTTAAGAAAGCCGGACGTATCGCAGCTGAAGGTATTGTTATGGCAGACGTTAAAGAAGATAAGACAGCAGCTATCGTAGAAGTTAACTCTGAGACAGACTTCGTTGCTAAGAACGCTGATTTCCAGGCATTCGTAAAAGCAGTTGTTAATCAGGCACTTACTACAAAAGCTACAGATATGGAAGGATTCATGGCTGAAGCTTGGAACGAAGATGCTTCTAAGACAGTTAACGATGCACTTACAGAAAAGATTTCTGTAATCGGAGAAAAGCTCAGCATCAGAAGATTCGAAAAGATCGTTACAGATGGCTGTGTAGTATCTTATATCCACGGTGGCGGACGTATCGGTGTTCTTGTAGAAGCTGATACAGCAGTTGTTAACGATGCTGTTAAAGAAGCTCTGAAAAACGTAGCTATGCAGGTAGCAGCTTTAAATGCTAAGTATGTAAGCCAGGCAGATGTAGATGCTGATTACATCGCACATGAGAAAGAAATTCTTCTTGCTCAGATTATGAACGACCCGAAAGAATCTCAGAAACCGGAAAAGGTTATCCAGGGAATGATTTCCGGACGTATCAACAAAGAGATGAAGGAAATCTGTCTGTTAGATCAGGTATATGTAAAAGCTGAAGATGGAAAACAGTCTGTAGCTAAATACCTTGACGAAGTTGGAAAAGCTAACGGAACAACTATCACTCTGAAGAAATTCGTTCGTTTCGAGACAGGTGAAGGTCTTGAAAAGAAAAATGAAGATTTCGCAGCTGAAGTTGCAGCTCAGATGAACGCATAATCTTACAGTTCGCATAAGAATTTGAACCGTATTATTATCATGTAAATCAACGAAAAACCTTGAATTTCCTATGAAAATGGGATGATTCAAGGTTTTTTTGCGTATTGGGGAATAAATTTTGACTTATCGTAAATTATCGCTATTTATGCATGGAATTGGGTAAAAGTTGGGGAGTGAGTTGGGGAATTTCAATTCCCCAACTGTCGTATGAAACTTCGCCTCATTCTTCTGAAATAAGTAGGCGAAGATTGCCTGTTTTATTTTGTTGGGGAGTAGTGTAATTACCCAATATTTACCCAACTTTTAACGTATGATAGCGTAAGATTCCCCAACTTTTCATAAACTATCGTGGAAATATTTTCCGATTAATGAAAAGAGAAATTGAGATTATAATAGAGAAAAGTTAGATGGTGAGGTATATTATAGAATACTTTGTTTCCTAGCATGAGAAAGTCACAAAACAGGTGGTATAATTAAAAATGAAGAGCAAAAAGGCAGAATTGTGATATATTATATACGTTGAAAAAGTGTTTAATAAATTTGGAATCGTTGACTAAAGAATAACGAGGTAAAAGTATGGAAAAAGATGTTATATCAGAAGCTGATGATACAATAGTTATTGATGTTCCAGAGCAAAAGGAATATGTAATATCGATAGCAAATAATAGCTATAAGATAAAACCAATTTTTTCGATTTATGTTTATGAACAGTTAATAGAAGATATAAATGAGGAAAATTGGAAAAATAAAATTGCAAAAATTCTACAATTGGAAATAAATAAAACAGGGGAAGGTAGTCCAAGTATCAATGATATTTTAAACGATCCAACAGAACCATGTAAAAAATATATAAAGGTATTATTAGAACAAAATAGAAAGTTGAAAGAATTCTATGACGAAGATCATGACGAAAACGATGAATATAAAAAAATTGAAAATGCGGTAAAACAGTATAATGAGTACACTTTTGAAAATATGAAAAGTGGAATGTTAGAAATACAGAAAAAAATTACGACAATGAGAAATAATCTGTTTGACCAAATTCCAAAATATGATTTTTCATCAGCTTTTTCAGATTTTAATGATATCGCTAGAGGCATTCAAAATCAGATAAGAGATTCTTTGGAAAAATTTAAAAGCTCATTACCAGAATTTAATTGGGATGATTGGAATGAGGGAATAAAGTATTGGGGTGAAAATGGATGGACAATAATTCCGCATGCACCTGCAGGTTTATTTAAAACAAAAATTGCTGATAAGTCGGAAAGAGATAAAATAGCTTTACGATATTTGAGAAAAAATGATATGGAAGATTTGTTTGCGGATTTACAAGAAATGCGACTAAATCATAAGGATTTGAACGAAGCTATATATTGTTATGATAATAAGTGTTATAAGGCTTGTGCGATGATATTGTGTTCTATGATAGATGGAATGATATATAAACGTCAGCCAGTTAAAAAGGACAGTAGGAGAAAAGGAGATAGTAAATTTTTTAAAAAAATAAAAGAAAGTGGATTAAAGGAAGATCTTTTACAACAAAGTTTTTTCTTACTTCAAATGAATAATCTTATAGCATATTTAACGAAATTGTTTGAAAATGGTAACGATTTTCAATTAGATACAAAAGTGTTAAACAGAAATTTTTTATTACATGGAATGAGTAAAAAGAGTGTTAGTCAAAAAGAATGTAAGCAATTATTTTTGGCGGTTTATAATACGAAATTAATTATAGAAGGCGTAAATGGTAGGTTGAAAAAGAAAAATGTTAATATAACTCAAATGCTATCGAATTGAGAATACATAGCCGATTGGTTTAACCAAGAATCAGTCGGCTTTTTTTATACTCATTTTTATACATAGCCAGTCCCGTAAAACGGATTGGCTATTAAATTTTTCGAGGAAGGAGGAATCCACATGACCAAGTGTAAAGTAATCGCCCTTGCAAATCAGAAGGGAGGAACAGCTAAGACCACAACAACATTGAATCTAGGAATCGGTCTTGCACATCAAGGGCGAAAAGTATTATTGGTCGATGCTGATCCACAGGGAGATTTAACAACCGCATTGGGGTGGACTGATGCAGATAATCTTCCGATTACGTTGGATACACAGATGAAGAAGATATTACAAGACGAACCGTTTGTGTATAATGAAGGCATTTTGCACCATGAAGAAGGAGTAGACGTTATTCCAACCAATATCGAGCTATCGGGCATGGAAATCTCACTGGTAAATGCCATGAGCAGAGAGCAGACTTTAAAGCTGTATCTGTCAGATTTGAAAAAGGATTATGATTATATCCTGATTGATTGTATGCCTAGTTTGGGAATGTTGACTATCAATGCATTAGCTGCCGCAGACAGTGTAATTGTTCCAGTTCAGGCTCATTATCTTCCATTAAAGGGTATGACGCAGTTAATGAAAACAATCGGTAAGGTACAAAGACAGCTAAATCCTAATCTGAAGATTGATGGAGTATTGCTGACACTTGCAGATATGAGGACAAAACTGGCAAGGACAACAGAGAATAGCCTTCGAGAAAATTACGGGAAACGTATCCGAATTTTCAAAACGGTTATTCCAGTGGCTATCACAGCGGCAGAAAGCAGTGCAGCAGGACAGAGCATTTATGAGTATGACAAGAATGGAACTGTTGCAAAGGCGTATGCAGAATTTACGAGGGAGGTGATTCAGTGTGGCGAAAAGCAAAGAAATAAACATGAATCTTCCCTCAGCCGATGACCTTTTTACCACGCAGGAAGAAAGAGACCAGAAGAATCAGGAGCATGTAAAAAATATTTCTGTTTATGAAATCAGTGATTTTCCGAATCATCCATTTAAAGTAAAAATGGATGATAAAATGGTGGAGACCATTGAAAGTATTCGAGAACATGGTGTATTGGTTCCTGCTCTTGTCAGAGAGAAGCCAACAGGTGGGTATGAAATGATTTCTGGACACCGTAGAAAAATGGCAAGTGAACTGGCAGGGTTAGAAAATATACCTTGTATTGTAAGAAATCTCAGTGATGACGAAGCAGTTATTGTCATGGTTGACAGCAATCTTCAAAGGGAAGAAATATTACCATCAGAAAAAGCATTTGCTTACAAAATGAGGTTAGATGTCATGAAAAGACAGGGACAAAGAACTGATTTAACTTCGTCGCCACTGGCGACAAAGTTAAAAGGAAAACGTTCTGATGAATTATTGGGTGAGGAGGTTGGAGAAAGTAAAGACCAAATCAGAAGATATATTCGATTAACCTACTTGATACCGGAAATTCTTGATATGGTCGATAACAAGAAAATTGCCATGCGTCCGGCGGTGGAGCTGTCTTATTTGCCAAAAGAAGAACAGGAGATATTGTACGATACCATGGAATCGGAAGATTGCACTCCAAGTCATGCACAGGCAATCAAAATCCGCAAATTTTCAGCAGAGGGCAGGTTGAATGAAGATGTTTTGCTGTCGATTATGTCAGAAGAGAAGCCAAATCAGGTAGAGCAGTGGAAAATCCCGAAGAACCGACTGAAAAAATACTTTCCATCGGGAACTACACAGCAGAAAATGGAAGAAACCATTATCAAAGCACTGGAATTATACCGGAAACGGGAAAAAAGCAGGGAACGATAGGCATTTTGACACCAAGGGAGAAGTCTATCTGTTGGCGGTCAATGAGAAATCAGCCTTTTTCTGTTTTCCCCTCCCCACACCCTACCCCTTTGGTTTACCAGCAGATTACCAGCCGAAAAGACAATAAGGAGCCGGGAACCTCTTTTCTTTCGGCAGGTCAGAGATTCCCATACCCTGCATGAAAGCAGGGAGTAAACAGCATAAAGCAACAACAGGCGTTCCAGATGGACGTCTTTTTTGATTGAAAAGAAAGGAATTGTAGAAAATGAAGAAGATATGGAAACGAGTGTGTACAGGACTTCTTACCCTGACCACGATTTTAACCGCATTACCGACTACATCGGTTCAGGCAGCGGAAACACAATACTGGACGGAATCCTCAGAGAGAGTCGGATATATTGAACATGTGATGAATGATGGAACCATTCATTCGACATTCAATGAAGGTCACATGCGAGTAGAGGGCGAAACAGCCTATTGTGTAGATATTAACACCGGATTTAAAAATGGGTATAAAACCAGACACGATGCGAGTTCCAGTATGAGTGCTACACAGATCGAAGATGTGGCATTGTCACTGGAGTATGTAAAGCAGTATAGAGGCAGTCACAGCAACCTGAATGCGAATCAGGGATATCTGTTGGAACAGTGTGTAGTATGGCAGAGACTGAGTGAGTATTTAGGCTGGCAGTGTGATAATGTCCGAGCTGCATATTCTGAGATTTCACAGGATATTCAGAATGAAGTGTATACAGGAGCGAGAGCATTTGTACAGGCAAACAAAGGTCGTTATAAATGTGGCGGATATATCTATACTGGAGAGGGACAGGATCTCGGACAGTTTTGGGCAGAACTGAATGTCGGAAATGCAAAAGTAAAAAAGACAACCGCAAATGAGAGTGTCACAAATGGAAATGCGATGTATTCCATTGCAGGGGCAACCTTTGGCATATTCTCAGACCAGAATTGCAGTAATCAGATTGGAACACTTACGACAAATGAGAATGGAGATACAAATGAGGTTGAAGTGACTGCAGGGACTGTTTATATCAAAGAGCTTTCTGCACCGAAGGGATATAAGCCGGATACGACAGTACGCAGTCTGAAAGTTGAAGCCGGAAAAACAGTTACATTAAATGTTTCAGATGTTCCGAAAGTAACAGAGACACTGGTAGACCTGTTCAAGATTGATATGGAGATAGGAAAAGCAACTGCACAGGGGAATGCAGCACTGGCAGGAGCAGAGTTTACCTGGCATTATTATGACGGACTTTATACAAAAGATAACTTACCAGAGAAAGCAACACGTACCTGGGTTACAAAAACGGTGGCAGAAAAGAGCAGTGACGGAAGTATTCATTATGTGACAAAACTGTCAGATGCTTACAAAGTATCCGGAGATGCATTTTACACTCAGAATGAAAAAAGTGTATTACCACTTGGAACACTGACTGTTGAAGAAACCAAAGCACCAGACGGATATTTACTTGATGGAGCTTATATGCAGGCAGGAGACAGTACAGAACAGATAAAAGGAATGTATCTGACACAGATCACAGAGGACGGAGAACTTGCAGTTCTTTCCGGAAGCAACCAGTATTCCGTATCTGACCAGGTAATCCGAGGTGGTGTGAAGATTCAAAAACGTGATTTAGAGACAAAAGATACCAAAGCACAGGGAAGTGCCACATTAAAAGATGCAGCATTTGCAATTATTTCTCTGAACGAGAATCCGGTTCTGGTAGAAGGAAAACTGTACAAGAAAAATGAGACAGTTAAGACAATTCAGACAGGGATTGACGGAGTAGCAACAACATCGGCAGATTTACTTCCATATGGTAAATACAAACTGGAAGAAACCAAAGCACCGGAAGGTTATCTGACTGACGGGGCAAAAGCGATTGAATTTTCGATTACGGAAAATGGAAAAATAGTGGATTTAACAGGCGAAAGCCATTCCATTTACAACCAGATTAAACGTGGAGATTTGGAGGGAGTAAAGATTGGAGCAGGCACACATAAGAGACTTGCCAATGTTCCTTTTAAGATTACGAGCAAAACAACCGGAGAGAGCCATATCGTAGTAACAGATAAAAACGGTCAGTTTTCAACTGCTTCCGATTGGGCGTCTCATAAGAAAAATACAAATGCCGGAACATCCAGTGAGGACGGTATCTGGTTCGGAATTTCTGAGCCGGACGATAGCAAAGGTGCATTACTTTATGACACTTATGAGATTGAGGAGTTAGCTTGTGAATCTAACAAAGGTATGAAGCTGATTCCTGCATTTGAAGTTGTTGTAAGCAGAAATAAAGTGAAAATAGACCTTGGAACACTGACTGATGAGTATGAGAAAGAGATTACCATTCATACCACAGCAACGGATAAAATAACAGGTGAGAAGGTAATTGTTGCAGGAAAGAAAGTAACGATTGTGGATACAGTTACTCTGGACGGTCTGGAAGAAGGCAGAAAGTATCAGTTAAAAGGCTGGCAGATGTTGAAAGAGGAAAATGCAGAACTGCTCATTGATGGAAAGCGTGTGGAGAGTGATTACACTTTTGTTGCTGACAGCGAGAAAATGAAAGTAGAAGTTTCTTATACGTTTGATGCATCAGAACTTGGCGGACAGAATCTGGTTACATTTGAAGAATTATATGACCTGAAGAATCCGGAAGAACCTGTAAAAGTTGCAGAGCATAAGGACATTGACGATGAAGGTCAGACAGTCCTGATTACAGAGCGAAAGATTTCGATTCATACCACAGCAACGGATAAGAACGGTAAGAAAGAAATTGAAGCCGGAAAAGATCTGACGATTGTGGATACAGTTACATTAGAAGGATTGGAAATCGGTACAAAGTATAAATTGTCTGGTTGGCAGATGATTAAGGAAGAAAATGCAAAGCTGATCATTGATGGCAAAGAAGTTACCAATGATTATGAATTTACAGCGGACAAGGAAAACATGGAAGTGCAGATTGAGTTTACTTTCGATGGCAGCACTCTTGGAAGAAAACAGCTTGTAACCTTTGAAGAACTGTATGATATAACAAATCTGGAAGAACCGAAAAAGGTAACAGAGCATAAGGAAATCAACGATGAAGGTCAGACTGTAACCATCAAAGAAGTACCGGAAACACCAACCCCAGAGACACCGGGTACTACTACAAAAACCAGTAACCCTCCGAAAACAGGAGACACTGCAAATGCAATTTTATGGATAGCCATTCTGGTATTATCAGCAGCCGGAATCATAGGAGTTCGTATCTGGAATAAAAAGAAACAGGTTAAGAGATTAGGAATTGAAGAAAAGAAAGAAGAGGAGGAGTAAAACAGAGGGCGGCGATAAGCTGCCCTTTGATGATGAAATGGGAAAAAATCAGAAAGCAATAAAAGTATTACAGCGTTTATTTGATGCCGGATACGGAACGGAAAAAGAGATTGTCAATATGGCGATGGATGAAATGCTTGCTTTGCCGGGAGTGAATGTAGCAGATCTGTGCATTATCAGTGAGCTGCAGAAAAGCATTAAGGCAAACAAAGTGATAAGCTATTTGTCAGGAAAAAAAGAAGTAAAGGAAGAAACGAAAGGAGCAGATTATGGTGGAACAACCTAAATATTTGGAAATGACATTATCACAATTGAAATCATATGTGGAATCTTCAGAGAGTAATATTTTTTTTGTTGTAGAATTTCCAAAAGGAGATCAGAAGGATGGAGAATGAATTGGAAGTTGTGAATATCCGTCTGGTAAAAGAGCCATCTCTTTATAGTGAGCAGACATTGGACAGTCCACAGGCTGTTGTAGAATTAATGGCGAAGGAGTTATCCCAATATGACAGAGAGGTATTTTGCATCTTGAATATGAAAAATAATGGACAGGTAATCAATATGAATCTGGTCAGTGTTGGAACGATTAATGCATCTTTGGTAATTCCCAGAGAAGTTTTTAAGAGCAGTATTCTGGCAAATGCTTCTGCAATCATTGGACTTCATAATCATCCCAGTGGTAATGTGAAACCGTCAAAAGAGGATATGATTGTTACGAGAAAGTTGCAGAAGTGTGGACAGCTATTGGGAATAGAATTGTTGGATCATATTATTGTCGGTGGAACTAATGGAAAGATGCTCAGCTTCCGAGAAGAAAAGATGTTGAATGTGATAGGAAGGATGGGAGAGATGGAAAGATAAAACATATATATAATATAGAAGAATCAATCTAATAAAGTAATTGATTTGAGTGGTATTATTTGGATAATATCGCTCAAATCAATAATTCTAGCGAATAAATAATGAAAAAATGAACACAATATAAATAATATTATAATTTAAAAAATAGAATAAAAAATACCAAAATGTAAAATGAAATTGAAAAATCAAATGTTTTGTGTTAGAATATAGATGCGATTTTAATGGATTATAGGAGGCAATTATGGGAAATATTGTTGTTCGTTTATCATCATTAACTTTAAAAAATATTAAAAATGTAAAGAATGGTATTATTATAATGCCGCTTGCTAATGAAAGAAAATTTGAATGTAATAGAGCTGAGATTTTGGGAATTTATGGACAAAATGGATCTGGTAAAACAGCAATTGTCGATGCACTTTATTTTTTACAAGGTATTATTACTGGTGAGGAATTAGATCAAAGGATTATAGATTATATCGATACAGATTCAACAAATGCAGAGATAAATGCTGAATTTAAAATATTTGGAGATAACGTACTGTATGAGGTAGGGTATCATATTATTTTTTCGAAAATAGATGATGGCGTTATTATTGAAAGAGAATATTTGAATTGTGCAATAAATAAAGATGGCAATAGAACGAATAAGAATGTTTTTATGGATTATCAAAGAACTCAGACAGATGTTGTTTTTAAACCATTGAAAAGAGTTGAAGAATTAGTTGGGAAAGATAAAAATGTAAAAATGGATCTTATTGTTGCACGAAAAATAGCAGAAAAGAGTAATTGCTCTTACATTTTTGGAAAAGATAGTAGAGAAATTTTCTTTAAAAAAAATAGTGAATTTAAGAATTATTCCATTGTTATTCATGCATTGTTTGATTTTGCACTTAAAGATTTGTTTGTTATTAGAAGTTCTCATTCCGGTTTGATTTCTGCAAATTTCTTGCTCCCAATGGCTTTTCGCATTGAAAAGGAAAAAACAGGAATGAAAGGGGATTTTGCAGTTCCATTAATGGAACCAGTTATTTTAGATATTAAAAAGAAAGATATTCTTAATGAGATTGTAGATCAAATCAATACTGTTTTATATACAATTATTCCGGGAATGAGTATTGAAATAAAAGATTATGGAAAGCAAGCAATGGATTCTGGTGAAGAAGGCTGGAAAGTTGAGCTTATGTCGAATAGAGAAGGAAAAAGAACGATTCCGATTCGTATGGAATCTGAAGGTATTATTAAGATAGTATCTATTTTAAATGTTCTAATTCAAGCATTTGGAAATTCTTCTATCTGCTTAGTTATTGATGAATTAGATGCTGGAATTTTTGAGTATATGTTAGGAGAATTATTAGATATTTTCAATAAGAGTGCAAAAGGACAATTGATTTTTACATCTCACAATCTACGTGCATTAGAGATGTTGGATAAAGATAGTATTATGTTTTCTACTGCCAATCCAAATAATAGATATATTCACATGAAAAATGTGAAAGGATCTAATAATCTCCGAAGTATGTATATTAGAAGTATTACTCTTGGTGGACAGGAAGAAAAAATATATGAAGAAACTGACAGCTTGAAAATTGCGAGAGCATTTAGAAAAGCAGGAAGGAGACTGCGAAGTGAATGAAAAAAAGGTAGTTACGGTTATTGTTGAGGGGCCTAGTGATGAAAATGCTATAGGTGGAATATTGAAAGAGTTTTTTTCTTCGGAAGAAGTGCAATTTGCAGTTGTTCATGGAGATATAACATCTAATTATAGTACAACAAAAGAAAACGTAGTGTCAAAAGTAGGTGCTTTAATAGAGACTATCAAAAGTAAGTACGGATATAATTGGGGAGATTTTGTAAAAATTATTCATATAGCTGACACAGATGGTGCATTTACTAAAAATTGCATTAAGGAAGCAGAAGTTGAAAATATTCAATATTATGAGGATCATATGGAATATTTTGACATTGAAGAGGTTGAAAAAAGAAATGCACATAAATCAGAGATTATGTTTAAGTTGTACACAACTGGAAAAATCCGCAATATTCCGTATAGGTTATATTTTAATTCATGCAATTTAGAACATGTTTTATACAATGAACTTAAAGACTTTTCAGATGATGAGAAAGAAATACTTTCGGATGAATTTGCTGAAAAATATGAAGGAAAAGTTTTGGAGTTTATAGATTTTATTTCAGATAAATCAGTTTCCGTTGAAGGAACATATAAAGAAACGTGGAAATACATAGAAAAAGATATAAATTCACTTCAACGTCATTCAAACATGCATTTGATTTTTAAAACAGATTAGTAAGCACGTATATATTGATATTTTATCAATAATTTTACTAATAAAAAATAGAAAAAAGTCATAATAGAAAGAGGGCGTGAAAATGCAATATATTTCAGGAGAGGCACGTAAACCATCAATATTTGTAAGTTCTACATGTTATGATTTAAAACAGATTAGGCAAGATATTAGAGAATTTATTGAAGCGGATTTAGGATATGAAGCCATATTATCTGAATACAATTCTTTTCCAATAGATCCGGATAAAGATACTATAAATAACTGTCTTCGAGTCGTAGAACAAAGAGCTGATATAATGGTACTAATCGTTGGCAGTCGATATGGGTACATAACAGATCATGGAGAAAAATCAATTACTAATTTAGAGTATTTACGGGCAAAAGCAAAAGGTATCCCGATTTTTGTATTTATAGATCAAAAAGTAAGTAATATTTTGCCTGTTTGGAAGAAAAATAAAGAAATGAATTTTTCAGATATTGTAGATTCGAAAAAAATATTTGAATTTGTAGATACTTTAAGAAACAAAGATAGTAATTGGGTATACGAGTTTAACGCAGGTCAAGATATTATAAAATGTCTGAAAAATCAATTGGCTTATTTGGTTAATGATAGTTTATGTTTAAGAAAACATTTTTCAAAAGAAGGGGTATCGCCTAAGGTGTTAAAATATTCCGGGCGTGTATTTGAATTAGTAGTTGAAAAACCGGCTTTGTGGGAGTACTTATTATTTGCAGAGGTATTAAAAGATAATTTGAATAAACTGGATGATTTGCGATATGATATGAAATACGGTATTTCATTTGAAAGAACAGTTTGTTTTGAAAATCCTATAGAAATTTTTGATTATGTTCAGGCAAAAAGTAAAGAACTTATTCGGAAAAATGATATTCTTTGTGTTATACTTAATAAGGCTCTTAAAGAAGCACTTGGTGAACGTGGAACGCCAGGAAATGCTGAGTATATAATTTATGTAGCAGAAAAATTGATTGAAGTATATAAAAGCGATCATCTTTGGGCATTAGATTTTAAATGTATTAGTGTTCCAGAAATGTTCGAAAAATTGATAGAATATACATCAGAGTTGAGCAAATCTATAATAGAAGATATTGAGAATTTTATAGATGATTATGATAAACGAATTAATGAATTAGCTTATGGTTTAGAGGATATTTCTGGAGAAAAAGTAGTATCTTTTAACCTTGAATTACGCAGTCCAGATATGAATAAGATTAATGCAGAAATTAAGCGGTTAGAAGAAATATTATTAAATAATTAAAAAAGAATATACGTGCCTTACATAGCCAGATGGTTCCAACTCAAGGAATCACCTGGCTATTTTCATGCCCGGATATTATCCCCAATAATATCAATCTAAGGCAAGAAAGGAGATGAAAATTATGCCATATATACCACCATCGGTCGTGCGGGAGGTCAAGCGGATGGATTTGCTTACGTACTTGAAAAATTATGAACCATACGAATTAGTTCACTTTTCTGGCAACACCTACACTACCAGAACACACGATAGTTTGAAAATATCAAATGGGAAATGGATGTGGTGGAGTCAGAGAACCGGTGGCAGATCAGCATTGGATTATCTGATTAAAGTAAGAGGATACAGTTTTTTAGAGGCGGTTGAATTGCTTGCAGAACGGGCAAATATTCAGCCGCCTCTTTTTGTATCTGAGAATGTTCCGATGGAGAAACAGTTACTGTTGCCAAAGAAAAATCAAGATGATCAGAAAGTGATTGCGTATCTTTTAGGACGTGGGATTGATAAGGAAATCATTCAGTTTTGTTTGGAGTCCGGAAGAGTTTATGAAAGTGCATTTCATCATAACGTAGTGTTTGTAGGGATGGATGAGAAAGATAATCCGAAATATGCAGCTCTTAGAGGAATCGGAACCAGCTTTATAGGAGAAGCAAATGGAAGCGATAAGAATTATTCTTTTTCCATTTTTGCAGAGAAATCCAATGATACGGTGCATCTGTTTGAGTCAGCCATTGATTTGTTATCCTATGCGACGTTGCAGAAATTAGACGGGAAAGAGTGGAGGAGAGAACATTTATTGTCACTGGCAGGTGTCTATCAGCCAGAAAAAGAAATTGAAAAAAGTAAAGTCCCTGCAGCGTTGACCAGGACATTAAAAATGCATCCAGAGGTGAAGACAATCGTTCTGCATTTGGACAATGACCGTATTGGGAGACTTGCCACAAAAGCAATTTCTGCAGTGCTTCCAAAGCAATATCAGGTAAAAGATGTACCGCCAAAACAAGGAAAAGATTACAACGATCTGCTCTGCATCAAGTTAAATCTGGCAATTACAAAGCGAGAAAAAAGCACGAAAAAGAGTATGTCTGGTCATGAAAATATGAGAGATAGAAGGTGAAAAAGAACATGAAAATTGCAAAATATGAGCTGAAGGTCGTGCATAAGAAAAAGCTGATTTTGACGATGGAAGACGATGTGGACAGTGAAGAACTGTTGAAGATTTTTCTGAAAACACAGTTGAAAGAAGAAAAAGAACAGAGTGAATTACTTGGAATTATTGCTGAGAAAGTGTCAGAAGAAAGCTGTACAGAGCAGTGTGAAAGTTGTCAAAAGTATTGTCCGGCAAGTGAAGAATGTATGGCAACTGATGAAAATGTACGATGCACAAAGTGTGAATACTTGTGTGAAGCTTGCGGGATTTGTGAACTGAAAAAATAAAAAAAGCAAGTGCTTTTTCGGCAAGTAAATCTTCTGATACCCGGAACAGTGAGACGGGTGCAGAAGAATACACAATACCAGCAAGCAACGCCTTTGGATTACCACACAGTTTTCCTGTCTGGCAGTCCGGCGGCAGCTTGTCAGGGAGAATCCCTGAAACCCTCAGAAAATGAAAAAGGAGAAAGTAACAATGTTGAAGTTTATTTGTGGAGTATTAGTAGGTGGCATTATAGGAGTAGTGTTGATGTGCCTATTACAGATTAACAAGATTCAGTAGACAAAAAGAAAGGAGATACAAGATGCTGGTTGAAGTATCAATGAAAGACAAGAAGAAAGCAGAAAGACGATATCAGGAATATTTAAAGAAAATGAACAAGAAGAAGGGAGAACAGAAGAAATGATTGCAAAAGAAATGATAGCAGAAAAGGTATTTGCGGAAGGTGTAGCAAAAGACATCCGGAATTTTCTACCAGCTAAATATGAGAATGCAGAATTTCAGGTAATGCAGATGAATAAAAATAATGGAGTCCAGATGGTAGGAGTCCAGGTAAGACTGCAGGAAGAAAATGTGTGCCCAGTTGTCTATGTAGAACCGTTCTTCAATGAAATACGTTTGGGTGAACCCGTTGAGAAAGTGATGAATGAAATTGCAAGATGCATGGAAGAAGCAGGCAATGTTCCGTTTTTGCACAGTGGTATTAACCCAATGGATTATGATTCAGTGAAGGAGCATCTGGCAGTGATGCTTGTGAACACCCAGGCAAACAAACGAATGTTACAGGAAATGCCTCATGAAAATATGGAAGATCTGTCGGCTATCTGTTATGTGGATTTTCCGGTAGAGTCTAACGATGGAAAAGCGACTATGAAGGTGAAAAATGAACATCTTAAGATGTGGAATGTGGATGCAAAGGAAATGTTCCAGCAGGCCAGAGCAAATACACAGCCTGTAAATACACCGATTCTTCAGTCAATGGACGAAATGTTGTTGAGTATTTTTAATGAAGAAGGACATGCAACAAACCTGTTAGATGAAAATGTTGATTTTGGACTTCGTTCACATGATATGCTGTATGCACTTACGAATGTAGAAAAGCAATATGGAGCATCTATGATCACGCAGCCAGAAGTTTTAAATAAATTGGAACAGCTTTTTCCAGAAGGATTTTATGTGTTACCGTCATCTGTGCATGAAGTTCTGATTGTTCCGGATAATGGAGAGATGGAACCGAAAATGCTTGGTGAAATGGTACGGGAAGTAAATAAAAATGAAGTGGAACGGCAGGAGGTTCTCTCAGACAGAGTTTACAGTTACGATAAAGAAAAACACCAGATTCACCAGGAACCAGATTCTATACAGAAAGTAAAGGAGATGGAGCGTTGAGAAAACGTAATGTAGCAATCCTTTTCCGATTGAACAAAAAAGAAGCAGAGGCATTGGATAAGAAAGTAAAGAGAAGCGGACTGAACCGGGAAGCTTACCTGAGACAGTTGATTTCTGGTGTTGTTCCAAGAGACGCACCGCCGCCAGATTATTATTCTATGATGCGGGAGCTGCATAAGATTGGAAATAACTTAAATCAGATCGCACAGAAAGCACATGTGTTAAATGTGGTAGATGTGCAGCGTTACGATAAGGAAGTGCGGAAGTTCAATGAAGCAGTCCGTAAGATTACAGAAGCAGTGATACTTCCGGGGAAAAATAAATCATGGCAGTGACATCAATCTGGAGCATCAAAGGTTGGATTGGAAAAGTCATCAATTATGCGGAAAATCCAGATAAGACCAAAGAACAGACGAACCAAGAACTGATTTCAGAAAGTGAAACTGGGCAATTACAGGGATTTAATGATGTGATTACCTATGCGGTGAATGCCGAAAAGACCAGACGGGAACAATCCGAATCCGTAGAAACAGAGCTTGTCGGAGAATCGGAAGAACTGATGGAACAGTATGTATCGGGAATTAATTGTGCACCGACAACTGCCAGAGAAGAAATGATTGCAGTCAAAAAGCGTTTTGGAAAGGAAGGCGGGATTGTTGCATTTCATGGATATCAGTCTTTTGCACCGGGAGAGTGTAATCCGGCAATGGCACATGAGATTGGAAAGAAGCTGGCAGAAGAATTGTGGGGTAGTCAGTATCAAGTGCTGATTGCAACTCATTTGGATAAGGCAAATCATTTACACAATCATTTTGTGGTGAACTCAGTTTCATTCCTTGACGGGAAAAGATACCACAGGACAAATCAGGATTATCGGGATATGCGAATGGTGTCGGACCGGTTATGTAAAGAATACCAGTTATCGGTTGTCGGGCAGCCGGAACAGGGAAAAGGAAAACATTATGCTGAGTGGCAGGCAGAACAGCAAGGAAAGCCGAGTTATCATAGCATGGTAAAAGCAGATGTTGATGAAGCAATCCGAAAAGCGAGGACTGAAAAACAGTTCTTTTTTTATTTGCGGGAAAAAGGATACTTGTTTAAGTTTGGAAAAGACATCACTATTCGTCCGGAAGGGCGAGAGCGAGGTCTGAAGCTAAAGCGGAACTTTGGAGAGAATTATTCGCTGGAAGCAATCCGGGTTCGGATTCTGGAAGAAAATGAATTACCTGCCGAGAAAAAAATTTCAGTTGGGAAGTATTACCGGATTCAGGTATCCGGCAACTTTAAGCAGACAAGAAAAATCAGAGGGCTTCGGGGATTGTATCTGCACTACTGTTATCTTTTAGGAATCCTGCCGAAGAACCGCCTGTCAATATCTGCCAAACAGGTGCATGTATTGTTCCGGGAGGATTTGTTAAAACTGAATACCATTTCAAAAGAGACGAAGCTGCTCTGCCATTATCACATTGATACTGCGGAGCAGCTTTTTTTGTTGAAAGAAAGTTTGCAGAAGAAAATGGAGCAGTGTGTGGAGGAGCGGAAGCACCTGCGTTATAAGATCCGGGCAGACAGACCGGAAGAAGAAATACAGGAAATGAAGGAGCAGATAAAAGTTCTGACAGAGAAAATTGGAACGCTCAGAAAGGAGGCAGTACTTTGTGATGGAATCGCCGCACGTTCCAAGGTAATCGAAGAAAAATTTAAGATGGTGCGGGAAGAAAAAGAGAAGAAGGAGGAACAAAGCCATGAACACATCAGGCGAAGCCGCTGATCAGGTGGTCCGAATGTCGTTGGAAGTCGGTGAAGCAGCATTGAAGATCAGTGGCACAGGAGCGAAGCATCTGGCAGTGATGCTGTATGCAGTCTTAAAAGAGAAGAAAAAGACAAAAGGCAGAGTAAGACTTGAAACACTGGTCAAATCAGGTAGACCACTGACGGTATTTTCAGTGAAAGAAAGTGATCTGAAACAATTTGTTCAGGAAGCAAAACGATATGGCGTGTTGTACTGTGCAGTCCGAAATCCAAGAGGAAGCAGTGACGGATTGATAGATGTGATTGTAAAGGAAGAAGATGCACCAAGAATCAACCGTATCGTAGATAGATTCCAGTTTGCATCTGTAACAGAAGCAGCGAAGATTAAGACGGAAATTGAGCGGACACGTGCAGAAAAAGCAAAAGCCGGAAAATCAGAGAAGCAGGAAAAGAAGCCGGAAAAAGTACAGGTTCAGCAAGAAAAACAGGGACAGGCAGAGCCGGAAAAAGATTATCCGCAGAAATCCAAGGAGGATCAGCTTATGGACGAGTTGTTTGGAGAGTCGGTGAAGAAAGAGGGTAAGGAGCAAAACCCTTCTTTGGCAAAGACGACCAAATCCCGTCTGTCCGAGCCTACCTCAAAGAAGCAAGAGAAAACCGCAGAGGGTACTTCTAAGTTATTTACCCCGGAAAAACCAGAGAAACCATCGGTCAGAAAGGAACTTCGGGAAATACAGAATGCAAGGAAGAAAGAAGCGGAGCGGCGTGAGAATAGAAATGATCCGGTGAGAAATCAGGGAAATAAAGACCCGAATCAGATTCGCCACCAGCAGCCACAACAGAAACGAAAACCAAGGAAAGGGAAAGAGAGGTAAATTTTATGGATAATAGTTTTGATTCTTTATTAAATGCATCGGCTGTACCACAGGATGAAAAGGTACAGGCATTTATTGCGGAAAGCAAAAATAACAGGAATCGCTGCTATGAGTTGTCAGAGCAGGTAACCGCACAAGTGGCAACGGATGGGAAAATGCTGCAGAAGTATCTGGATGTACAGAGTACCTTTGATCGATATACTACCAATAATGCACTTCTGATTCTGGCACAAAGACCAGATGCACAGAAATTAGGTGACTATGGATACTGGAGAGATCATGGATTTTATTTAAAACGTATGGAACAACAGAATCCAGTTCTGATTTTAGAGCCAGGAAAAACATATAAGCGTGAAGATGGTACAGTTGGAAATTATTATAATGCGAAAAAGCTATATGATATTTCTCAGACAACAATGTCCGATACTACAATTCAAAAGTCAGAATATGAAGAACATGATTTAATCCGGGCGTTAGTCAGTACCCCTCCGGTAAATATTGTTGCAGCAGAACCAGAACAGATGCCGGATGAAAAAGGAGCATTTTTTAAACCGGAAGAAGGTTGTATTTATGTAAGAAAAGGGATGAGTGCACAGGAAATCTTTCAGAATCTTGTGCCGGAATTGGTATTTGCCGGATATGCGGATGGAAATCCACACTATGATAAAAATGAAGATGCATTTCATGTATCGTGTGCGTCTTATATGTTGTGTAAAAAATATGGAATGGATACCAGTCGATATAATTTTTTACATGCACCAGAGTTTTTTGAAAAAATGGAGACTCAGGAAGTGAGAGTGGAACTTTCCAGAGCCAGAGATGCAGCGAATACAATTTCTGCAAGAATGGCAAAGGTACTGGATCAGAATCGGAATGCAACTTACCGACAGTCAGAGGCTGAAAAAAACGGGCAAGACAGTTCTGAAAATGTGAAAGATAAGAAAGAAAATCCAGAGCCTGAAAAGAAAGAACAGAAATCCAGAGGACAACATAGAAAAGAAGCACGCTAGAAAAATTCGGGAAAGGAGAATGCAAAATGAGCAGTGATACGATTACGTTAGAACTGGATAAATATGAGAGTGGCGTAGTGTTCCATTCCCTAAAGGACAAGCGGAATCAGATGCTGAAAGAGGGAAAAGATACGGAGCTTGTCGATGACGTTTTAATGAAAGTCATTGAGAAAATCGAAGTACCGTCGGAGAAGGAAAAGCGAGGACGCAGAAGCCATGAAGAACGATGATGAGCAGAGCAGTCTGATGTTGGCGGTAATTGGAATTATCCCGGTTATCTGGTTTGCGTTACTTGTCGCACCTTATCTTTCGTCTGGTCTTATGGGGATTCTGGATGGAGTCCCGGAAGCAATGAACCATCCGTTTTCGATTCGGTTATGTGGGGACAGTGTAAAAACTGTCCTTATTTTTTTGCTGTCTTACGGCATGGGAATCGGGATTTATATTTCTACCAAGAAACATTACCGACGAGGTGAAGAACATGGTTCTGCTAAATGGGGAAATGTGAAGAAAATAAATCGCAGATACAAGGAGAAGCGGTTTACAAAAAATAAGTTGCTGACCATGCATGTGCAGATCAGTTATAACATGAGGAAACATTTGCGAAATGTATTGACGGTTGTGATTGGTGGTTCCGGTTCAGGGAAGACCAGATTTTTTGCAAAGCCGAATCTGATGCAGGCGAATACTTCTTTTGTGGTTTTAGATCCAAAAGGAGAAAATCTAAGAGATACTGGGTATCTTCTGGAAGAAAAAGGATATGAGGTAAGAGTGCTTGACCTGATCAACATGGAAAAGAGCCATTGCTATAACCCGTTTGTATATCTGAAGGACGATAACGATGTGCAGAGATTGGTAACGAACCTATTCAAAGCGACTACACCCAAGGGAAGTCAGTCAAACGATCCGTTTTGGGATACTGCAGCTTCCATGCTGTTGCTGGCACTGATTTTCTATTTACAGTATGAAGCACCAGAGGAAGAACAGAATTTTCCGATGGTAATGGAAATGTTACGTGCCGGAGAAGTCAGAGAAGACGATGACCAGTATCAGTCACCACTTGATGAATTATTTGAGCGGTTGGAAATGAAAAATCCAGAACACATTGCAGTGAAGTATTACAAAGATTATCACTCTGGTAGTGCAAAAACATTAAAGTCCATTCAGATTACACTTGCAGCAAGACTTGAGAAATTTAACTTATCCAGTCTGGCAGCACTGACCGCAACGGACGATTTAGACCTGCCATCACTGGGAGAGCGAAAAATGGCTTTATTCGCGTTAATCCCGGACAACGACACCAGTTACAACTTTCTGGTGTCAATTTTGTATACCCAGTTATTTCAGCAGTTGTTCTATCTGGCAGACCATAAATATGGAGGGAGACTTCCGGTTCATGTGCATTTCCTCATGGACGAATTTGCAAATGTTTCACTGCCTGATGACTTCGATAAGATTCTGTCTGTGATGCGTTCCAGGGAAGTGTCAGTCAGTATTATTTTGCAGAATCTGGCGCAGTTAAAAGCATTGTTTGAGAAGCAGTGGGAAAGCATTATGGGAAATTGTGATGAATTTTTATATTTAGGCGGCAATGAGCAGGGAACACATAAATATGTCAGCGAACTTCTTGGCAAGGCAACGATTGACACGAACACCTATGGAAAGTCAACGGGACATTCCGGGAACTATTCCACCAATTATCAGAATACAGGGCGGGAGCTGATGACACCCGATGAAGTTCGCATGTTGGATAACCGATATGCGATTCTTTTTATTCGTGGAGAAAGACCAATTTTAGACGAGAAATTTGATATTTTAAAGCACCCCAATGTGGGACTTACAACTGACGGAAACGGAAAACCATATCTGCATGGAGCAGTTGACCGGGCAGTGGCAAGTATTTCACTGGGAGACAGCTTGGAAGGCGAGTTCACAGATGATTCTCTGGAAGTGGAAGATTATGAATTATTATCCGATGAAGATCTGGAAGAAATCATTCAGAAATATCAGTAAATCCAAGAAAAATATATAGGAGGCTATCAAAAAAATGAAGTTAGATATGCGAAAGAAGCAGGAGAAGAAAGAAACAACAAAATCAACGAAGAAGCTGCCAATGACAGCAAAAATGAAACGTGCCATGGCAGTGTATATTGCAATGGTACTGATTATGACAGCAGGAGCAAGTACCGTATTTGCGGCAGACGATCCACTGACCGTTATCAATAATCTGTCCACGTTTATCTTTGGACTGATTCGTGCCATCGGAATGATTTTGTTGGGATTTGGAATTGTGCAGGTCGGTTTATCACTGAAATCTCATGATCCAAGCCAGAGAGCGAATGGATTCCTGACACTTGCAGGCGGTGTTATTATTACATTTGCAAAAGAAATCCTGAATCTGATTACAGGTTAAGAAGAATAGGAAATAAGGAAACGGGACGGTGCAGGTCCGAAAGGAATCGCACCGCCCAGGCTAAGACAGGAGGTGTTTAGAAGGTGTCAGATAACTGGGTAGTACAGAACTTGCAAAATGCCTTGGATACCTGGAACAGCAAACTTGCAGAAATCTGGCAGATACTCACACAGTCACCGGAAACCTTTAAGGGTGGCGGTATCTGGCAGGTGATTGTGCAGATCCATGGAGCATTGCAGGCAATCGGCTATGCTTTGTTAGTGCTTTTCTTTGTAGTCGGAGTGGTCAAGACTTGTGGAAGTTTTACAGAGGTAAAAAGACCGGAACATGCATTGAAAATTTTTATCCGTTTTGCGATTACAAAAGGCGTAGTCACGTATGGACTGGAGCTGATGATGGCATTATTCAATATCATACAAGGAGTGACCAGTACGATTATGCAGACCGCAGGATTTGGAAGTACGGAAGATACCGTTTTACCGGACGAAATCATAGAAGCGGTAGAAGATTGTGGATTTTTTGAAAGTATTCCTCTATGGGCGGTGACGTTGATCGGTGGACTTTTTATTACAGTTCTGAGCTTCATTATGATTATGAGTGTATATGGAAGATTTTTTCGATTGTATCTTTACACAGCGATTGCACCGATTCCATTATCTTCATTTGCAGGAGAGCCGAGTCAGAATATCGGAAGAAGTTTTTTGAAGTCATACGCAGCAGTGTGTCTGGAGGGAGCAATCGTGGTACTTGCCTGCATTATATTTTCATTGTTTGCATCATCACCGCCAGTTGTCAATCCAGATGCAGCAGTAGTCACTATGGTGTGGAGCTATATTGGAGAGTTGATTTTCAATATGCTTGTACTGGTCGGTGCGGTGAAGATGTCAGACAGGGTAGTGAGGGAAATGATGGGATTATAAAAAACAGAGTATGTATGGTAAGAAACCGTACATACCCTGTTGTATGTTATGAGCCTATTCTACAATATCTTTGCTGTCATTATATCTCATATTTCCCTGAGAATCGAAATGAACAGAATCTAATGGAATCCCTCTTTGTCTGGCACGAGAAATCTGGAAGGACATATCGTCTTTCATAACTTTGTAGTATTGATGTTCCTGCCATTTGCGTCGCAGAGCAAAAATCCAGCTGAGAACAGAAAAGGCAGTCAGCAGATAGAGGATTGCAAATGCAAGTTTCTCATGAGTTGCTGCCCATGGATTCAGAATTGTGGAAACAGCAAGAAAGTATAACAGCGGTAAGGTCAGATTTAATCTGGCAGCAATCCGAAACAGCAGAGAAATCAGGAATAGAGCAACGGTAACAACAAGTGAAATCATAACAGTGATTGGCATAGGTCAGTCCCCCCTTTCATTTACCCAAAGTGTAACAGAACAGAAAAAATATAACAAATGTGCGATTTGGAGGTGTATCGTTTTGGAAGTAAAAATTAACAAGGAAATCAGGGATTACACGGAAGCAATCTTTTTCGGATTGTCCCTGAGACAGTTTATCTTTTCAGGATTAGCCTGCGGGATTGCCGTTGGGCTTTATTTTTTGCTTCACCCATACATGAGCATGGAAACAGTGAGCTGGATTTGTGTACTGGGAGCTGCCCCATGTGTAGTGTTCGGGTTTGTAAAATATCATGGAATGACAGCGGAGCAGTTTATCTGGGCATGGATAAAATCAGAAATCCTGATGCCGAAAAAACTGGTGTTCCGGTCAGAAAATCTTTATTTTGATGCGGTAGAACCAGTCATTAAAAAATATGAGAAAGAAAGTCTGAAGAAGGAGGGACGCAAGAAGAATGATAAAAACGCTGAGTAATATTTTCAAGCAGGATAAAGAAAAATTTGTAATTCCAAGAAGCGTACAGCAGGTAATTCCCATCGAGACTATCTGGTCAGACGGGATTTTTAAAATCGGGAGAAATAAATTTGCACGTACTTATAAATTTACAGATATCAACTACGCGGTGGCAAGCAAAGTAGATAAGGAAACCATGTTCCTGGAATATATGGATTTATTAAATTCTTTCGATTGCGGTGGAACAACAAAAATAACGATCAATAATCGCCGCTTGAATAAGGTGGATTTTGAAAAAGCAATCCTGATTCCGATGCAGGAGGACGGACTGGATTTATATCGGAAAGAGTACAACAATATGCTTTTAGATAAGGCAACCAGTTCCAACAGCATGGTGCAGGAAAAATATGTGACAGTATCCTGCTATAAGAAAACAATCGAAGAAGCCAGAACGTATTTTGCACGAGTGACAACAGAGCTGAACAGTCATTTTGCAAGATTGGGTTCCAAATGTGTAGAGATAAATGGAGAAGATAAGTTACGGATTCTGCACGATTTTTACCGTACAGGAGAAGAATCTGGTTTCCATTTTGATATTCAGGAGAATATGAGAAAAGGACACAGCTTTAAAGATTATATCTGTCCGGATACCTTTGAATTTGAAAAAGATTATTTCCGCATGGGAGATCGTTATGGAAGAGTACTTTTTCTTCGTGAGTATGCTTCTTACATCAAAGACGATATGATAGCAGAACTGACCGACATGAATCGAAATCTGATGTTGAGCATTGATGTGATTCCGGTTCCGACTGATGAAGCAGTACAGGAAGTGGAAAAACGTTTGTTAGGTGTGGAGACTAATATAACAAACTGGCAACGACGCCAAAATGCCAACAATAACTTTTCCGCAGTGATTCCTTATGATTTGGAACAGCAGAGAAAAGAAAGTAAAGAGTTCATGGACGATTTAACCACACGTGACCAGCGTATGATGTTCGGTATACTGACTATGGTGCATACGGCAGAATCGAAAAAACAGCTTGATGCAGATACGGAAACACTTCTGACAATCGGACGGAAAAAGTTATGCCAGTTTTCTGTTCTGAAATTTCAGCAGATGGACGGACTGAATACAGCACTACCCATCGGACACCGGAAGATTCCGGCAGTCCGCACACTGACTTCGGAGAGTGTAGCAGTGTTGATGCCATTCCGGGTGCAGGAGATTATGGACGCAGGTGGAATCTATTGCGGTGAAAATGCAATCTCCCATAACTTAATCATGTGTAATAAAGAAAAACTGTTAAATCCAAACTCATTCCTTTTAGGAGTACCGGGAAGTGGAAAATCCTTTAATGCAAAAATGCAGATTGTATTCCTGGCACTGGCAACGCAGGACGATATCCTGATTTGTGATCCAGAGCGAGAGTATGCATCATTAGTTGAAGCAATGGGCGGAGAAGTGGTTCGCATTGCTGCAGGAAGCCGGGACCATATCAATGCAATGGATATGGTAGACGGATATGGAGATGGCGGTGATCCAGTGATTGAGAAGTCACAGTTTATTTTATCTCTGTTTGAACAGTTGGATAAAAAAGGAATCAATGCAAAGGAACGTTCCATTATTGACCGATGTGTGGGAGAAGTTTATGAGGAATATCAGCATGGCGGAGCAGTGCCGACTTTGCGGGTGTTGCGTGAAAAATTTTTAGAACAGGAAGAACCGGAAGCACAGGATTTGGCACTGGTATCAGAATTATTTACCAATGGAAGTCTGGACGCATTTGCACATGAAAGTAATGTTGATGTGAATAACCGTATCATGGTATACGACATTCTGGATTTAGGAAAACAGTTAAAGACCATGGGACTTCTGGTAATCACTGATGCAATGTTGAACCGGGTAACGGAGAACTGGAAACAGGGAAAGCGAACCCATATTTTTTTAGACGAGTTTCATGTAGTATTTGAAAATGAGTATTCCGGAGCATTTTTTAACTCTGCATGGCGAAGATTTCGTAAGCGTAATGCATTCCCGACAGCAATCACACAGAACGTGGAAGTGCGCCCAGATAGGGCGCTGTGCAAAGCAGTTTAAGGTACTGCCGCACACGGCAGTGTGCGAAACAATCTGCCTTACCGACTAAGGAGAAATCCTTTACGGGAACAGCGCATGGCAGAAAAAGGAATAGTCACCAAAGGACTTAGGTGCGACTGTTTCCTAATGTTAAGAAGATATGAGGATAAGATTGGGTTTATCGAATGCAAGGTTCCAGTTCCTGTTTTTTGCAGGTGTGGGAAAAGTCCTGAAACCCATGTCATAACGCTGTCACGTCATCTTTCACGGCGGGACAACTGCCAACACGTTATGAAACAGGCGTGAGAACACGTCACAAAGAACCGAAAGCATATCCGACAATCTTCATTAACCTATGCACAGTGCTAACTGGGGATTGCCTAAGTTCGGCTCATTTGCCGGATATGGTAACGGAGGCTCCATAGTAGTTTGAGAACCCTGAATTGACAGGGAATGCCGTAAATTCGGATGCGGGAAAGCCGCTTACATGGCGAAGGGAGCCAGTTAGTAACATCTAAAATGTAGGAATGAAAGGGAGGAGAAACCTCAATGAAACCAACATCTGAAATTTTAGAGCGTATTGAAAAGTGTTCCAGCGAACACAAAGACGGCGTGTTCACAAGGCTTTACAGATATTTGCTTCGTGAAGATATTTACTACGCCGCCTACCAGAAACTTTATGCAAACAAAGGCGCAACAACACAGGGTATCGACGACGATACCGCAGACGGTTTCAGTGACTTCTATGTAAAAGAGTTAATCCAGTCATTAAAGGATGGAACCTACAAGGCTAATCCTGTAAGGCGTGAGTATATTCCAAAGAAAAATGGAAAACTCCGCCCTCTGGGTATCCCGTCTTTCCGTGACAAACTCCTGCAAGAAGTTGTCAGAATGATTTTGGAAGCTATCTATGAACCTGTCTTTGACAGTCATTCCCACGGTTTCAGACCGGGCAAAAGCTGTCATACCGCACTCCGTCAGATTTCTTCTGACTTCACGGGCGTGGTTTGGTTTATCGAGGGCGATATTCAAGGTTGTTTTGATAACATCAATCACGAAAAACTGATTGAAATTTTGAGCAGGAAAATCAAAGACAGTCGTTTTCTGAACATCATTCGCCAGTTTTTGAAAGCTGGGTATATCGAGAATTGGAAGTACAACGCCACTTACAGCGGTTCTCCGCAGGGTGGTATCTGCTCTCCAATACTTGCAAATATCTATCTGAATGAGCTGGACAAGAAGTTTCGGGAAATCGCAGAACGCTTTGATAAACCGAGGTCTGCATATCAGACACCGGAATATCATGCGGCAAGCAAAGAATTAAAAAGACTGTCCTATTGGATTGACCATACCGCTGATGAAGCGGCAAGACAAGAACTGATTGACCAACATAGGGCGCAGAAGAAAGCTATGAGAAATCTGCCCTGCAAACCTGCCGACAACAAGAAGTTTACTTTTGTCCGTTATGCGGACGATTGGCTGGCAGGCGTGTGCGGCACAAAAACGGAATGTGAGGAATTGAAAGCCGAAATCGCTGAATTTCTAAGCACAGAGCTGAAATTAACTCTAAGCGAGGAAAAGACGCTGATAACGCACAGCTCCGAAAAAGTCCGCTTCATTGGCTATGATATTTGTGTCCGCAGAAATCAGGAAGTCAAAGGTCACAGAATGAAAAACGGAACGTGGAGAAAATCCCGTACCCTGCACATGAAAGTCGCCTTGTCTATTCCCCATACGGAAAAGATTGAAAAATTCATGTTTGCAAAGAAAGTCATTCGCCAGCAGGAAAACGGGGAGTTTCAGCCGATACACAGAGCCGGACTTCTCAACCTTGCGGATTACGAGATTGTGGAACAGTACAATGCCGAAGCAAAAGGATTATGCAACTATTACAATCTGGCTTGTGATTATCACACGCTGGACTACTTCTGCTATCTCATGGAGTACAGTTGCTTAAAGACGATTGCCAATAAGCATAAAACCAGTATCCGCAAAATCATTCGCCAGTATAAAGACGGGAAAACATGGTCTGTCCCTTATGAAACTAAAGCAGGGACTAAACGTGTTCGCCCTGTTAAAATCGCAGACTGCAAGCGTGGCGAAGCGAGTGACATTATTTATCAGAGAAAGAAATTTAGCTGGAAAACCACTATCAGACAACGGCTCAATGCCAGAGTTTGTGAATTATGTGGGTGTAAAGAAGCCGATTTGTATGAAGTTCACGTCATACGGAACTTAAACGAGTTGGGTAATTCTGATTGGGAAACCGTGATGAAAAAGAAGCGGAGAAAAACGCTTGTTGTTTGCAGCAAGTGCCATGAAAGAATACACAGACACTAATCAATACGTCAATTACTAATGGGGAGCCGGATACTTCGAGAGGAGTAAGTCCGGTTCCGAGGGAGGGTGTAGGAAACCTGCCGCCAGCGGCGGCAAGGCGCCTTTACCCTACCCTACTATCTGTTAGATTCTGTTCTTGCAAGTACGATGATTTCCAACAGTGAGTATATCGTGATGCTTAATCAGGCAGAGCCGGACAGAGCAAAGTTGGCGACACTTTTGAATATTTCTACAGAGCAAATGGGATATATCACAAATGCAGATGCCGGTTGTGGTCTGGTGAAATATGGAAGTTCGCTTGTACCGTTCGTCAATAGATTCCCAACCAATACAAGGTTGTATAAACTGATGACCACAAAGCCGGGAGAGGACAGTATCAACCGGGGAAGAATGTAAAATTAAAAATATTTTGAATAATGAAAAGCAAGGCACTGAAAATCGTCACAATTTGTGGCGTTTTTTAGTGCCGGAAAAGGAGCCAAATATGTCAGAAATCAGATTTTCATCAAAGGAACACGAAAAGTTTTTTTATCAGATGTTAGCTAAATGCGGAAAGCACGACAGTTATTACAGTTCATTTTTCTATTGTGTGGGAATTTCTGAAGATACCAGAAATCATGTTGATCGCATGTTTGATTTTAAAGAGCGTTTGATTAAAC
Organism: Coprococcus sp. AM97-35; assembly: GCF_027697525.1. NCBI lineage: Bacteria > Bacillati > Bacillota > Clostridia > Lachnospirales > Lachnospiraceae > Coprococcus > Coprococcus sp. AM97-35. Next base: position 4,171 of record NZ_JAQESL010000008.1, on the reverse strand, counting down.
CAGAAGCATTGCATGAAGGGTGGCAGACAGGCGGTTCGGCACGATTGACCAGACTGGCTTTCAACTTGTGGAATGGATATGTGGAGAAGGGAGAAGAAAGTCTGTCTACCCCATACGAGATGTTCGATTGTGGCTATGCATCATATTTTTATGAAGCAATCCGCATGAAATACCCGGAATACTGCCGGGAACTGCCACAGGTGAGCAAAAAAGAAACTAATCATGAACGCTAGATAAAGATTCAAATGGAGAAAAGCGATGGATCGTAAGATAAAAACACGCCAAGTCCATAAGGATATTAAAGTATTAGATAAGACAGTTACAGTGACAGACCATGTTAAGCAGTCCTATGTCAGAACAAAAGAAAATATCATGCAATCGACGGAGAAATCTAGTGATAGAGAGAATAATCCGGTAGGTTATGCAGAAGATGCGGCCAGCAAGTATGCTGACCGCATCTTTCACGAAACAGGGCATCAGGTACGCAGACAGGCAGGAAAGATTATTGAACGGAAGAAAGAGAAAGCTTCTGTTTCTTCGACAGGCGAAGAAACAGTTTACCAGCCGAAAGAAGAAATTCGACCAGTACCGCCTTCAGGCGGAGAAACGGCACAGGAGCAGGGAAAAGAACTTGCTGTCAAAAAAATTAAGACCATTGAACGGGATAAAAGAACCATCAAGACCGGGAGAGCATCGGAACAGGTTGTAAAGAATACTGGAAAAGGTACTATCAAGACCTCTGGAAAAGCGGTCAAGACTGCAGAACAGACGGCAAAGACCAGTATTAAGACATCGGAGCAGACAGCAAATGTTTCTGTCCGGGCAATGCATTATTCCATGAAAAAAGCAGAAAAAGCAGTGCAGGCAGCAAGACAGACAGCACAGAATACAAAGATTGCAGTGAAAACGACAGCAAAGGCAGTAACACATGTAATAAAAGCGTTGATGGAAGCTATAAAAGCATTGTTAAGTGGATTGACCGCAGGCGGTTGGATTGCAGTGGTGATATTGATTATCGTCATTTTATTTGGTGGATTTCTTTGCATGACAGGCGGGGATAATTCCAGTACGGTTTCTTCTGTCAGTGCAGAAGTAGAAGCATATGAGCCACTAATTCGGCAGTATGCAAACCAATATGGAATTGGTGAATATGTGGAATTGATTAAAGCGATTATGATGCAGGAATCCGGTGGGAGAGGACTTGACCCGATGCAGTGTTCAGAGGGCAGTTTTAATACAAAATATCCCAAACAGCCGAATGGAATCACAGATCCGGAGTATTCGATTTCTTGCGGAGTGCAGGAAATAAAAAGCTGTCTGGAACGTGCAGGAGTAAAAAATCCTCTGGATATGGAAAATATTAAACTGGCATTGCAAAGCTACAATTATGGAAATGGATATCTGGAATGGGCGAAAGCTAGAGGTGGATATACCCTTGCCAATGCAGCAGAATTTTCTGATATGATGGCACAGAGAATGGGGTGGAGCAGTTATGGGGACAAGCAGTATGTACCACATGTGCTTCAGTATTATGCATTTGGAAGAATCCCGACAGGTATCGGCAATCAGGCAATCGTTCAGGTGGCAGCATCGCAGGAAGGAAAAGGCGGAACGACTTATTGGAGATGGTATGGATTTGGAGGCAGGGTAGAGTGGTGTGCCTGCTTTGTGTCCTGGTGTGCAGACCAGAGCGGTTATATTCAGAGTGGAGTCATTCCGAAATTTTCTCTTTGTTCGGACGGTGTGAAGTGGTTTGAAAGCAAAGGTAGGTTCCGTGACGGAAGTTATACCCCGGTGGCAGGAGATATTATTTTCTTTGACTGGGGAAATAATGGGACGATTGACCACGTTGGAATTGTAGAGAGTGTCAGCGGTGGAACCGTCAATACCATAGAAGGCAACAGTGGGGATAAAGTGGCAAGACGGAGTTACCGTATCGGAAGCAGTAATATCTATGGATACGGTGTCCCGGCATATTAAAAGGCAGGAGAAAAAGTGTGATAGTCTAATGGTGAATCTGGAGTATACAATTCCTGAAAATAGACTTGACTTTTAAATATTACAAGCGTAAGATTTAAGAAACAAAAAAATTAGAAGAAAGGAATATCTATGAAAAATAGACGAAAAAAGCAAAATATCCAAAAATCTTACGCTTGTAAGATTTTTGGGCTGATAGTAGCTATAACAGTAATTGCTGTTTCAGGAGGTGTTTTATTAAAAAGGACGATAACGGAATCACCAGAAGACACACTTGTGGAATATATGAACCATATTGAAAAAAAGGAATATGAAGTAATGTATACTATGATAGATTCAGATGAAAAAGTTTATCTGACAAAAGAAGAATACATACAACGAAATTCTAAGATATACGAAGGAATAGAGGTCAGTGACATTAAAATCAGTCATATAGCTGTGAAAGAGAAAAAAGCAGATACAGTTACGCTTTCGTATGAAACATCATGTAATACAATTGCCGGAACAATACAATTTGACAATATGGCGGAACTGAAGAAGACGAAACAGGGATATAAATTAGTATGGCAGGATAGCCTGATTTTTCCAGATTTAGAGAGTGATGATAAAATAAGTGTTACTACATCAAAAGCGGAGAGAGGAGAAATATTAGACCGAGATGGTAAAATGCTTGCAGGAAAAGGAGTAGCAACATCAGTTGGCATTATACCGGGAAAGCTGGAAGACAGGAATGTATCTATTGAAAAAATAGCGGAGTTATTAGAGATAGATGTAGAAACAATAAATAACAAACTCACAGCAAAGTGGGTAAAAGAAGATTCTTTTGTACCAATTGAAACTATTCCGAAAGTAGAAGAAATAGATTTAATGAAAATACAGCCAGAAGAAAAGACACTTGAGGAGCAGGATTGTCAGAATAAACTTTTGGAAATTCCAGGGGTTATGCTATCAGATGTGGAAGTTAGAACCTATGAGTTAGGGGAAGCAGCAGCTCATTTAATTGGTTATGTACAGTCTGTAACAGCAGAAGATTTGGAAAATCATCCAGGGGAAGGATATTCAGCTGAAAGTGTAATCGGAAGATCTGGGGTGGAAAAGTTATACGAAAAGCAATTAAAAGGAAAAGATGGTTGTGATATAAAGATTTTGGATAGTGATGGGGAAGTAAAAGAGGTTCTTGCAAGTATTTTTAAAGAAGATGGTATGGATATAAGATTAACGATAGATTCCGATTTGCAAAAATCATTATACGAGCAGTTTAAAGAAGATCCGGGGTGTTCTGTCGCAATGAATCCTTATACGGGAGAAGTATTGGCTTTGGTAAGTACCCCATCTTATGATAATAATGAATTTATACGGGGCTTATCATCAGAGAAATGGACATCATTAAACGAAGACGAAAAGAAGCCATTATATAATCGTTTTCGTCAAGTATGGTGTCCTGGCTCAACATTTAAACCAGTTGTGGCAGGAATTGGGTTGAAAACGGAAAGCATAGATCCAAAAGAAGATTTTGGAAATGAAGGTTTGGCATGGCAGAAAGATTCGTCTTGGGGATCTTATCAAGTGACAACACTTCATGAATATGAACCGGTTATTATGAAAAATGCAATTATCTATTCTGATAATATTTATTTTGCAAAGGCAGCTCTTAAAATTGGTAGTGAGAATTTTATGAATACTTTAAATGAAATAGGATTTAATCAGGATATGCCGTTTGAGATTGCGATGCAGGAATCAACATATTCCAATACAGATAAAATAGAAACAGAAATACAATTGGCAGATAGTGGTTATGGGCAAGGGCAGATTCTTGTAAATCCATTACATCTGGCAAGTATTTATACTTCATTTTTAAATGAAGGGAATATGATAAAACCGTATTTGAAATACAAAGAAGAAGCATCCGGTGAAACATGGATAGAAAATGCGTTTAGCAAAGAAAATGTAGAAGAAATTATGCAAGGGGTGGAAGGTGTTGTAAATGATCCGGAAGGAACCGGATATGCTGCACATCGTGACGATATTTTGCTGGCTGGAAAAACAGGGACAGCCGAGTTGAAGGCAACGAAAGAAGATACTTCTGGCAAAGAAATCGGGTGGTTTTCGGTGTTTACGGCAGATAAAAGCGTGGACAAACCAATTCTTCTTATCAGTATGGTTGAGAATGTGAAAGGAATCGGTGGAAGTGGTT
>NZ_JAQESL010000079.1:0-850 GCF_027697525.1 Coprococcus sp. AM97-35 | reverse complement strand
GACAGATAATTCTTTTGAAACAGTTATCCCGGAAGATGCAGAAAAGATAGCAAAAGTAAAAGGAATCGAAGAATATAATCTGCTCACAGTAGCAACGGTGGTAAATCCTGTAAACTTCAAAAGGATTGAAGATCCGGATATGGATCAGAGCCAGGATTTTGGAGGCGTTAATTTAAAAGGCAACCGAATTATGGAAATGGATATGGATGTTGCAGCGGGAAAGATTAAAATGGTAGATGGGCGCATGACAACCAAAGAGGACAAAGATGTTTGTGTAATCTCAAAAGAACTGGCGGAATTGAATGGCTTGAAAGTTGGTGACAGTCTACAGTTTAATCAGTGGGATGATAAGGAAAATTCGAAAGTTTATAGTGCTAAGATTGTAGGGATATATGAAGCGGTGCAGAAACTGGAACCGGTTATGTCAGGAGATACTTACCGGTCAGAAAATACGATTTTTACCGACATGAATTTTCCAGAGAACCCCTCTGGTGAAGAGGGAAATCCGCTGTTCCGATATGCGATTTTTAAGGTAGCCAATGTAGATCAATATGATGCAGTAAAAAAGGAAATTGAAAAAGTAGACATTGACTGGAAACGATACGATCTAATTGATAGTAATGGAAATATTCAGAGCATGGCTGAAAATTTTAATAATATGAAGCAGTTAAGTGAAATGCTGTTAATCGTAGTTTCCGCAGCAAGTTTTATCATATTAAGTTTGATCTTTTTATTCTGGATGAAGAACAGGACACAGGAAATCGGTATTTTTATGGCATTGGGAGAAAGTAAGAAGAAAATCTGGAGTCAATTTCTTTGGGAAGCCATGCTGATTGGAATTTTGGGATTG
>NZ_JAQESL010000078.1:0-851 GCF_027697525.1 Coprococcus sp. AM97-35 | reverse complement strand
TCTCTTGCACAAGCAAGGAAGGACGGGACGGCGACGTGCGAAGCGAAAGGCGACGGCACGGACTAGCCGTTGCTGGTGTGGCGTAAGCCACGCCAGCAGGTAAAACCCCTCGGTATCTAACAGAGGGGTACGTTTGCAAATAGACAATAGACAAAAAACATAGGAAACATAAGGCTTCTGGCATGATTTCCTAGCAAAATTCAGTTGTGAAGTCGCTTGAAAAAACTTCACACTTGACAGATTGGGGGTATGGTTCTGAATGAAGAACAATGGATAAAAGAATTACGGGAGAAACGGATTGCTTACGGTATCTCACAAGGCAGGCTGGCGGTGGCTTCGGGTATCACAAGAGAATATCTCAACAAGATAGAAAGCGGAAAAATGAAGCCGTCAAAGGAACTTCTGGAAACTTTGCATAAGGAACTGGCAAGGTTCAATCCAGAAGCACCGCTTACCATGCTGTTTGATTATGTGAAAATTCGTTTTCCCACGCTGGATATACAGCACATCATCAAAGATATATTAAAACTGAATATCAACTATATGCTCCATGAAAATTACGGGCGTTCCAGTTATACGGAGCATTACTCTTTAGGGGACATCTTTATCTATACGTCGGCTGACGAAGAAAAAGGTGTCCTTTTAGAGTTAAAGGGGCGTGGTTGCAGGCAGTTTGAAAGTTACCTGCTGGCACAGCAAAGAAGCTGGTATGACTTTCTCATGGACGCACTCGTAGACGGTGGCGTGATGAAGCGTATCGACCTTGCTATCAACGACCATACGGGCATTTTGGATATTCCAGAGCTTGCGGAAAAATGCAGGAAACGGGAATATATCGGAAAGTCCAGAAG
>NZ_JAQESL010000077.1:0-870 GCF_027697525.1 Coprococcus sp. AM97-35 | reverse complement strand
ACAAATCACTTGTGATTTGTGATTCTTAATGATACAATATTACTATACAAAAAAAGAATGGGGCGTAGTTATGGAGAAGGAAAAACTAAAAATACTTGAAGAATTAAGACGTATTTTTATCTAAATAACGAGCTGTTATAACCCATGTAATTTGTCCGATAGCAATAACTCCTGCTATCGAAAAAAACACAACTTTACTCATATATCCCATAAAGACAAGAGCAAATAATACAAGAACCAATAATGTAAGTGTTACTTTATAAGCATTCGCAAGAGAAGCATTAGTAATTGCGATATTTCTTTCATCATTTTCTAATATTTGCATTTCTTTTGTTGGCTTACTGAATATATCACAACCCATAAAAATCAATATTATTCCAATAAGCGTTGTACCATAGACAACCAAATCTGGACGAGGTACGGGCAATAGTTGGTGTACGCCTAAACCATAAGTTAGTAAACCACCTAAAAAGATTATTACACCGATAAATAATTCAACTTTTTGTATCTTATGTTTCATTTGCTTTCCTCCTCATAAATAAATATTTCTTCAATACTCATTTGAAAGTACCTTGCAATTTTAAAAGCTAAGATAATAGAGGGATTGTAGCGTCCATTTTCTAAAGAGCCTATTGTTTGACGAGATACTTCAAGAGCAGTCGCTAAATCTTCTTGTTTAATACCTCTTTGTTTTCGTAATTCTTCTAAACGATTTTTCACAACATACCCCTTTCTTGAACAAATGGAAAGTTTGCTTTCCTTTTCTAATCTTATGATACTCCTGCAAGTAAAGAATGTCAAGCAAACTTTCCATATTTTATTATCCTACAATCTTCCAGTTGCTATCCTTATGTAGCACAAGTTCATACT
>NZ_JAQESL010000076.1:0-939 GCF_027697525.1 Coprococcus sp. AM97-35 | reverse complement strand
AAAATAGCTCTTGTCGCAAAAAGCGTCCATGAACCTCCATTTTTGAATGAGGTAATATTGATCTTGTCGCCCTTGGAACATTTCCCCATAAAGTTAGATGTTAGCTTGTAATAGTTTCCGTTGTTTCCCATATTTACACCGTTTAATGCACAAGCGATTTCCTTTTTCCTGTTTATAGCTTTCACTGTTAAGATTCGAGGAAACCGTAACAACAAAAGCATATGTAATACCAGATTTCAAGGAATTATACTTATTAGTATCCAAATTTACTGTTCCTTGTGCAGTTGAATCAACGATTATTGGTTTTCTGTTTTCTAAAACAGTGTTGGTTTTGGTTAAATTGCTATTTAATTCAGAATCCCTCTAAAAAGAAGTATCCAGCAGGTCACTGAGCAGACGGATGGTGCACTTCTGATCAAGACCATTTCAGCATCCGAGGATCAGCTGAAGACTTTATTTTCTGATCCGACAACAACTAAGAGAATGTCTGTGAGCGAACGGGATGAAGATACCGTTGTGTATGAAAACTACACAAAGCTCGATGCAATCGTGAAGTACACGGCCGGCATCCTTGGTGTGCTGATGTACCGGGAAGGAGAAGATCCGGACAGCCGGATAGCAGCTCTGGAGACACGACTTAAAGAAGCAGAAGAGAAAAATACGAACCTGCAGTCAAGAGTCGAAAAAGCGGAGGAGAAAAATGAAATGCTCGAAGGATGCATTTTGGAAATGTCTGAAACGGTATATCAGTAAAACGATAATTGTATTAACCATTTTATTCATATTATTACAAATTTCAGGAGGAAAAGAAATGATGGCAATGTTATGGGCACAGCAGATTATGTTAGGAAAGAAAACTTATTCACAGGTACCGAGACTTTTAAAGGACAAGGTAAAAGAGGTCCTGATTGATTCCGGAGCAGAAGATCTGGTAACAGA
>NZ_JAQESL010000075.1:0-940 GCF_027697525.1 Coprococcus sp. AM97-35 | reverse complement strand
TCAATCCTAAGACTAACTGCTTTAAACTGTCTTTATTCAAAAATAAATATATCTTCTATCGGAGCTTTTACAGCTCTTGAAATATCTATTGCCAATTTAAGTGACGGATTATATTGTGCTTTTTCTAATCTCATAATAGTTTCACGACGAACACCTACAATGTCAGCGAGTTGTTCTTGTGTTAATTCTTGTGCTACACGATATTTTTTTAAATTACATACAAACTTTGCTTCCATAATTTATTCCCTTTTTTCATAACGATATAATAAATAGTTGCTAAGAAAAAGAACAAGAGCATAGATAAGTGAAACAGAAATCAGCATAAACATTGCACACCACTCAACATTACGGGAAAACATACCTATTGCCATAAGCCAGATAACTACAAATAATAGTTTAAAACCTATCTTGTAAGCTTCTAATTGTGCCTTACGTTTATTTTCTTGAAAAAGCTCATCTTCTAAGATATGAGAAAGTTTACCTTCAAAGAAAAAATTGAAAAAACCAAAAAATATGAAAAAAGCAAAAGGAAATATTTCTCCAAATTTATAGTATGTCCAAAATCCGCCAAACCCCAGAAAACCAAACATTCCACAAAATCCCCAGTAAGGAGAAATTGTTCTTGAATATCGTTTTTCCCTGCTGTTTTTTGAAAAGACATTTTTAAAGCAGATAATTACTATATAGATAGCATATAGTGCTATTAAAGCTCCAATTACTAACATAGGAATATCCTTGTAAGAAAATACATATTCCGACATATCCATATTTTTGACCCAGCGTCCATTATTGTATAATAGGGAGTAGATTGTACCAACAATAAGCAATAAAGCACACCCTACCCCCATAAAAATAATTTTTTTAATTTGTTTCTTTGACATATTTATCTCTCCTTTCAAATGAGATGTTTTTGTATCTTTATGAGATAAATATATCACTC
>NZ_JAQESL010000074.1:0-1033 GCF_027697525.1 Coprococcus sp. AM97-35 | reverse complement strand
ACACACAGTAAAGGGGGTGCATAGATTATGAACAATACTGATGTGCCTATCTGGGAAAAATATACGCTGACGATTGAAGAAGCGTCCAAATACTTCCGCATTGGCGAAAAGAAATTGCGTAAATTAGCCGAAGAAAATATTGACGCTGGCTGGGTTATCGTGAACGGTAATCGTATTCAGATTAAGCGAAAACAATTTGAAAAAATCATAGATACATTGGACGAAATCTAATGTCATTGAGCCGTAGATATGGTATAATAAAGTATAGCGTATCACGGCTCATTCCATGACGGAAAGGAGCTTTACACTATGTCTAATGTAAAACGAAAAGACGGTAAAAATCGCAATTTGCGTAATGGAGAGAGCCAGCGAAAAGACGGAAGATACGTTTATAAATATACCGATATATACGGAAAGCCACAATTTGTCTATTCTTGGAAACTTGTACCGACAGACAAGACACCTGCTGGAAAGCGTGATGATATTTCATTGAGGGAAAAAGAAGCACAGATAAAAAAAGACCTTAACGACAGTATCGACACAGTCGGCGGTAAAATGACAGTCTGCCAGCTTTACGAGAAAAAGAACAGCCAAAGAAAGAACATCAAGAGGGCTACCGAAAAGGGACGACAGTATCTTATGAACGCTCTGAAAAATGACCCATTGGGTATGAGGGCGATTGATACTGTTAAGCAGTCGGACGCTAAAGAATGGGCTATCAGAATGAGTGAAAAAGGATATGCCTATAAAACAATTGATAACTATAAGCGTTCCTTGAAAGCGTCATTTTACATGGCGATACAAGACGACTGTATCAGAAAGAACCCATTTGAATTTAAGCTAAGTGATGTTCTGGAAGATGATACGGAGCAGAAAGTTATCCTTACACCAGAGCAGGAAGAACGCCTGCTTGCCTTTATGGAAAAGGATAAGATTTACAGCAAGTATTATGATGAGGTTGTGCTTCTGTTGGAAACGGGACTTCGTATTTCTGAATTTTGCGGACTGACGACGCATATTGATATGCAGAACA
>NZ_JAQESL010000073.1:0-1057 GCF_027697525.1 Coprococcus sp. AM97-35 | reverse complement strand
AGAAAGATTGCCTTATCTATTGAGGAAGCTGCTGATTATACGGGAATTGGCAGGAACACCCTGCGAAAGTTGGTAGAGTGGAAGAAACTTCCGGTATTGAAGGTTGGGAGAAAAGTCCTGATCAAAACGGATATGCTGGAACTTTTTATGGAAGCCAACGAGGGCAGAGACTTGAGGGATAAGGGAAATGTGAAAGCAGTCACAAGAAACGGTTCAACTTAAAAAAGCGGTTCCCGAAGAAACCGCCAAAGGTTCTATCAGACCGGAGTCATGATATACCTACACGCAAACAGATTATACCATGTACTTCGTCTGACAGACAACAGGAAACTTATGTTTGGAAGAAAAAGAAAGGACGATGATATTTATGGCAAGATCAACAAAGAGTTATGAGGAGCGTATGCTCCAGTTGGAAAAGAAAGAACAGGAAAGCCTTGAGAAAGCAAAACAGTATGCAGCACAGAAACGGGAACTGAAGAAACGTCAGAAAGATGTGGAAACTAAAAAGCGGACACACAGGCTCTGCCAGATTGGTGGTGCGGTGGAATCGGTGCTGGGTTCTGCGATTGAGGAAGATGATATCCCAAAGCTGATCGGCTTCTTAAAAAGGCAGGAAGCAAATGGGAAATTCTTCTCAAAGGCAATGCAGAAAGAGCCAGTTGCAAATACGGAGGAAGTGTAATGCCGGAGGGAGTGGAGTTTCCATTCCCTTCATTGCTTTTTCATGAAGGGCGCACTTATGGACAACCAGAGGTCGTCCGTATAAGTTTGCCACAGGTGGCAACCGGTCTGCGCTTACGCTTGCCGGGCTCGTTCCGTCGGCGGGGCTTTCAGCCAGACCTGCTCATGCCGCAGGAGGGACTCTTCGCCAGAGGGGCACATTCCATGCAGGCTGTTATGCACAGGGCACTCTTACGCAGAGGGTGCTCCGGCAGATACCATTTTCTTTTAGGAAAAACGTTACCTGCCGGAAATCAAAGCCGGATACAGCAGAAAGGGGGAAACGGAGCATGGCGATTTTTCATTATACAGTAAAGATTGTTGGACGCAGCAAAGG
>NZ_JAQESL010000072.1:0-1068 GCF_027697525.1 Coprococcus sp. AM97-35 | reverse complement strand
TACTGGCTGTGCAGGTTGGGTCGCTTTTCTATCAGAAGCACCAGAAGATAGCGGACGCTCTTTGATAACATTTGCTTTGACTGGCTCACTTATCTTTGAAGTGGTCGCTGTGGCAGGACGTTTGACTTCCTGCATTTTTTCAGCACCCGTCTTTGAAACGCTTGAAGCTGTGGCTGGTCGCTCATGGGGACGGGTAGCTCCCGTTGTCGCTGATCCGTCAGCCTTTCGCTGTGCCTGCCTTGCTTCTTGTGCCTTTTGAAGCTCCATACGCTTGTCAGCGATATTCTGTCTATGCTGTTCCTGCTTTTCCAAGCGTCCCGACTGTCTGGACTGCTCTTCCTGCACCATGCCACGCTTGAAGTCTGACACGCTGGACTTTGCCTTTTCTTTTGCGGAATACACCGCATAAGCGGTCTGTGTCGGCATATCCTTGATGTTTTCTTTGACAGCATTTGCCTTGTCTTTCACTTTATTTTTCGTATCTAAGACAGCACCCACCTTTGAGCCTGCACGCTGTCCCATGCTGGAAGTGGTATTGCCCCGATTTTCTTTAGAAGCTGTATTTTTTCTTTCCGCCCGTTTGCCAGTAACGGCACTTCCAACCACCGCACCAGCCACACCGCCCGAAATACCGCCAGCACTTACCGCCCTTGCAATACGGTGTTCCATACGCCTAGCCCGATGTCGCATAAACAGATACGGTCTGCGGAATATCCTGCGTCCCATGCTTTGACTGTCGCCAGCGTTTAAAGAGAACATACTCATTAAATCGCCCAGCTTCATGTAGATACCAGCGAAACATACTATCTGCAAGAACGCCACCATGAAAAACGGATAGTCCGTGGAAATGTTATAAGACATACTGGAAATGCTGAACGCCACCGTTACAATGAGCGTTATTCCTGCACGTGTCATCATGGTATTAAATACCCCCACGACTGCCTGCTTTGCCATGCTTTCATAGCTCGGTATCATGGAAAGCAAAAAGCTGATAGGCAAAAACATTGCAAAAATGATAAAAAGTATCTGGCTAAATATCATCATGCCCGTAAGCAAGAATACAAATAT
>NZ_JAQESL010000071.1:0-1131 GCF_027697525.1 Coprococcus sp. AM97-35 | reverse complement strand
GATGTACTGTTAGAGCTGTTCAACAAGATTATCGGTGCATAAAATTTTATTGTAGTGCTAATATGTGAGTGATATAATATGGATATGAAGAAAACGACAAATATGAATTTGAACTTAGGAGGAAAACTATTGTGTCAAATATAAAACTAAGAAATACATATAAGTCTTATACAGCGATATTTGTAATTGGTATATTAGTAGGGTGTATATGTAGACTGTTAGATTATTTTCCCGCAGATACACTATGGAGTTTTTCATCACCTCAAACATTGTTTGGTTTTTGGATTATTACCAATACTATCATCGTTATGTTAAGCACCTCAAATATTTGTGCAGGAATTAGTTCGTTCTTGTATATGTTTGGAATGACATTAAGTTTTTATGCTTTACAAGCAATATTAGGAATGTTTATACCTATGTTTTCCGGCGGATTCCGCTTTGGGCTATTCATATTGTTTACTGTTTGGTCAATCGCTTGTGCAATAGCAGCATTTATTCTGTACTATTGGAATAGGGAACATATTTTTAGTTCAGTATTATATTCTTTACCAGTAGGAGCATTATTTGCTGAAACAATAGCAGTTTTTATTTATTTTTTGGAACATCAAACATTCCTATTTCAGTTGTTAATGGATATTATAGGAGCTGTTGTGTTTACCATAATATTTTTCAAAAAAGTAAACTATAGAAAAATGTATATTGTCGGAATTGTATTAAGTACTTTGGTATTTTATTATATTTTTCCATGGTAGTTTATATTGATAAATCCCAGTTTGACAATTTCATATCCATACACACAAAGCAGTTAGTCTTAGGATTGACTGCTTTTTTCTTACCTAAATTTTAGATTGGAGTGATGAAATGAGCGATATTTTTAAGGATATGCAGACGAAAGTCGGCTGTGATTATATTTCCGACCTGCCCTCTTACAAGCGTAAGGTGTGGCAGGAAATGAAACGACTGAACCCTGCCGATTATGAAGAAAGACAGTTAGAAGATTTTTCTAAATATGTGTTTGGTATGTCGTACCAGACCTTACAAGATGTGATGAAACAACAGAAAGGACGTGAGGAACAATGCAGGAAACAAGGGTGCTGGTGGAAACGAAAGGAACAACTGGCGAAGAAACAA
>NZ_JAQESL010000070.1:0-1237 GCF_027697525.1 Coprococcus sp. AM97-35 | reverse complement strand
GCAATTATTTAATATTCGTTATATTAGATGCTAAAAATTTGTAATTAAGAAGGAGGGATTCGTCATGTTGGTATTCCAAATGCGTAATGTAGATAAAACATCTACTATTTTGAAACAGACTAAAAACAGTGATTACGCAGATAAATAAATACGTTAGATTAATTCCTACCAGTGACTAATCTTATGACTTTTTAAACAGATAACTAAAATTACAAACAAATCGTTTAACTTCTGTATTTATTTACAGATGTAATCACTTCAGGAGTGATTACATGAACAAAAATATAAAATATTCTCAAAACTTTTTAACGAGTGAAAAAGTACTCAACCAAATAATAAAACAATTGAATTTAAAAGAAACCGATACCGTTTACGAAATTGGAACAGGTAAAGGGCATTTAACGACGAAACTGGCTAAAATAAGTAAACAGGTAACGTCTATTGAATTAGACAGTCATCTATTCAACTTATCGTCAGAAAAATTAAAACTGAATACTCGTGTCACTTTAATTCACCAAGATATTCTACAGTTTCAATTCCCTAACAAACAGAGGTATAAAATTGTTGGGAGTATTCCTTACCATTTAAGCACACAAATTATTAAAAAAGTGGTTTTTGAAAGCCATGCGTCTGACATCTATCTGATTGTTGAAGAAGGATTCTACAAGCGTACCTTGGATATTCACCGAACACTAGGGTTGCTCTTGCACACTCAAGTCTCGATTCAGCAATTGCTTAAGCTGCCAGCGGAATGCTTTCATCCTAAACCAAAAGTAAACAGTGTCTTAATAAAACTTACCCGCCATACCACAGATGTTCCAGATAAATATTGGAAGCTATATACGTACTTTGTTTCAAAATGGGTCAATCGAGAATATCGTCAACTGTTTACTAAAAATCAGTTTCATCAAGCAATGAAACACGCCAAAGTAAACAATTTAAGTACCGTTACTTATGAGCAAGTATTGTCTATTTTTAATAGTTATCTATTATTTAACGGGAGGAAATAATTCTATGAGTCGCTTTTTTAAATTTGGAAAGTTACACGTTACTAAAGGGAATGGAGATAAATTATTAGATATACTACTGACAGCTTCCAAGAAGCTAAAGAGGTCCCTAGCGCCTACGGGGAATTTGTATCGATAAGGGGTACAAATTCCCACTAAGCGCTCGGGACCCCTTGTAGGAAAATGTCCTAAGTGTGGCAACAATATTGTATTAAAAAAATCGTTTTATG
>NZ_JAQESL010000007.1:0-138868 GCF_027697525.1 Coprococcus sp. AM97-35 | reverse complement strand
ATCAAGTAGGAGGCGGTGACTAACCGCCGTCCTCTCACACCACCGTGCGTACCGTTCGGTACACGGCGGTTTCAATAGTTGACGTGCACAGACTGATAGGCTGTGGCTAAATCATAGAAGCCACTGTTTATCAGTCTTTCTTTTGTCATGGCTTTCTTAACTGTTGTCAGATTCGCACAATACCAGTGTCCTCTTCGGCAGTTTGCTGCCATGTTCGCATAGTATTCGTGTACTCCCATCTTTATCAGATTTCTTTTCTTTGTTCTTGGAAGTTTCCACTGTTTCCATATACACATACGTATTCTGTGGTAGAGCCATCCGTTGATGTCATCTATGTTATTCTTCATACTTGCAATTCCGTAGTAGTTAAGCCATCCCTTCGCATACACCTTGATTTTCTCAAGGCTTGGCTTGATTGACTGACATCGCTTACGGGAAGATAACTCCTTCAGTCTAGACTTAAACTTCTTCCATGTCTTCGGATGAACTCGGACATAAATGCCTTTTCCGTTCCTTCCCAATGCAAAGCCAAGGAATTTAAAATTTCGGATTGCAAATACGCTGACAGTACGACTCTTTTCTCGGTTGACTGTAAGTTTCAGCCTCTCCTCAAGATATTTTGTACTGCTTTCCAAGAGTCTCTCTGATGCCCGCTTGCTCTTTGCAAGAAGCACAATGTCATCTGCGTATCTTATGTATGGAACGCCTCTTTTCAAGAATTCCTGGTCGAACTCATTGAGGTAGACATTTGCCAGCAATGGTGATAGATTTCCACCTTGTGGTGAGCCTTCCTCTGTATCAATGACTACTCCGTTCTCCATTACACCGCTTTTCAGATAGCGCTTTATCAACTGTACTACACGTTCATCTTTTACATTCTTTCGGAGAAGATTGATGAGAATTTCGTGATTAAGAGTATCGAAGTACTTTGACAAGTCAAGGACTACAGCAAATGTATAGCCTCGTTCGGCATACTCCTTCACCTTAAGTATTGCGTCTTTTGCACTTCTGTTCGGACGATAGCCATAGCTACCCTCTGCAAACAGCGGTTCATAGATTGGCACTAACTGTTGGGTTATTGCCTGTTGAAGTGTACGGTCTACCACTGTTGGTATGCCAAGCTTTCGCACACCACCATCTGGTTTTGGAACCTCAACTCGTCTTACTGGAGACGGAGTATACTTTCCACGATAAATGCGGTCGGTTATCTCTTGTTGATGTTCCTTTAGATATGGAAGAGCCTCCTCAACGGTCATGCCATCAATTCCTGGCGCTCCCTTGTTTGCCTTGACTCTCTTATACGCTCTGTTAAAGTTGTCTTTATACAGTATCGCTTCCAAAAGTCTCGGCTGTGCACTGTCTCTTTCTTTCCATATCCGATTGAATGACCTAGACGCTTTTGCATACCCTTCGTGTTCCGCACTATCTCTTTGCGAACAGCCATTGTTTTCAATATTTTCTGCCATAGGCGGTCATTCCTCCTTTCTCGGTCATACTCAAGACTCCTACTGATTCGGTCCTTCACCTCTCGGCTACTATGACCTCTGCTGACTTCTGTGCGTTCAGCATTGCTTTATGCAATGGTTACCTCTTTCAAGGCGTACCGTACAGACCTCCCTAGGTACCACACGTTTCTTCCTCTCCATCCATCTGCCTCATCTATCATGCATGATTCCGTGCAGTTATTGGGCTTCAATTTGGCGTGCAACCTTACCCTCATGCATAACCTCATATGAGATTTCTGTCCGTCAGACCAGAGATTTGCCCGTGAGTTAGTATGTTCCTCACATCCAGCTTCCTTCAGATTCCACCTCTAACGTGCGCCGCTAGGCGCACACACAAAAATAACCGCCCATCGTCCTGAGAAAACATGAGCGGTTATTTTTAATAACCAAATAATATCAGGCGAACCGTCATCGGTAGCACCTTTTCTATTTATTATACTAGCATCTTTACACTTTTATGTCAATTTTCTTTACAAGATTTCTTTCGCCCTATGGCATGCAACGGAATGTCCTTTTGAAATCTCCTGGAGTTTCGGGACACCGTTTTTACAGGCTTCTGTCGCATATGGACAACGAGTCACAAAACGGCAGCCCTCCGGGATATTCATCGGACTTGGCAGCTCGCCTTTGAGCTGGATTCTTTTATGTTCTCTTGCTTTTAACGGATCCACGATCGGAATTGCGGAAAGCAGTGCCTTTGTGTACGGATGCATCGGATTGGTATAAAGTTCATTGCTCTCTGCCACCTCAACCAATGTTCCAAGATACATAACTCCGATTCGGGTACTGATGTAGCGTACCATTGAAAGATCATGTGCTGCAAAAAGATACGTCAGACCGAATTCGTTCTGCAGATCTTCCAGCATATTGACAACCTGTGCCTGGATCGATACATCAAGTGCTGCGATCGGCTCATCACATACGATGAATTCCGGATTAACTGAAAGTGCTCTTGCGATTCCGATTCTCTGTCTTTGTCCACCGGAAAATTCATACGGGAATTTATCCATATCTGCTTTTGACATTCCAACTTTATTTAATAAATACTCAATTCTTTCTTCTGCCTCTTTCTCTTCCATTCCGGCTTTTTTAAGAGGTTCATTGATAATTTCACGAACATTCCAGAATGGATTTAAAGCAGAATACGGATCCTGGAAAATGATCTGCACTTCATCCTTCATCCACTGCAGATTCTTCGCTTTTTCATTTGTAATATCTTTTCCTTTATAGGTTACTTTTCCATCTGTGATATCATACATACGGATCAGGGTACGTTCCAGTGTTGATTTTCCACAGCCTGATTCTCCAACCAGACCAAAAGTTTCGCCTTTATTGATCTCAAGACTTACACCGTCTACCGCTTTTACATACTGCTTACCGCCCATAAATTTATGAACCGGGAAATACTTCTTCAAATCCGTTGCAGATATTAATATTTCTTTATTCATCTATCTCCCCACCTTACTCATTTAAAAAGCACATTGCTCTGTGTGTTTCTGTAAATTCGGTATACTCTGGTTTCTCATTTTTACATCTTTCAGTTGCATACTCACAGCGTTCCGCGAACGGACATCCTTTCGGAGGATCGATCAGTGACGGCGGAAGTCCCGGAATAGACTGTAAACGCTCGCCTTCTTTCAGATCCAGTGAAGGAATTGCTTTCAGAAGTGCCTTTGTATATGGATGCTTTGGTTCATAAAATACTTCTTCAACCGTACCGCTTTCCATCACCAGACCACCATACATAATGATAACCTTACTGCAGACAGTTGCTACAACACCCATATCATGTGTGATCAGCATAATCGAAGTACGGAATTCATCCTTCAGTTCATGTAAAAGATCCAGAATCTGCGCCTGAATCGTAACATCAAGTGCTGTCGTCGGTTCGTCTGCGATCAGCAGCTCCGGTTCGCAGGCAAGTGCCATCGCGATCAGAACTCTCTGGCGCATACCGCCCGAAAATTCATGTGGATACTGTCCGAGTCTGACTTCCGGATTCGGGATACCTACTTTCTTCAGCATTTCTAATGCTTTTTCTTTCGCTTCATTCTTAGAACATTTTTTCTGCCGGATAATAACTTCCTCGATCTGGCTTCCGATTTTCTTCAGTGGATTCAGTGCGGTCATCGGATCCTGGAAAATCATGGTCATCTCTTTTCCACGGACCTTTCTGCATTCTTCATCCGACAGATCTTTTAATTCTCTTTCATTTAAAAAGATAGACTCAGCAGTTCTTTCTGCGTTGTCTGGCAGAATCCCCATAACTGCTTTCATGGTTACAGATTTTCCACTTCCGGATTC
Organism: Coprococcus sp. AM97-35; assembly: GCF_027697525.1. Classification (NCBI taxonomy): domain Bacteria; kingdom Bacillati; phylum Bacillota; class Clostridia; order Lachnospirales; family Lachnospiraceae; genus Coprococcus; species Coprococcus sp. AM97-35. Next base: position 135,059 of record NZ_JAQESL010000007.1, on the reverse strand, counting down.
TCCAACCAGACCTACGATTTCACCCTGATCTACGCTGAAGCTGACTCCTCTTACAGCCTTTACTTCCTGTCCATGACTTTTAAAAGAAACATTCATATTTTTTACATTTAATACATTCTTCTTACTCATCTTTATCACCTGCTGTAATTCTCGGTTCTACAAACACACGAAGTACATCCCCTAATTTATTGAAAGAATACACGGTCAGAATGATCAGAATGCCCGGCAGAACTGCCATATAAGGTGCCTTCTGAAGATACTGCTGTGAGCTCTGGAGCAGACTTCCCCAGCTGGACATCGGTGCCGCAACACCAAGTCCCAGGAAGCTAAGTGAACTTTCTACCATGATCGCACTTGCTATCTGCGCTGTTGCTGCTGTGATGATCGTTGGAAATACGGTCGGAAATACGTGTGACATGATAACCTTTCCAGAAGGAATTCCGATAAAATCTGCGTACTGCACATACTCCCTCTCTTTTGCAGAAAGCACTTCCGAACGCACCAGTCTGGCAATTTCCATCCAGCTGAACAGACCAATTACAATAATAATAGATACAAGACCTTTCTTAAATAACAGTCCGACAACGGTTACCATAATGATCCATGGAATAGAACTGAACACATCAACAATACGCATCAGAATATTATCCACAATTCCGCCAAAATAGCCCGCTACCATACCAACGGTTACACCAATTACAATCGAAGTCAGCATCGCCAGTACCCCAACAACCAGTGATACACGTCCACCGTATAATACACGGATAAAATAATCCCGTCCCAGCTCATCTGTTCCAAACCAGTGTGCAGATGACGGTGACTGCAGTTTATGCGCTACGTCAAGAGCATCCGGATCTACACTGCTGAATACAACAAAAACACTGACTAAAATAATTGCAATCAAATATACCGCCGCAAAAATAGCCAGCTTATTATGTTTAAACTCATATTTTACATTCTCAAGTCTTCTGTTCTTCTTTTTCATCTTTACCCCCCTCTATTTCATTGACTTAATTCGAGGATCTGTCACACAATATAAAATATCCGATAACAGATTTCCGAGAATAACAAGGGTTCCTGAAAGCACAAGAATACTCATAACGATCGGATAATCCATTGCCTGTACTGCACTTACAAAATAAGGTCCGATACCCGGCCATGAGAAGATCGTCTCTGTAATAACCGCTCCGGTTACAAGCATCGGAAGCGCCATACCAAGTTTGGTAATCAGCGGAAGAAGGACATTCTTGCTGACATGCTTGAACAAAATTTCTGCTTTGCTTGCGCCAAATGACTTCTGCACAATTACATAATCTTCTTTCAGCTGCCCAATTGTAGAGCCACGCACATATCTGGTCAGATCCGGGATAAATCCAACAGTAAGAACTACATACGGCATAATAAAATGCTGCAGAAAATCCAGAATAGAATCTTCTTTTCCAATCGTATGCATTCCCATCAGAGGGAACAGCTCTAACTTATAACCAAAGAAAAACATGATGATCATCGCAAACCAGAAAGTTGGTGTCGCAATTCCGATGGAACAGATTCCATCGATCAGCTTATCCTGCCACTGATTCTTATGACTTCCGGCAACCAGTCCTAATACGATTGCCAGTAAAAAAGCTGTCAGATATGACGGCAACACCAGTTTGATCGTAGACGGAATTCTGCTCTTAAGATCATAAGAAATGCTTGTTCTGGATCTCAGTGAATAACCAAATTCACCCCGGCAGATATTCCCAAGCCATCTTCCATACTGAACAATTACAGGATCATTTAGTCCATACGCTTCTCGCTTTGCCTCTATCTCCTGTTTTGTCATATCCGGTGTCGTAATTGAATCAATTGCATCATACGGCGCAAGATTGATCAGCATAAAGCAGATAAATGTAATGATAAGCAGTAATGGAATTGCCTGTAAAATACGTTTTACAATATATTTCATTCCTCTTCCTCCAAATATAGTTTCTGCTAAAAAAGGGAGGAGGCTTATTAACCCTCCTCCCCGTCATCCATTATTTTAAAGTTAATTTTGATACATCTCCGAATGTATAAATCGGTACGAACTGTGCATCATCAAGTCCTCCAACACGGGCAGTTGTAACAACTGTCTTCATACTTGTACCCATTGGATACTGAAGTGCTTCTTCCGATACCAAAACCTGAAGTTCGCTATACAGCTCTTTTCTCTTAGAATCATCAAGAGTTGTAGCTGCTTCATTGAATTTTGCATCAATGTCTGCATTGTGGAAGTTCATCATATCATCTTTTGTTGAATCAAACAGCGGTGCAAATGTATCCGGGTCGATACCCATTACGTATGCTCCAAGGAACATATCATAATCTGTAGATTCCGGATCATAAGCTGCACTCATGTATGCGGCCTGGTTCACACCACACAACTCAACATCAATACCAACTGCTTTTAATTCAGCCTGGATTGTAAGTGCTTCATTTTTCTGTTCTGTGCTTTCCTCAACATAGCAGAGTTTTAAGGATTTTGCACCATTTGCAGTCAGCTTCTTAGCTTTATCTATATCCTGATCCCACTTTTCAACTCCGTCTTCTGTGTAGTAGCTGCTTGAGTACGGAAGGAACGTATATCCTAATTTGTAATAATCTTCACTTGTAAATGCTGCAGTCATGATTTCATCACGATTAAGAGCTCTGAAGATTCCTTCACGATAATCTTTGTCTTTCATACTCGGTGCAACAGAGTTCAGTCTCAGATAAGAAACACGACCTTCGCTGTATTTTGAAACGGTAAAGTTGTCATCACCTTCAAATGTGTCAACCTGATCAACAGTTACGCTCAGTGCATCTACTTCCTGTTTCTGAAGTGCAAGACCTGCTGTATCAGAATTTTCAATAATTCTATATACAACTGTATCAATATTTGCTTCTCCGTTTGCGTAGTTCGGATTCTTCACAAATTTAAGATGTTCACCTGTCTTATATTCTTCAAGCATATATGGACCAGATCCAACAACTTTATCTTCAAGCATATTCACGTCAAAGCTTCCTTTTCCTTCAAAGATATGCTTTGGAACAATAAATGTCTCTGCCGACAGAAGTTCTACTACAGAAGCACTTGGTTCTGCAAGTGTAAATGTTACTGTAGTATCATCTACTTTCTCAACTTTGATCGGTTCCCCACCTACATAAAGATTTTGCTTCATATCGTTAATAGAATTAAAAGTAAATACAATATCATCTGCTGTTAACGGTTCTCCATCGCTCCACTTTAATCCTTCTTTTAACTTCATCGTATAAACTTTACCATCTTCTGACGCATCCATGCTTTCTGCAAGAATCCAGTCGATTGTTCCATCCTGGTAAATATAGTACGCAGGTGAATAAACCATATGACATGTCATAAGTCCCCATCGGTCATCTGCAGTAATCGGATTCAGTGTATTACCTGTGTCCCCACCGATTGCAAATGTAAATGTATCACTTGCTGCTTTTGTTGATTCTGTTGCGCTCTTGTCAGCTTCTTTGCTGTCTGACTTTGATCCGCCGCATCCGGCAAGCATAGAAACTGCCATAGCTGCACAAAGTAAAGCGCTGAGTACTTTCTTCTTCATTGTAAACCTCCTAATAATATAACATTGTCGACATTCGACATGTTGCTGTTTTTTCTATTGTACTACTACTCTATTTATACGTCCAATTGATAATTTCTATCCTGTATTACTAATAGGTATTCTCTATAATTTTATAGTATTTCAGAATCTGCTCTGTTTTTTAATAGTACATTTAAACAAGACGTGCAAAAAAACGAGGCTCTACATCAATCGTAAAACCTCGTTCCTGTTTTCTACTATTATTTCATTTTTAAATTATTCTTTACGACAACATCATCCGGTCATTCGCAAACTCGCCGCCGCTGACTTCTTCAAACTTCGCCAGCAGATCTGCAACCTTCAGATTCTTCTTCTCTTCTCCTGATACATCGTAGATAATTTTTCCTTCATGCATCATGATCAGGCGGTTGCCGTGCGCGATGGCATCTTTCATATTATGTGTTACCATCATTGCAGTAAGCTGATGCTCCTGAATGATCTTATCAGAGATGGCAAGTACCTTCGCTGCAGTTTTCGGGTCAAGTGCTGCAGTATGCTCGTCCAGAAGTAAAAGCTTTGGCTTTTTAAGAGACGCCATCAAAAGAGTGATCGCCTGTCGCTGTCCACCAGAAAGAAGTCCGACTTTACTGCTCAGACGGTCTTCCAGTCCAAGATCAAGTTCTTTCAGGGCTTCTTTATAGCGCTCCCGCTCTTTTTTCGTAATGCCCCATCCAAGACCTCTGCGCTCACCACGTCTGGCTGCGATCGCCATATTTTCTTCAATCGACATGGTTGCCGCAGTTCCAGTCATCGGATCCTGGAAAACTCTTCCCAGATAAAGTGCTCTTTTATGCTCTGAAAGCTTTGTAATATCCACTCCGTCAATGATGATCTTTCCTTCGTCTACAGACCACACTCCTGCGATCGCATTCAGTGTGGTGGATTTTCCTGCACCATTTCCACCGATGATAGTCACGAAATCACCCGGATTGAGGTTCAGATTCACTCCGTTAAGTGCGACCTTTTCATTGATCGTTCCCGGATTAAAGGTTTTATGAATATTCTGGATTTCCAACATATATCCCATTATGCAGTCCTCCGTTTCTTTGTAAAATATTTACCCTTCATGTACGGAACTGCAAGGAAGCATGCAACCACTACCGCTGAGAACAGTTTCATATAATCAGAAGGCATCTTCAGCCACAATACCAGTGCGATTACAATATAGTAAATAATCGCTCCGATAAAGATTGCTCCAAGTGTAAATGCAAAGGCTGCTTTTCTGCCTGCACAGAATTTCCCAAAAATAACTTCGCTGATGATAACGGCTGCAAGTCCGATTACAATGGCACCACGTCCCATATTGACATCGGCTGCTCCCTGGTATTGTGCGTAAATCCCACCGGAAAGTCCCACAAGTCCGTTGGATATCATAAGCGCCAGAACCTTTGTAAAGCCTGTATTGATTCCCTGTGCACTTGCCATCTGCGGATTACATCCGGTTGCACGGATCGATGCACCAAGCTCAGTTCCAAAGAACCAGTAAATAATTGCGATCAGGATAAGTGCTGCCACGATCAGTTTTACAAAAAACAGTTCACTTCCTTCGCCGGTCACATAACGAAGAGATGCAACCAATTTATACTGCATAACATTGACTGCCTGATTGGATTTTCCCATGATTCCGAGATTCACCGAGTAAAGTCCGATCTGCGTCAGAATACTGGACAGAATGCCCGGAATTCCAAAAAACGTATGTAAAATACCTGTCACAAATCCGGCTGCCATACCTGCCAGAAATGCGAAAAGAAGTGCCAGTGCCGGATTCATACCGCCGCGGATCAGCATAACTGCAACTGCTCCACCTGTAGCTAACGATCCGTCAACCGTCAGATCCGCAAAATCCAGAATGCGGAAAGTGATATAAACGCCAAGCGCCATAATTCCCCAGATGATCCCCTGCGCTACATTTCCCGGAAGAGCGCGCACAAGAGTCATCGGATCTAAAGCTGCTAAATACATTGTTCTTGCCTCTTTCTATACTGATTATTCCTCAATTGCTTCGTAATCGTCCGGAACAGTGATTCCGAGTTCGTCACAAATTGTTTTGTTATACATCTTTGTAACATTCGGTGCACTTTCAATATCCATGGTTGAGATATCTTTTCCATTTACAAGGATATCGTAAGCCATTTCACCTGCTCTGTATCCGATGTCATAGTAGCTGATAGAAAGAGTTGCAATACCACAGCCTTCACAGATTCCCTGTTCACCTGCGATTACCGGAACCTTTGCCGGAAGGCAGATATTGTTGATAATCTCTGTGTTAGATGCCATTGTATTATCGGTTGGAATGTAAAGTGCGTCGCACTCATCTACTGCGCTTGTTACTACAGACTGGATTTCATTAGAGTCTGCTGCTGTGTATTCTTTATATTTGATTCCATCTTTGTCGAGTGCTTCTTCGAACTTCTTAGCCTGATATGCTGAGTTCGGTTCTGCTGAACAGTAAAGGATACCTACTGTTTTTGCATCCGGAAGGAGCTCTTTAAGCATTGCTTCCTGTTCATCGATCGGTGCAAGGTCACAGGTTCCTGAAATGTTCATACCTGTTGATCCTGTCCAGTCAGAAATATCAAGAGCAGTTGCATAATCTGTAACAGATGTTCCAAGAATCGGGATCGTGCTTGTTGCAGCTGCTGCACACTGAAGAGCAGTTGTTGCATTTGCAAGGATCAAGTCATCATTGTCTGCCACAAAATTGTTTACGATGGTTGCGCAGTTTGCCTGTTCGCCCTGTCCGTTCTGAAGATCGAACTTCACTTTGTCTTTTCCGAATTTTTCTTCACAGGCTTCTTCAAATCCTTTGGTTGCCTCGTCAAGAGCTGCATGCTCAAGCTGCTGGCAGATACCGATCTTATATACCTTGTCTGATGAATCCTTTGAAGAAGATTCTTTGTCTGATGAACTTCCGCCACAGGCAGCAAGTGCCAGTGTCATTGCTGCAGTAAGTGATACTGCTAAAATTTTTCTTGCTTTCATAATAACATACCTCCATCTATGTTCTTTTCGAACAAACTTTTTCCGTTTTGGCTTTACAGCTTTAAACTTTAGCGGTTTAAACTTCAATGGTTTAAAGCTTTGCCGTGATATTGATTATAGCGTTTTTTTGTACTTTAGTCAAGGTATGTTACAAAAAGCTACAGAAATTCTAGCTTTTCCGGTCCATTATCCTGCAAAATAAAATCGCCGCCCCGGTACTGACCGCCGTTGCCGCAATCCCAGGTCCAACAACGGCTGTCGGATTCACGCTTCCGTACTGGCTCCGGTAGGCGATCACCGACACCGGGATCAGCTGCAGTGAAGAAATATTTACGATCAGGAAGGTACACATCTCATTGCTTGCAACGCCTCTTTTTCTTACCGGTCCTGCCGCTTTTCCAAGGCGGCGGTCTTCTTCTAGCTTCTGAAGCTCTTCCATTGCTTCAAGACCTGCCGGAGTTGCCGCCCAGCCAAGTCCGAGGATATTTGCAATGATGTTTGCCGCGATTGGTTTTTCTGCCGGGTGATCTTTTGGCAGTTCTGGAAAGAGGAAATGGATCAGAGGGGAAAGGCGGACGGTTGCCGTTTTCAGGATGCCGGATTTTTCTGCGATTCCCATGAGTCCGGTCCAGAAGGACATGACGCCCATCATCGTGATGCAAAGGGTGACGGCTTCTTTGGAGGAATCTAAGGCGGCGGTGGTGATGTCCGGCATTTTGCCGGAGAAAGCGGCAAAAAGGATGCCAATAAGAATCATTCCCGACCACAGGTAATTGAGCATTTTTTCTCCTTTCTTGGATGGGGAAAAGTGTTGGAGAGGGGACGCCGGGTGGAAAATAAATTGTGTTCAAATTCAAGTTGTGCAAACCATTCCGACGAACCTCTTAGGGCGGAAATCGTGTTCAGCAATGGCTTCCACGATTCCTGAGTTTCGTCTCCATTGCACAAAAAATTGAATTTGAACACAATTTATTTTCCGCCCGGCTGACATTCTACAAGTCATACTTTTCCGCCAAACTATAAATGAGGAGTCGAAAAGCCTGCTCTTTGAGATTGCATCTCAAAGTTGCAGGCTTTTGCTGCGATTTCAATACATTTATATGTATGAAATTACTTCCTTATTCAAGACATTTTTCAGGGTGCTCTTTTTCGTATAGTTCTTTCATTTTGTCAATTTCTTCTTGAGTATACTCTTCTACCTCAGTTTTCGTCACTTTCTTGATGTGTTGTTTTTTCAAACGCAAATACACATATTCCCGGAAGAGGGTATAAAGGACTGACACTAGCGGGATGAAGACGAGCATTCCTATGATTCCCAGAAGGTTACCGCCGATGGTGACTGCAGCGAGGACCCAGATGGAGGGAAGCCCTACGGAGCTGCCGACTACGTGTGGGTAGATCAGGTTACCTTCGATCTGCTGGAGGATCAGAAATACAAGGATGAAAAGGATTGCCTGTTTCGGGCTCACCATGAAGATCAGGAGGCCGCCAAGTACGCAGCCGATGAAAGCTCCAAAGATTGGGATCAGGGCTGTGAAGGATATGATGATTCCAATCAGCAGTGCATACGGCATTTTCAGTATACTTAATGTAATTACAAACATACTTCCGAGGATGACTGCTTCCAGGCACTGTCCGGTAAGGAAGTTTGCGAAGGTACGGTAGGTCAGGGAACAGACTTCAAGAATCACTTCTGCTTTTCGTTTTGGAATAAACGCGAAAAACACTTTTCTCACCTGCACATGCAGTTTTTCTTTCTGGAAAAGAATATAGCAGGCAAAGGAAAAGGCAATAAAAAATGTAGTAACTCCACTGACGATGGAGCCAACTGCTGTCATCGTTGTATTCATAAAATTTCCCGCACCATTTCCGAGAATACTCATCCCCCACTGGATTGCCTTATTCGGATTGAACTCCACCTGGTTCACAAGATCCATGATTTCCCGGTTATTGTGCGTAAATTCCCGTACCCAGCTCTGCATCTGCGGAATAAATTCTGCAATACTGTTCATCAGACTTCCAATTGTTTCCGTAAGCTGCGGAATCAGACCGAACATGACAAGCACGATCACACCCACTACCAGTACGATCGTAAGAAGAAGGCTGACCGGTCTTGCAAGCTTTCCTGCCGCCTTACTTCCTTTCTCTTTTGCCTTTCCAAATAATTTTTTCTCCAGAAAGCTCATCGGAACATTGATCACAAACGCGATCGCACCGCCAAGAGCGAAGGGGAAAATAATCCCCCATACCGCCTTGATCACGCCAAGAACCACATCAAACTTCCACAATGCAACTACGATCAGCACTGTAAATACGATCAATTCCCGGATTTTTTTTATAGATAATTTACTAAAATCCACTATTTTCTCCATTCTACTACAATATATTTATGGTTAATCCCCTTACAACCAGTAAGCATTTTCCCATATTGTTACTCAGATAATTTTCCACGTACCCACTTCAGAAGCTGTATGATCGGAAAACAGGCAAATGCATACAGGTAGACAGTCCCAAGCTGTTCAAAGTTCAATGTTTCTACTTTGAACACCTGATGCAGCCCCGGAATTGTAAGTACAGCCGTGATCAGAATTGCTCCCAGTGCAAATGCGCCCTGCATCCATTTATTATTGAAAAACCGTTTGGTAAAAATCACCGGATGATCTGATTTACAGTTATATCCGTGAAACAGCCGTGCAAGACAGAGCGTTCCAAATGCATAAGTACTTCCAAGAAGTGCACCGTCCTGATGATATCCTGTCAGGAAACTGATCATCGTCATTACACCGATCACCAGTCCTTCCAGACCAATCTTTGACAGGAAATCTTTTGTCAGGATCGACTCATCTGCCGGTCTTGGCTTCTCATTCATCACATCACTGGTATGCGGTTCTACTCCCAGTGCAATTGCCGGGAGACTATCAGTCAGCAGGTTGATAAAAAGCAGATGAACCGGTGCAAACGGAACCGGAAGTCCTGCGATCGATGCATATAAAACAGCGAGAATTGCACCGAAGTTTCCCGATAACAGAAACTGGATCGCATACTTGATATTACGGTATAAGTTTCGTCCGTTTTCCACTGCTTTTACAATTGTGGCAAAATTATCGTCTGTAAGTACCATCGCCGCTGCATCTTTGGCAACTTCTGTTCCGGTTACTCCCATTGCAACACCTATATCTGCCTGCTTAAGAGCCGGTGCATCGTTGACACCGTCGCCGGTCATCGATACAATATTTCCGCGCTCTTGCCATGCACGGACGATCCGGATCTTATGTTCCGGCGAAACCCTTGCATAGACAGAAATCTTCGGGACAAATCCCCGCAACTCCTCGTCACTCATATTTTCAATCTCCGCGCCCTCACAGGCTTCGGATAAATCCTTTAAAATGCCGATCCGTTTTGCGATCGCTGCTGCCGTGATCTTATGGTCTCCCGTGATCATCACCGGACGGATGCCTGCTTTGATACATTCTTCTACTGCAGCTTTTGACTCTTCCCTCGGCGGATCCATCATTGCGATCATTCCGAGAAATACCAGATGGTCCTCATCCTCTGCGGTCAGCAGATGTTCTTCCGGCATCTCCCGGAAGGTAAATGCCAGCACTCGAAGACCTTCCATTGAAAATTCCTGATTCTGGCTCTGAATCTTTTCTTTATCTTCTTTTGTAATCTCCCGTATTCCATTGTCTGTCCAGATCCGGTCTGTCAGATCCAGGAGACGGTCAACCGCACCTTTGACGATCATCCGGTTTTCGCCGTCTATCCGGTGAAGTGTCGACATCATTTTCCGGTCACTGTCAAATGGAATCTCATCTTCTCTTGGATAACTTTCTCTTACTTCTGCAGCTTCCACTCCATAGCGGCTTCCCAGATTGATCAGCGCTGTCTCTGTCGGATCTCCGATTTCCACTCCATTTTCATTGGTAGAATCGTTACATAAAATGCTGCAATCAAGCAGAAATCTCTGTGCCGGATCTGCCATATCGATCTCATCTGCCCGGATTCTTCTGCCTTCTATATAATAATCTTCAACAGTCATCTTATTCTGCGTGAGAGTTCCGGTTTTATCCGAACAGATCACGGAGACACTTCCAAGACCTTCTACCGCCTGCAGTTTTCGAATAATTGCATGCTCCTTGGCCATCTTCTGCGTTCCGAAAGAAAGGACGATTGTTACAATTGAACTTAATGCCTCCGGGATTGCTGCAACCGCAAGTGCTACTGCAAACATAAACGCGCTTCCGATATTTTCTCCACGAAATACACTGATTCCAAATAAGATTCCGCAAAATACCAGGATCAGAACCGAAAGCTTCTTTCCGAACTCTTCCAGATTCACCTGAAGCGGAGTCTGCTTTTCAGATGTTGATTTTAAAAGTCCGGCAATCTTTCCGACTTCTGTCTGCATACCTACACTTGTCACAACGGCTCTTCCACGTCCGTAAGTAACAAAGCTTCCCGAAAATAACATATTGTTCCGGTCACCAAGCGGCACTTCCTCTTCGATTTCATCCAGGCTTTTCTCAACTGCAAGACTTTCCCCGGTCAGTGCACTTTCATCGATCTTCAGACTTGCGTTCTCGATCAGTCGTCCGTCTGCCGGAACATAATCCCCGGCTTCCAGAAGGATCACATCTCCAACTACCAGTTCTCTTGCCGGAATCGGTGTCACCGTACCATTCCTGAGAACCTTCGCCTCCGGTCCTGAAAGCTTTTTCAGGCTCTGAAGCGACTGCTCTGCTTTTACCGTCTGCACGGTTCCCAAAATCGCATTCATTGTAATGACGATCACAATAACTGCCGCACTTTCTGCGTCTCCTAAAATTCCTGAAATAATCGCCGATGCAATCAGGATAATCACCAGGAAATCCTTGTACTGCTCCAAAAAAATCTGCAGCACACTTTTTTTCTTTCCCTCCGCGAGCTCATTCCATCCACATTTTTCACGGGACTTTTCCACTTCTTTTATCGTAAGTCCCTCTTCTCTGCTTCCCATCTGTCCAAGCACTTCTTTTATCGATGACTGATAAATTTCTTTCATCTTTTCCGCCTCCTGTTTTTGAGTATTCACATTCCTGAATTTCTTATGCAACGAAGCTCTCTTTCGATAAAAATGTACAAAAAAAGAAACCCTTATTGCACAACAAATAATGCAATAAAAGTCTCACCATTTTCTTGTGGTACCGGATGCTTCCACCGTACTGACGACACCACAAACGCGGATTCCCTTGCGTAGGTTACTCCCCTTTATTAACGTAACTATATACCACGAATAGCCCGATTGTCAAGAAAATTTTAACCGGAGTCTCCAAAATCGGAAACTCCGGCAAATAATTTCACATCTTAGTTTGTAATTGTCTTTTCTGTCTCTTTGTCGAACACATGGATCTTTTCAGCATCGAATGCAAATGTAACTGTATCCCCTGTTCTTGCTGTTGTTCTAGGATCAACACGGGCTGTCATTGTAGCTCCTTCATAATCGAAGTGGAGATAAACTTCAGCACCAAGCATTTCATATACACGGATCTTAGCCTGAATAACTGTATTCGGTGAAGATGTGATAAACATCTGCTCATCATGTACATCTTCCGGACGGATTCCAAGGACAACAGTCTTTCCTTCATATCCTCCATCGATAAGTTTCTTTGCTTTTGACGGTGGAAGTTCAATATCAGCCGGTCCGACTTTGAGGACAACTTTGTCACCCTTCTTCTGGCATACAGCATCAAGGAAGTTCATCTGTGGTGATCCGATGAATCCTGCAACGAAGAGGTTGCATGGGGTATCATAAAGTACCTGTGGTGTATCTACCTGCTGAACAACACCTGCGTTCATAACTACGATTCTGGTTCCCAGTGTCATAGCTTCTGTCTGGTCATGTGTTACGTAGATGATTGTTGTACCAAGTCTCTGATGAAGTTTGGAAATCTCGATACGCATCTGTCCACGAAGTTTAGCATCCAGGTTGGAAAGTGGTTCATCCATAAGGAATACCTTCGGGTTACGAACGATTGCACGTCCCATAGCAACACGCTGTCTCTGTCCACCTGAAAGAGCTTTTGGTTTACGGTCAAGCAGTGGTTCAAGGTCAAGGATCTTAGCTGCTTCACGAACCATCTTATCAATCTCCGGTTTCGGAACTTTTCTTAATTTAAGTCCGAATGCCATGTTATCATATACAGTCATATGTGGGTACAGAGCATAGTTCTGGAATACCATCGCGATATCTCTGTCTTTTGGTTCTACATCATTTACCACTTTGTCACCGATCTTGAGTTCACCGCTTGTGATCTCTTCCAGACCTGCAACCATACGAAGTGTAGTAGATTTACCACATCCAGATGGTCCTACAAAAATGATAAATTCTTTATCTTCAATTTCAAGGTTGAAATCTTTAACTGCTTCAAATCCGTTCGGATATGTTTTGTTAATATGCTTTAATGATAAGCTTGCCATTTATTTTTCCTCCTAAATCTTTGTGCGCTTCTTACACACTGTCGCTGTTCTTGTTTCTGAAATAAAGTATATCTGTTTTTACATCGTCGGTCTATGACCGGGTTGAACAAAGATTTTTTAAGAAGGTGTACAAATTGACGAAAGCCTTACAGCAGTTCTTTATAAATGTCCCTCTTTCCGACTCCGCGGTCTTTTGCCACCTTTTTCATGGCTTCTTTCTTATCGATTCCCTGGTTCATATAGTAATCCATATGCTCCTGAACCGTCATTTCTTCCCATTTTGCGCGCTCCTCCTGTAAAATGCTCTCCCGGCTCTTCCCCTCGATCACAAGCACACACTCCCCCTTCGGATCGTTGCTCTCGTAATAGGAAACCGCTTCCGCAAATGTGGTGCGAAATGCAGTCTCATGCTTTTTTGTAAGTTCCCGGCACACAGTCAGATGTCTGTCCCCACCAAGAACTTCTCCAAGCTCTCTCAAGGTTCTCACCAGACGATGCGGTGCTTCGTAAACGATCATCGTTCTTGTCTCATCTACAAGCTCACCCAGGACTGCCTGTCTTTCCTTTTTGTCCGTTGGAAGAAATGCCTCAAATGCAAATCTTCTGGTGGAAAGCCCGGAAAATGTCAGTGCCGTAATACAGGCAGCGGCTCCCGGAAGGGAAGTGACCGTAATTCCGGCTTCATAGCACATTTTCACCAGTTCCTCACCCGGATCTGAGATTCCCGGTGTGCCGGCATCGGTGATCAGTGCAATATTTGTCCCTGCAAGAAGTTTCTCCACCAGAGCATGTCCTTTGTCTATCTTATTATATTCATGATAACTGGTCATCGGTGTTTTGATCTCAAAATGGTTCAGCAGTTTAATACTGTTCCTGGTATCTTCCGCTGCAATCAGGTCAACCTCTTTCAGCGTCCGGATCACCCGGAACGTCATATCCTCCAGATTGCCGATCGGCGTTGCGCACAAATATAATGTTCCTGCCATAGTTACTCCTTTCCAGTCCCTGTCATTCCGTAATGTTCCAGGATTTCCCGTGTATAACTGCCATCTTTCTCATAAACGATCAGCGGCGGCTCCACGGTCATCCGCGATTTCGCGCCACGGATTCCCTCGATCAAAACCATGTTTGGCTCCTTATCCACATATGGATACACCAAGCGCATCCGCTTCGGCTCCAGCTTCGCCTCGCACATTGCCGTCAAGATCTCGGCAAGCCGGAACGGTCTGTGTACCATGTAAAATCTGCCTCCGGCTTTTAAAGTCCGCGCACTTTCCCGGATAATATCATCCAATGTACAAAGGACTTCATGCCTTGCGATCGCCTTGGCACTCTCCGGATTGGCAAGCCCATGCCCACCGATCATATACGGCGGATTCGTTGTGATCACATCCATGGAGCCGTGTCCAAATATCTGTGACGCTTCTTTGATATCTCCCGTCACAATGTCGATCTGCTCCTCAAGCTGGTTGTGCCGGACGCTCCGGCGCGCCATATCTGCGCTCTCTTCCTGGATCTCCAGCCCTGTAAAATGCTTTCCTTTTGTCTTTGCGGCCAAAAGAATCGGGAGAATTCCCGTTCCTGTTCCAAGATCAAGAACGCATTCTCCCGCTTTTACTTTGGCAAAGGCACTTAAAAGCACTGCATCCATTCCGAAGCAGAACCGCCCCGGGCTCTGGATGATCTCATAGCCTTTTATCTGTAAATCATCGAGCCGTTCTCCCGGCTTAAGATTATTTGTCATCTAACTTTGACGCTCCTTCACCTTTCTCCAGAGCTGCAAGCTCTTTCATTTCCTGTTTGGAAAGTTTCACATCCTTTTTCCGGCGGCGCGGTTTGAACTTCAGGTCAGCTGCCGGATATTCACGGATTTCTTTCTCATCATTGTCCAGAGTTACAATAACCCTGACAAGCTGACGCAGTACGCTTAATGACTGTACTTCACCTTTCAGGCCTTCCGGAGTTGTCACTGACTCACCTACAGACGGAAGATTATTGTTGAGTTCCTCGTATGTCTCTTCCTCATTTGTCAGGCAGCACATCAGTCTGCCACATACACCTGAAATCTTAGTCGGGTTCAGCGACAGATTCTGTTCTTTTGCCATCTTGATTGAAACCGGTGCAAACTCAGACAGATAGGTGTGGCAACAAAGCTCTCGTCCACAGATCCCGATTCCTCCGCGGATCTTCGTCTCGTCTCTTACACCGATCTGGCGAAGTTCAATCCTGGTACGGAATACCGCTGCCAGATCCTTTACCAGTTCACGGAAATCAATTCTTCCGTCTGCGGTAAAGTAAAACAGCACTTTATTGTTGTCAAAGGTATATTCTGCATCGATCAGCTTCATCTCCAGCTCATGCTTGTGGATCTTTTCCAGACAAATCTGAAATGCTTCTTTTTCTTTTTTGCGATTCTTTTCTTCTACACGGCGGTCATCCTCTGTCGCCAGGCGGATCACTGTCTTAAGAGGCTGGGTGATCTCTTCATCCTTCACTTCCTTCGGTCCCATCACAACGTTACCGAATTCTACTCCTCTCGCAGTCTCTACAATTACCTGATCGCCACGCTTCACCTCAAATTTGCCCGGTGAGAAAAAATAGATCTTTCCTGCAGTCCGAAAACGGACTCCAATTACTTTTGTCATTCCCTAGTTCTCCTTTATTGTCAACAGAAGAAGTTCCATGACAAGATCAAAGTTGACATTGGCGCGCAGTCTCGCCTTTGCTTTCTCAAGTGCTTCCAGAATTGTCTCAATTCCTTCATAAGAGCTCTTTTTCGCACGCTCCCTGATACTGTCGATCTCTTCACCGAAAATCAGTCTGTCGATATTCATTGTTGCTTTATAGATCAGAACATCACGATACCAGATCATAAGGATGTCCAGATAATCTGTGATCTCAATCTTGTAAGCGGAAATCCGTTTCACAGCTTCCACCAGATCACCGAGTTCCATGGTATCGATATTCTTCAGCAGACGAACTGCCTCATCTTTAATTTCATTAAAATGCTCAGAGCCTGCCAGCATAGCAGCTTTTCCAATATTGCCCTGTGCAAATGCAGTACACACGTCTGCCTTGTAATCAGGAACCTGAAGCTGCTCCATCAGATACCTTTTCACAAGCTGATCCTTAATGTTACGGAGCTTCAGCATAACGCATCTTGAGCAGATCGTTGGGAGCAGACTGTTCGCATTCTCTGTAAGAAGCAGAATTACCGCATAAGCAGGTGGCTCTTCGATTGTCTTCAACAGAGCATTCTGTGCCTGTACAGTCATCATATCTGCATCCGGCACAATGTAGATCTTGTATTTTCCATTATAAGGCTTCACCTGAATATCCCCATTGATCTGAACCCGGATATCATCTACACTGATGCTGTTCGGCTTTTCATGCGTTACCCAGATAATATCCGGATGATTGCCGCTGACTGCCTGCTTGCACGAATGGCACTCATAGCACGGTTCTGTTCCGCCCTTTTCGCACTGCAGAGTCTGTGCAAAAAGACCTGCAAGCATCTTCTTTCCTGATCCCTTCTCGCCGTTCAGAATATAAGCGTGTGATACTTTATCTTCTGTAACCGCGTTCTGTATATACTGAATGATCTCGCTATGTCCTACGACATCTTTAAATCCTGACATATTATCACCCTCTTCTTTCTTACTATTCCATTAGTATAACATAAATTTATGCAGATACCTAGAGCAAATTCCTGTGGTCTTTCTGAATTATTTCTGAAAATTCTGCGAATTTCGCTTTGCAGGTATGCTTTTCAATAATAAAAGATGACAACTTTTTCGATATGTTTTATAATAGACATAAATATATAAAGATTCTGTATCCAATGATGTAATCAGATTGCTCCATTGTTACGCAATTTATTCTTTTGATACTTACATCATACAATTTATGAATATAAATTTTTCAACCAGACAAACTTTATATAAGTTTCTTACACAGAAAGGGGATGAACTCATGCTGGAAGTAAAAAATCTTACATTCCAGGTGAATGAAAACGGAATAGAACGCAGCATTGTAGAAAATATTAGTTTTAACGTAGAAGACGGAGAAATGCTGGTGATCACCGGTCCGAACGGCGGTGGCAAATCCACACTTGCAAAAGTGCTAATGGGGATTGACCAGGCAAGTGCCGGACAGATCATCTTAGACGGAACCGATATCAGTGATTATGATATCAATCACAGGGCAGAAGCCGGAATCGGTTACGCATTCCAGCAGCCACCGCGCTTCAAAGGAATGACGGTAAGCAA
Source organism: Coprococcus sp. AM97-35 (assembly GCF_027697525.1). NCBI lineage: Bacteria > Bacillati > Bacillota > Clostridia > Lachnospirales > Lachnospiraceae > Coprococcus > Coprococcus sp. AM97-35. The sequence continues at coordinate 117,724 of NZ_JAQESL010000007.1, read as the reverse complement.
GCTTTTATCACTTGCGGCTGGAGAAGATCTGACAAGAGATGTCTGTTGCAGACTTTTAAGTACCGTTGGACTTTGTGCCAACGAATACATTGAACGTGAAGTAGACGGAACCTTATCCGGCGGTGAAATGAAGCGTCTGGAAATTGCCACCGTTCTCGCAAAGCCTCACAAACTCTGTATTTTCGATGAACCGGAAGCCGGAATCGATCTCTGGAGTTTTTCTATGCTGATCGAACAGTTTGAAAAAATGCACAAAGAGAAAAAACAGAGTCTTATTCTTATTTCTCATCAGGAGAGAATCATCCAGATGGCTGACCGGATCATGGTGATCGAAGGCGGAAAGATCGCTTCGATCGGACAGACTGCGGATATCCTTCCACAATTATTAGGAAAGACAGCCGATTCTTACAGCTGTCTGAAATGTAGATAACAGGGGAGGAACATACAATGACTTTATTGGATAAAATTACAGAAAAAGTATTAGCACAGATCGATGACACCGGTTTTACACAGTCCGGTGCATTCAATTTACGACATAATGGAATCGCTCTCTGCCACGGAGACAGTGAGCATATTAAAATCAAGAAAAAACAGGACAAGCCGGGAATCGATATTTTCATCGATGGAAAAACAGACGGCGAAGAAGTTCATATTCCGGTTGTTGTTGACGCAAGCGGAATGACGGACGTTGTTTACAATGATTTTTATGTAGCAGAAGGTGCAAATGTAACCATCGTTGCCGGATGTGGTATCCACAACAGCGGATGTAACGAAAGCCGCCATGATGGTATTCATACTTTCCATGTGGAAAAAAATGCAAATGTACGCTATGTAGAAAAGCATTACGGAGAGGGTGAAGGCACCGGAGCCCGTGTACTCAATCCTGTTACCGAAGTTTATCTTGGTGAAAATTCTGTATTTACGCTGGATACTGCTCAGATCAAAGGAGTCGATTCTACGGTTCGTGAAAATAATGTACATCTGGAAGCCGGTTCCAAGCTTTATGTCATTGAAAAACTGATGACACATGGAAAGCAGGAAGCTACTTCAAATATGATGGTGGAACTGCTCGGAGAAGGCAGCTCTGCGCAGATCGTATCCCGTTCGGTCGCAAAAGGCGAATCTAGACAGGTCTTCCATCCGAGGGCTGTCGGAAAGAACCATTGCCATGCACATGTTCAGTGTGATTCTATTATCATGGATCATGCAGAAGTAAGTTCAATTCCTGAGATCAATGCGAAGCATGTGGATGCGGCTATTATCCACGAAGCTGCGATCGGAAGGATCAATGATGAACAGTTGATCAAGCTGCGGACTCTTGGAATGACGGAAGAGGAAGCAGAAGGGGTGATTATTGAGAACTTCTTGAATTAGAGTCATGCGTGTAGTAGTAAAAGAGACGAAAAAGACAAAAATTATCCTCTGGCTATGCTCAGTTGCACTAACCATTCCACCGAGCCTTTGAAAGCATCAATTGTGTCAGCAATGGCTTCCACAATTGATTAAGTCTCGGTTCCATAGTGCAAAATTCGCAGATCCAGAGGATAATTTTTGTCTTTTTCTGTGTCTTAACTCCACTACATTATAAAATCTTATTTAAGTTTCAAGAATTTCTCAATGCAGGATTCATCTGAACAGGTGGGCCTGTCTCACTGGGGTGTTGAGATCGGTGTTATTTATGAATGGTTGAGTTTTGTATGGTTTATAGCTGACTCTGCTTTTTTAGTATTTTCTTACAGATTTTCTCAAGTACGTCTTCAAGGTCTGTGTTTTCGTAGCGTTCTGTGATTCCGGCGTGGGCGAGGTTTTCTTCGGAGAAATCTTTGGAATCGGCGAGGAAACGGCGGCACATTTCGGCGTATTTGGGTTCTTTCTGGGTTTTCTCACGGGCGAGGGCGCGGGTTAAGCGCTCTCCGTCTTCTACCTCGATGTAAAGTGGAACTACTTTTTCGTTTCCAAAATAGGTTTTCAATTTTTCATAGGATTCAAGGGTTCCGATCATGAGATAATCCTGATTTTTTTGTTCAAAATTGAACTGCCCGTCATCAGCGGTGAAATAGTGCCAGATACCATAAACTGTATTGTAAGCACGTTCTTCGATCAATCGGCCTTCTGTTTTGAACTTTTCAAGTTCAGTTTCGTCTGTAAAAAAATATTCTTCGCCTTCTTTTTCTCCCTCACGCCGTGGACGGGTTGTATAGATCGTTACATTTTTTAACTGTGGCATTCTTTTTCTCAGCTCTTTGTAGATTGTGTCTTTCCCCGTTGAACTTTTTCCCATCAGATAATATATTTTACTCATGTTTCCACACCTTTATCTTGCCTTCCGTCTGTATTCCTTCTATTTGGAGATTCTGTGTTTCATAATAGCAAAGAAGTTCTACTGCTTCCCGGCTGATCCGCTCTCCCGGTACGATAACCGGGCTTCCCGGTGGATAAAGATAAGCGTATTCCAGAGAAATATATCCTTCGCTTTCCTTCCACGGAATCTCTTCTGCTTCTCCGTCTTCCTCCCGGTCCTCTGCCTCTTGCAGTGTAAAATACTGCTCCAGTCTCGGAAGCTCTCCGGAAATCTCTGTGCTTCCGGAAACGGCTGTTTTTCCTTCCAGCTGACCGTCTATTTCCAGTAACGCAGCTTTTAACCTGTCCAGTCCTTCCTGCGTATCTGCCACGGTCGTCATCGCAAGTACATAGGTTCCTCCGGTCATTTCCATTTCCAGATGATATTCTTTTCGCAGCCGTTCCGCAAGCTCCGGACTTGTAATATTTGCATTTGCTGTGGAAATCACAACTTTGGAAATATCATAATGTTCTGTACGGAGAATCTGTAAATGCTGTAATGGTTCCAGCTCTTCTCTGAACTTTTGCAGCCTTTCTACATAAAGTTCAAATGCTTCCTCACATTTTCCATCCAGGAAATCTACACAGGCATCCAGGCTTGCCATGAAAATATACGACGGACTGCTGCTCTGCAGCATATCCAGATATTTCTTAATTCTTCTACGATTTGCAAATTTCCCATTGATATGCAGGATCGCTGTCTGGGTAAGGGACGGCAATGTCTTGTGCAGACTATTGATCACCACATCTGCTCCCAGATCATTTGCGCGCCCCGGAAATACCGGATGAAATCCGAAATGCGGTCCATGTGCTTCATCTACGATCAGTGGAATCCTATACGAATGTGCCACTTCTGCAATTCCTTTCACATCCGATACCACGCCATCATAATTTGGAGATACGATCACAACGGCTTTGATATCCGGCTCTGCAGCAAGTGCTTTTGCCACATCTTCTTTGCTGATCTCCCCGTTCATATGCATGGAAATATCAAATTCCGGATACACATAGCGCGGTACAAGACCATTCATATAGATTGCATGGTAAATGGATTTGTGACAATGGCGTGCCACCAGAATCTTATCTCCCCGGTGCGTACATCCCATCACTGCACTTAAAATTCCGGCAGTACTTCCATTTACCAGAAAATGACTTTCCTCTGCCCCAAATACCCTTGCGGCTCTTTCCTGCTCTTCTTTTAAAATACCATCTGCGTGATGCAGATCATCGAAACCATCGATTTCCGTGATATCCAGATCGTATGGGAGTTCAATTCCAAGAAGTGCCTTGTTTCTCTTATGTCCCGGCATGTGAAATGCGTAAAAATCGCTCTCGGAATATGCTTTTAATTTATCGTATAGTCGTTCCATTTGATACCTCTTTAAGTCTTTTAGAAACATCATATAATTTTTCTTCCGAAAACGCAAGAGGACGAAACGGTTCTCCCATTTCGTCCTTTCCATATATTCCGGCTTACACAGCCACAATCTCAAACACTTTCGCCTGGAAATCTCCCTTATCATTCACGCCCTTCTTCCATACACCGGACGCAGAATCGGACAGGATCATTCCGACTTGCATCAGCTCATCGCCATAGCAGTCATAATCATATCCGCTGACCTTATAACAGATATCTTCTTTCAGCCCTTTCAGCTTCAGTCTCTTAAATCCAACATTGACCGGCTGCATTACCCGGTAATAACCGACCAGCGCCTTCTTCTGATCCTCCGATACGATCATCCATGCGGTCTCATTTCCCTCAAACGGACTCTTCAGTCGATAGAAAGTTCCTTTCTGGATCAGATCTCTCTTCTCCTTCATAAATGCGATCTGACGGCGGATTTCTGCCTTATCTTCCTCGCCAAGCTTTAAAAGGTCAAGCTCATATCCAAAAGTTCCAAAGTAAGCCACATCTGCTCTTGTCTCGATCGGTGTCACACGGTTTGTCTGATGGTTCGGTGAAGCTGATACATGGCTCCCCATGCAGCTTACCGGATAAACCATTGAAGTTCCATACTGGATTTTCAGACGTTCGATTGCGTCAGTATCATCCGAAGTCCATCCCTGCGGTGCGTAGTAAAGCATTCCCGGATCAAATCTTGCCCCACCACTTGCACAGGATTCAAACAATACATGCGGAAAACGGCTGGTCAGGCGCTCATACAGTTCATACACACCAAGGATATATTTGTGGCAGACCTTTCCCTGATACTCTCTGTCATTTCCATTGGAGAACACCTCTGAAAATGTACGGTTCATATCCCATTTGATATAAGATACCGGCACTTCTGCAAGAAGATTTTCCAGCATGTCCCCGATATATTCACGTACCTCTTTCTTAGAAAAATCCAGTACATACTGTGTCCGGCTGTGGCAGATCCGCTTGCCCTGTTCTGCAAGAAGCCAGTCCGGATGCGCCCTGTACAGATCACTGTCTTTGTTCGTCATCTCCGGTTCAATCCAGAGCCCGAATTTTAAACCTTTGGCATTGATCTTTTCTGCCAACTCCTTTAACGTTCCTTTCAGCTTTTCCTCATTCGGATACCAGTCGCCAAGGGAAGAAGTACTGTCATCTCTCTTTCCAAACCATCCATCATCCAATACAAAAAGCTCCATTCCAAGATCTGCTGCCGCATCCGCAAGTCCCAGAAGCTTTGGCGCATCAAAATCAAAATAAAATGCTTCCCAGCTGTTGATCAGGATCGGGCGAACCTTATCTCTCCAGGTTCCCCTTGCCAGACGTGTGCGGTACAGCTTGTGAAAGGTCTGGCTCATTCCGTTAAGTCCAGCTTCCGAATATACCATTACCATCTCCGGTGTCTGGAAGGATTCGCCTTTTCCAAGTGTCCACTTAAATCCATTTGGATGGATTCCCATCAGCACACGGGCGGTATCATAATTGTCTACCTCTGTCTGTGCAAGGAAATTTCCGCTGTAAACCAGACTGAAACCGTAGACCTGCCCCTGGAACTCGTCTGCATTTTCACGCGCAAGTGCAAGGAACGGATTGAACTGGTAGCTGCTGCATCCGCGCATACTGTAAATACTCTGGATACCGTAATCCAGCTTATGTCTTCTCACATGGCGCTCTCTCGCCCACACACCGGCAAGATCGATCATCTCATAATCCTTGTCCGGCAGATCCATACAGGCGCTCATTGCAGAAAGAAGTGTGATTTTTTCATCAGAATCACATTCAAAACGTACACTTCTCGCGATCACCGGAAATGCTTCATAGATCGTATATAAAAGGACAATTCTTGTATTGATACTTGTATCCTCCAGAACCAGTTCCAGAGTCTGCGCCTCATCATCACTTTCTACATAAGTCGCCGGAAGTCCTTCAAGCTTTGGTTTGCCATTATAAATTTTATGCTCTTTATATACAAACTCGACTACATTGCTTCCGTTCTCCCGCTCGATCTCATATGCCGGAAAACGCATGTCTCCGCAGCCGAAAGTCGGATACTCCTGCTTGATATTCTCCAGTGAGAATGTAGAATTTCCCTCGAAAGCATACGGTGACATATCACGCATCGCATATTCAAAAAGATGGCTGAAATCTTCTTTATGTGTCAGGCGTTTTCCATAGTAGAGCTGTCCCGGCTGGTCGTTGTCAAGGATCTTGATGATATAGCTGATCTCCTGGTTGTAAAGATGAAACTCTCTTGTTTTTTCATTGTATATGATTGGCATATCGTTTCTCCTCATTCCATATTGTATAACGTTCATTTTTCCGTATTATCTGTATAGTATCACTGTTGGTTTTTCAGCGTCAATGATTCCTGCGGATAAATTTGTAAAACATACACTCAAAAAAGGGACTCTGTCCTTTCCTGAAAGACATCATCCCTTTTCCTTTCTTAGCAGATTTATTTAATTTTCTCTTTGTATTCTTCTACTCTGCACTACTGTCCACTTTCCATCCAAGCGCTTTCTCTACCGTATCGATCAGTACCCGGCTTACTCTTTGTGAACCGTCCATCTGTACATAATAGTAGGTCGCACTGTCGTCCTTGCTTCCCACATAGAATGTAACTGTCTTTTCCTTATCATCATCCGACGTATCCTTGTAAGTCAGCTCCACCTTCGTCCGCTGATTTTCCGCAAGCCCGTAATTGCCAAGCGTCGCGTCCGTCACATGATAATCTGCACAATCTGTAAAATAGAATCCGGAAAGTGCTGTCATAATACTTGTGACAGTATCTTCCTGATCCTCATTGTCCGCTTCGTAGGTTTTTACCTCGTCACCCGGTTTTGTCACAGTCTCTTTTACAAAGTTATCAGATGTAACTGTTACAAAGCTGTCCTTTTCAGCAACATCTGCAAGCTGCCATACCATTTCCGAAATCAGATCTGTCGATACCGTGTACACTTTTTCTGTTCCATCTTCCATGAAATAATAATTTTCTCCGGAAGCATTCCCGATTAGAAATTTATGTGCCTCGCCATCCTTTCCGGTCAGCGTAAGATTATATTCCGGTGAATCAAATCCATAGTCTGAAAGGCCATCCGGATTCTTGATCTCTTTTACCGCCCGAATATCCGAAAATGCATCTTCCATATTTTGCATACTGCTCTCCGTCAGTGCGATCGTGGTGTCCGGCGCATACTCCCAGGTATCATCCTCTTTTACAAAGGACATTTCTTCCCCAGATGCTTCTTTATACTCGATCGACTCCAGCGAATCTGTCTCAAAAATATGCACCACTGCATTTTCTTTTTTCTTCTCTTCTGCCTCTGACTTAGATGTATTCCATTTTTTCAGCCCGAAAAATGTAATGAGCAGAACAAGCAGTACGAGCAGAAGGATTCCTATTGTCCTTGTTTTTTTCTCCATCTTTTTTCCTCCTGCCTCTTACGCTTTCCGTCTTCTCATCCAGATCACAAATCCAAGGATCAGAATTGCAAGCGGAATAATAAAGATCACAAGGATGCTGAATGCACCTGCATGCATCGATGTGTTGGTCTCAGTCGAAAGACTCTTCGCTTCAATCGCAACATTGTTTACATTATCAAAATTCTCTGTCACTGAATTTACAAACAAAGTCAGGTTATCCAGTGTCGTCAGCTGATCTGTGATATCCGAGCTGATCATAGATGCAGAAGCAAGCACCGTAAGTCTTGCCGTCTTTGTGTCTGTATCCGTTGCATCACTCTTATCGTCTTCATCCTCGCTGTCCGAATCTGAAGAATCCCCAGAAATCGCATTGGTAGAAACGGCTCCCAGGATATACTGTCCCTGTGTCTGGTCATTTTCTGTCACTGCATATCCACTGTCTGATGTCTGCATAAATGGAGTAACCGTCAGATTATCATTATCCGTATCTGTTTTCTCCATACCAGGTGAATTCAGTAGAAGTACCATCTGATTGCTGATGCCGCTTCCCAGGTCACCACTCAGAGAAAGCTGTGGGAAGATTGCATAATAATTTCCCTGGTAGCATCTCTGGGTATCTGCAATATAACCGCTGACTTTTTTCAGTCCATAATCTGACATAATTCCGTCCAGATTTGGTGTGTCTGAAGTCGTATCTCCAAGGATCAGATAAACCTTTCCGCCGTCACTCAGATATTTCTCAATAATTGTCTTTTCATCATCTGTAATATCCGATGTCGGTGCATAGAGGAACAACAGGTCACAGTCATCCGGGATTTCCGGACTCATACTCAGGTTGATTTCTTCCGTCTCCAGATTATTCTTAGTAAGCAGATCACTTACCGAACTTGAAAATGTCGCTTCTCCGTGACCACTGGTCCGGTAAATCTTGCTTGTTTCCTCGCTGGTTACATAATTGATCGCACTGGTAAGCTGTCCTTCTCCGTCGAAAGAACTTTCGCTGGCACTTCCGGTCGTATAATAAGAATAATAATCCGACTGGATAATATCTGAAAATGAAATCGTTGTAGACTTTCCGGTTGCATCACAGGACACAACGATTACATTCCCATCGGTATTATATTTCTGAAGAACGGACGGATGCAGTACGCTGTCCACCCATTCCACTTTTACTTTGCCGGAAAGCGCCGCATATTTTTTCACAAAAGTCTTGATCCTGGTATCCACAGAATCCTGTTCTGCGATCACTTTCAAATCTACTTTTTTATCCAGCTTCTTCAGCATTTTTGTGGACACACTGCTGATATCGTACAGATTGTTGCTGCTGATATCAATATTTCTTACTTTTTCCGGAAGCTGTCCTGCCACCAGATTGATCACGATCGCGATTGCAATCACGATCACTGCAAGCCCTACGCTGTAAGTTCCGTTCCGGGAGGACTTGCTGCTGAACATTTTTTTGATTTTTTCCATGTCTTCTCCCTCCTAACTCCAACGTCTTTTCTGAATGGACTGCATGGTCAGGAAGATAAATACACCTGCCACACTCAGATACAGGATCAGCCCACTCACATCGAAAAGCTTGTTATATGCTACGTTGTCAAATACATCTGCAAGATACAGCTTCTTCATGATGTTGACCAAAATATTTTCAAATAATGAAGATTTTACAAAGCTTACGATCACAACCGCAACAACTCCGATCGCTTCGATAATTCCTGCGATCATCCAGTTTCCCGTCATCCGGTAAATGATCAGCGCCGCAATGGTAACGAATACCACAATACCGATCATGCCGCTTGTAGCTGATGTCGGGAGGAAATTGATCAGTCCTCCCCAGAGATAGATCAGAAGCAAAACGCCAAAGGTTGTTACTGCCGCAATGATCTGACTTTCTGTGAGTGACGAAAGAAACATTCCGATTGCCAGATACACGCATCCGAGCAGGAAGAACATCAGGATCGACAGATAATCCACCTTCAGATACGCCGTTCCAAAGCTCTTAATGATAATTGGGAAAATGCAAAAAATCAGGCACGGTACCGCAAATACCGTCACCATCGCAAGGTATTTCCCCATCACGATATCAAATAATTTTACCGGTGCGGCAAGCAGAAGCTGGTCTGTCTTGTTCTTCCGTTCCTCCGCAAAGGAACGCATGGTGAGCATCGGGATAATGATGATCAACACGTAGTTGATATTCATCAGAACATATGAAAAATAGGGATATCCCGAATTTAAGTTGTACGCCATAAAATAGATTCCCGTGAAGATCACAAGGAATGCGATCAGGACATAGCCTGTCATTGATTGAAAATAGGATTTTAATTCTCGTTTATAAATTGCTGTCATTTTCGAGATCCTCCTTTTCATCCTCACTTGTCGGAACGGCATTTTCTTCCGGCTCTTCATCCCTCTCAGTCAGCTCGTTCTCTTCTGCCTCTTCCTGCGCATTTTTCTTGCGCCGCTTTACCATCCGGTCTTTCTTTTCGCCGTCTTTCATCGCTTTTGCTGCTGCAGGTGTGCTTCCCTGCGTCAGCTCCAGGAAGACATCCTCCAACGTCGTGCGGCTGTGATACAACATAAGTAACGGGCAGCCCTCCTGTGCAAATGCCATAAATACTGTTTCCCTGATATCTTTTCCATCCTTCGGGAACAGACTCGCTTTTACCGTTCCTTCTTCTTTTCCGTGTTCCACGGATGCCTTCTGCACATTACCGATTGTGCCGATGACTTTCCGTACCGTATCTTCATTTCCCTTTGCCAGGATTTCCACAGTCTGCTGATTCGTCAGAAGCTTTTCCAGATTCTCCGGTGTATCACTTGCCACCAGTTTCCCTTTGGAAATGATCATAATATAATCGCAGACTTCCTGGATCTCTGCCAGAATGTGTGAGCTCAGGATCACGGTATGCTCTTTTGCAAGCTCTCGGATCAGTTCACGGATCTCAATGATCTGCTTCGGATCCAGTCCGACCGTCGGTTCATCCAGAATGATGATCTCCGGGAATCCAAGGATTGCCTGCGCAAGTCCGACTCTCTGCTTATAACCTTTGGACAGGTTCTTGATCAGCCGGTCCTGTACATCCATGATCTTCACCATCAGCATGACCTTCTCAATCTGCTCTTGCCGTTCCTTTTTCGGGATCTTCTTCAATTCCGCTACGAACCTCAGGTATTCATTCACCTTCATATCCGTGTAAAGCGGTGGCATCTCAGGCAGATAACCAATACATTTTTTTGCTGCCTCCGGTTCCTCCAGTATATTGTGCCCGTTGATCAGCACTTCACCTTCTGTGGCGCCAAGATAGCCGGTCATAATATTCATCGTTGTGGACTTTCCGGCACCGTTCGGTCCTAAAAATCCATAGATCTGCCCGGTATCTACAGTAAAATTCAAATGATCTACAGCCAGATGTGAGCCGTATTTCTTTACAAGATTTTTTACCTCAATCAATGTTGTTCCTCCTGACTACAAAATTTCATGTTTTTCAATTATACGGATGATTTGTGAAACTTCTGGGGGCAATCTGTGTTCATTCTGTGTTTTTTCTGTAAAACGGTGAACTGCAAAAGTGTACCACCTGCCCGATAATAATAGAAATACCGATATCTGGAATCAGCTTTTCCACATATCGGTATTTTATATTTTTAAATCATTTTTTACCCGAAAAAGACTTTTTTATATACTGGACAGATTTCACTTAACTTGCGATTATCCACACCAGTCAGGCAAGGAATTCTTCCAGAATTTCCCGGATTCTTGCCTCTTTTGTCGGTTCCAGCTTTTCGCCGGTATCTTCCTGCTTAAATCGGGAACCGGCTGTATCTTCCATCCGTGCTCCAGGCTGCTGCGTCCGCATTTCATCAGCCTGATTTGCATTCGCCTGTCCCACTTTTGCTACTGTCTGCACGGTCTGCTGCATTTGTCCATCTTCTGTATACCGTTTTTCGTTCGCAGAAACCGCATTTACCGTAGCTGCGCTTGCTGGCACGGTTTCTTCTGAAAATGGTCTTTGCACCTGACCAGAATGCGCCGCTTCATTTTCCTCTGCATCCATTTTCTCCGGAATCTCATCCGCTCTCTGAACTGTAACCTGGATTTCTTTCTGATTGGTCTTCTCATAGCGATGAGCATATGTATTTTCCAGAAAATCTACCATATAGGTTTTCGCTGCCTCCAGCTGATAGGCATCATCCGCAAGCATCCGGAGTAAAAAGAGCGCCAAAGCTCCCATACCGCCCAAAATACCATATCTGTAAAGTCCCTGTTCCCTCTCCCCCGCTGCATAAGCAAGCGCTGTTCCTGTGGCTCCAAAGATAAGGCAGATCCAGATGCTCCCCTTCGCCCACTGCCTCCAGGTATGCAGCCTCACGCCAAGCACCCGGTATTCATACAAATATTTCTCTACAAATGCACCAACATTCTGTACTTTATCACTCACCATACACCCATGCTCAAATTTTGCCCTTACAAGCCGCATCAGCGGATGATTGCTTTTGCTCATGTTACTTGCTGCTCTTACCAGCTTTTTCAGTGAAATCCCGGTAATCAGTCTTGCAATCGCGCCGATCCCGATCATCACTCCCGTCAGAAAAAATACCGTTTCTCTCACCACGAACATTTCCAACATAAAAAGAATCCTCCTTCTTAGATTTACCGTCATTATACCGTAAACCTCCGAATTTGGATTCCCTAATCGTTCGCCACAATCCGACATCCTGTCTGGAAAATGACGCTGCTTTTCTGTTTTACTTTGCTGCCTTACGCATTACATTCTTTCTACAAGACCTTTGACAAGCCCTACATAATGGGTGATTGCCATCTTCACAAACTCCGGATAATCCATCGTTGCACTGTTGTCAGCTTTGTCCGAAATTGCACGAATAATGACATACGAAACTTTATTCAGATATGCGGTCTGCGCCATTGCTGCGCCTTCCATCTCCGCACACTTTCCATCAAATGTCTTTACCAGATATTCCTTCTTTTCCTTGCCAGAAATAAACTGATCTCCACTGAGCACTCTTCCGGTAAATGTCTGAATGTCCGGATTCACTTCTTTGTTTACTTCCACTGCCAGCTTCACAAGTTTCTCATCTGCCGGGAAAGAAAAGGTATCCATTCTCGGAATCTGTCCTACCGGATCGCCAAGCATACTTACATCCATGTCGTGCTGAACTGCATCTGTAGAAATCACGATATCCCCGATGTTGATATCTGCATCCAGAGAACCTGCCACACCTGTATTGATCAGCGTATCCACACCAAAACAGTCAATCAGAATCTGTGCGCAGATTCCCATGTTGACTTTTCCGATACCACTTCTTACAACTACAACTTCCTTGCCACTCATAATACCTTTGACAAAAGTCATTCCGGCACGTTCCATCGTATCCTGAACTTCCATCGATTCCTTTAAGATTGCAACCTCTTCATCCATTGCTCCGATAATTCCTATCATTTGAAAATCCTCCGTTTTTCTTACATATTGTTTTTATCTATATCTATAGATTTCCCTTCAAAATTACAATAGCTATTATATCAGATTTCTTATAATATGCACTAGCATTTTCTTATAAGGCTGTGTTATAATCATTGAAGCAATTTTATAAGGCACAATAATAATATAAATATAAAGGAGGACTATACTCATGGAATTTACACCACACGGCGTCTGTTCTAAGAATATTCACTTAGAAGTAGACGAAGCTGGACGTATTCATAATGTTGAGTTCACAGGCGGATGTAACGGTAACTTACAGGGCATCGGGCGCCTCGTTGAAGGAATGGATATTCACGAAGCAATTTCACGTATCGAAGGTATCAAATGCGGATACAAAGCAACATCCTGCCCGGATCAGCTTTCACTTGCTTTAAAAGAATATTTAAGCAATAACCAGTAATCAAATAATTTTTTCGCAATTTTGTGTCAAAACAAGCAGGTCAGGAATTATCCCGACCTGCTTGTTTTGGTCTAATTCAGTTTAACATTAGTTAGGCTTCTTGCTTGCTCTGATATTCCATACTCACATATTTCGCGACCGGGTTGTATTATTTGGTCATATGCTTTCTGTCCAATCAGAAAATACGTTTATTAGTTGTGGCCTTTACAGTCCTGTTCGCCCTCTTGTCAGTCTGCAAGACCGGAGATGTTGAACTTTATCAACCTGCAATTCAGACAGGTGTTAAAAGGAATCTTCCCATCTCCCTCCCTCATATTGTTCCCTTGTCCTTACTTTCGCTAACTGCCGCACCGGTTGATAGTCGTATGAATATTTTATAAAAAATATTTTTTTGGTAGTGCGGGATGAGTTAGGGTGGGTAAGGGGTTGGGATGTTGTTGGTTTGTGATTTTTAGATGTAAATGCCGTTGGTGAATGAATCGCTTACATCTGAGTTTGCGTAATGTACACAGCCTACACGATAATAATATCCAGTTGGTACAGATAATGTCTTACTAGTACTTACATAAACTGAATTATAATTTGTTTCTGACCATGAAGTATAATAAGCCCATTTTCCATTCAATAATCGCTCCACAGTTACACTAACCGTAATCTTGGAAACCGTTTTCTGCCCTACCGTGTTTCCTCCCGCACCGATTTTTCCTGGTCCTACTTTAGTAATTGTTGATGATCCACTTTTCAAATATATGCCTCTACTCATTGATCCAACTGTTACTTCTGAGGAATCATCATTTGTCAAATAAGAACCATCAATACACTTCGGTACATCCGATGCCTTTACAACTCCTTGCGTACTGATAAACAATGTACAAACCATGACCATTGTCAAAATCAGCGACAAAATTTTACTTTTTTTCACCTTTCGCCTCCTCTCTACACTATATTAACAATCGAGAGAGAAAAAACTCACGCCATATTTAAAAAAAATATAAAGTTTTTAAAAGTTCTTTAAAACTTTTTTCATCCATTGTCGTATTAATTGTATAAAAAACATCTTTGTAAGTAAACTGTGCCACGCTTTCCTTGCCTTCATCTGGCAATTCATATTGAATAATAACAATATTATTACCATCTACTTCAAATTGTTCCTCTTTAATTTTTTTATCTTCTATATCATATCCGTGAGATTGTTCTTTATAATTAAAAATCATTTGATATTCAATAATATTATCTTCATTATTATAAATCAAACACGCCCGCTTCAATGTCTCATTTATGTCACTTTGCACCAATATCATATCATCTGATTTTTGCAAAAATCGAACAACATCCACTCCCATTTTTTTCTTTATTTCTTCATAAACTTGAAATTCATCATATTCATCGACCTTATTCTTATCCCCATCTTCTCTCTCCGTATCTACCTGTGTCATCTTCCTATCTCCGATAGTCTGCGTCCACAGTTTCCCAAAGAACGGCGTCCCACCAATACTCACCATACTCCACATCATAGCAAGCACAGCCACGATCGCCACGATTCCATATGCCTTCCAGTGCCGTTTTCTCTTCTTAACTTTCTTCTTCCCGGCTTCCTTCCCGGTCTCTCCGTTCGTACCGTCGTCACTTGCTTTATTATCTGTTTCATGCTTCACATGCTCAATTGGCACAACATTATCTATATAACTGTCACTCTCCACATCTTTCTCAAGATGATCTTTCGTATCCTCCCCTCCGCGAAGCGCCTGAACCTCTCGTCCGAGACGGATTGCCTCCTTGTCGGCATCTGACAGTTTTTCATATGCTTTCTGCTGTTCTTCATATTCTTGGATTTTACTCCACATCTTTTCATCCAGGTCTTCTGGAAAGGAAATGTCCTGCAGTGATTCGTCCGAGTCCACTTCTTCCATGATTTCCCCGGCTTCTTTTTCCAGTTCAGCTTTTAAAAGCTTATCCAGATTATCTTCATGTTTTTCCATTTTAAACCTCATTCTTTTGGATTTCTTTTCCCTTTAACTTGACCTTTTTCCTTCACCTGTTTAATATTATGATATCAGGGCAGTCTCTCTGCCTGTATCAACTGCGAATCTTAATTCGCACCATCAATGGGAGGATTTTTATTATGAAACGCATCATTCTGACCGGCGGAGGTACTGCCGGACATGTTACACCTAATATTGCACTGCTTCCCCGTCTTCGGGAACTGCAGTATGACATACATTACATCGGTTCTTACAACGGTATGGAAAAGCAGCTGGTTGAACAGCAGGGGATTCCATATCATGGTATCTCTTCCGGTAAGCTCCGCCGGTATTTCAGCCTTCAGAACTTTACGGATCCGTTCCGCGTCCTGAAAGGCTTCAGTGAAGCCAACCGTCTGATCAAGCAGTTAAAACCGGATGTAATTTTTTCAAAGGGTGGATTTGTAAGTGTTCCTGTTGTTATTGCCGGAAAGAAGAACCATGTTCCTGTTATCATTCACGAATCGGATATGACTCCGGGACTGGCTAATAAGCTTTCCATTCCTTCAGCTGCAAAAGTATGCTGTAACTTCCCGGAAACTTTAAGTTCCCTTCCTCAGGATAAAGCTGTCCTTACCGGATCCCCTATCCGTCAGGAGCTTTTCACCGGAGATAAAGAAAAAGCCTGCGCTTTCTGTGGTTTCAAGGAAGTAAAACCAGTTATCCTGATCGTCGGAGGAAGTCTTGGCGCAGTCGCAGTCAATAATGCAGTACGCAAGATTCTTCCTGAACTGTTAAAAGATTTCCAGGTTGTTCATCTCTGTGGTAAAGGCAAGCTCGATGAAAAGCTCACCGGTCTGAACGGCTATGTTCAATTTGAATATATTCAGGATGAACTGAAAGATCTCTTCGCCCTTGCCGATGTTGTAATCTCAAGAGCAGGTGCAAATGCAATCTGCGAATTGCTTGCTCTTCGCAAACCAAATCTTCTGATTCCACTTTCAGCTAACGCAAGCCGTGGTGACCAGATTCTGAATGCCCGTTCTTTTGAACGTCAGGGATTCAGTATGGTTATGGAAGAAGAAGAGCTTACAGATGAAAAGCTTCTCGCAGCTGTCCACAAGCTTTATGATTCCCGTGAAGACTTCATAAATGCAATGAATCAGTCTTCTCAGCAGGATCCGATCAAGACAATTATCGGTCTGATCGAAGATGCTGCTTCCAAATAATTTTTTAACAACAGTTATTTACATTGTTCAAAAACAGGTGCCGGAACGACACCTGTTTTCTTTACATATCCATCGGTGCTATTTTGTGTAATCATCAGAATTGTAATGTATCTTTACCCATTTTCTTGCTCTGTACAGTACACCCGTCAGTGCTTGGATACTGATCCCCATAGATTCAGCCACATCTTTTTGTTTTCTCTCCAGACAGTAAACCATGGTAATTGCTTCGTACCAGTTTTCATTTTCTTCGTACAATGCATCCAGAATCGTCCATCCATAACCCACTTTTTCTTTTTGTAAAATTTTGTGGAATACATGCTCCTCTGCACTTTCCGCATATTCCTTCGAGTACAGATCCGAAAACAGCTCAATATCTGCCTTCGGACATTCTCTTGCCCGCTTCTTCATATAATTGATAGCTGTATTTTTCGTTGTTGTTACCAGCCATGCTGCCATGTATTCTTCATCCACTGTATCAAAGTGTGTATATAGTTTTAGAAAAACCTCCTGGAATATCTCTTCCGCTGACTCTTTGTGACTGCCAGAATAATCCATTGCTATCCGATAAACGTTGAACTTATTTTTATAGTACACGTTCTCGAATTCCTTTTTATTCTTATTCTGAAAACTCACTCCAGTACCTCACTATTTTATTTTTCTTTCAGTTTTTCCAGGATTTCATCCCGATCTTCATCTGTAAGTTTACCCGGTTTCCAGCCGAATCCGCTCTTGTCATTTTTATATCTCGGAATCAGATGCATATGGAAATGGAATACGGTCTGACCGGCCACTTCCCCGTTATTCTGTACGATATTATAGCCGTCACATCCAAGTACATCTTTTAATCTTGTTGTGATCTTCTTTGCAAGCTTAAATGCTTTTCCTGCCAGTTCTTCATCAATAGAATAAATATCTGCCGCATGTTCTTTTGGCAGGATCAGTGCATGTCCCTTTGTCGCCGGTCCAAGATCCAAAATTACTCTGAAATCATCATCCTCATATATGGTTGCAGATGGAATTTCTCCATTTGCGATTTTACAAAAAATACAGTTCTCATCCCTCATGTTTTTTCCTTCTTTCTACATTTTCTTCGATTAATCTCGAATTTGTTTACGAACCAGACTTTCAATGATAAACTACAACTACTTTATATCATGGAAAGGATGGTCGTTACCATGCCATTTACTGCAAATGATTATGAAAAGTTACATCAGCTTATGAATTCCAGTCCGGAAATTCGTGAATTACTTCAGAAACTCCTGGATTCACAGCAATATACAATCAGCAAGATCAGTCATGAAGTTCGCAATCCACTGACGCTGATCTACAGTACCTTTCAGCTCATAGAGTCCAGTCACCCTGAAACCAGAGATTTCAGCCACTGGTCAGAGCTTCGCGAAGACATTGAATACACAATCTCTCTGCTGCAGGAGCTGTCTGCCTATAATAACAGTGAACATCTGCATCTGAGCACGTTTTCTGCACAGGACTTTTTGGGACAGATCTGCCTGTCCTTTGCCGCCTCCTGCGTAGATACCGACATTGGATTCTCTTCTCTGATAGCCCCTGATCTTCCATCTCTGACGGCCGACAGATTAAAGCTGCATGAAGCGATTCTCAACCTTTTAAAAAACGCCCGTGAAGCCATTTCGTCTGCCGGTTCAATCCGTCTGGAAGCAATCCTCAAAGATCAAATGCTTCAGATTACCATATCTGATACCGGATGTGGAATCTCACCGGAATATCTCGACACGATTTTTGATCCTTTTGTCACTTACAAACCAGACGGCACCGGTCTTGGTCTTGCCATTGTCAACCGGACAATCACAGCTCACGCCGGAACAGTAACAGTTACTTCCTCCTGTGGAAAAGGCACTTCTTTTTTGCTTTTGTTACCAATTACATAATCATTTTTATTATAAAAAACACGTAATTGTTTTACAAGTACTTCTTTCCATAAACTGGAAAATGTAGTAAAAAGAAAAACATGTCCTATCTTACTTATTCCTCTGAATCATCCGCCATTATCTCATCCCATTGGGATTCCCGTTTTTTTCTACGTTTCTGAAGGCGCTGATTCAGAAATCCCCAGACGCTCTGTCTGTCCTTTACAACCTGCCCTTTCATTTCCTGTTCTGCAATCCAGTCATCCAGGATCAGTTCCTCCTGCAGATCATATCCTGCTTTTTTCTCCGGCTGTATACTCTCCATTTCATTCTCCTTTTTCTCCAGTATCCGCTCCAGCGCATACTCAATATTATAATTTTCTTCCATTGAAGCCTTATGTAATTCATATGCCAGATAGACTGCCTCTTTCTGTTCATAATCTGTCTCCCTGACAAAATACTCTGTAAGCTCATGAAACTTTTCCAGAATATTACCTTCCAGTCCCGGACAATAACAAAAGTAATAGATTTCATCCGATACATAAATATGTCCCGGATCCAGGCTCAGACAGTTCACGTCCAGCAGATAATTCTTCACTGCATAAAGCACCTGGATAAACTGTCTCATAAAATTTTCCAGATCTGCAAATTTCCAGTGCTCTTTTTCTCCCTTTGCTTTCACGGATATCTTCCCACTGATCTCGTAGCGGTACTGGCTTTTATCATCTTTTCCCTGCCCTCTTACTGACAAGAGTCCGGGAATCGCATTTTCCATCAGCATCCGCATCTGATAATCTTCTTTATATAGCTCATCTGTTTCCAGAATCATCCAGGCATGATGTAAATCTCTTTCGTACTCTTCTCTCATTCCTCCTGGTCCCTTTCTACAATCTCCTGCAATACTTTTTTCCTGCGTATTTTTTCCTCTGGCACGGTCAGTGCCGCACTGCGTTTAACAGATACGCGCATTTTTCTCTTTTGCGCTCCTGCTGTCACTTCAAATTCATCTTTTACTACCGCAGTTTCCACCGATACTGTATCAAAAAATATCAGTTTGTTTTCAATTCTTTTCTGAAAATACTGCTCCATTTTTCCATCTTCTATTTCCTTTTGCCATCGCCATTCTTCACTTCCGACAATCGCAGTCTCATATGCCGCCCCACCGATAATATTTTTATCATGGTAATAAAAAAGTGCGAAAATGACTGCCATCCAACAAAGCAATACTACCGGCATCAGATACGCCATCTCAACTACTGTACTTCCTTTTAGCTTTACCATATAAATGTCCCCAGATAGCCGATCAGAAGAAAAGGATAAAATGACATTCTTGTCGTCCTTTTCCATTTTCCGCTCCAAAGACCTGCTCCTGCTGCCATCGCAGCCACAAGAAATGCAAGCATCAGCATTCCAAGCAGATTCCAGATCCCAAGAAAAATACCCATATTCAGGATCATCCAGCTGTCTCCGTACCCTATTCCCTCCTGTGACCATTTCGATATCATGAGAAATACAATTCCACATCCCAGTCCGGCAACCCATACACTCCAATGCATCCGTCCAAATAATGCACGGTACAGAATCGCCGCACAGCTTCCTGCAAGCAGATATTCTGTCGAGATTTTCTGATATTTTATATCCTGTGCTGCTCCGAATCCTAAAAAAAATAATCCTGCCAATTTTGCTATTTTCCACCACATTTCGAACATGCTCCTTTTCCTTTTACTTCTGACAGCGGAACTGTATAAACTTTTCTCTTCAGTCCGCTGCATGATAATGAAGTATGATAACGATCCCCGTAATCTGTGACATAGCAGTTTCCATCATTTCCCGGCATCCATCCACACCGTTCACACAAATGATAAATTCCTCCACTGCTGTTTCTCAGTTCCCCTAACTGTGTTTTCGCAACACTGCGCACGGACGGTTCCAGATAAGTGCACTGATAATTCCGGTGATATACGATCCCTGTTTCTGTCACATATACAAGTTCATTATCTCCAATTCCTGCTTCGTAGGTCTTTACATAACCGGTCCATGTCTTCATCCTCATTTTTTCTTTATAATGCAGTACCGGAATATGAAAGACAGGAACCGGCAATTCTACTTCATATTCTGCCGTCAGTTCCAGCACTCCCATTCCCGGTATCGCCCAGGATCTTTTACAGCTGACTCCTCCGCTTCCGCCAACAATCATACTTCGATCCATTCTTTCTTTCCCGACCGCATTTACAAGATCTGCATGCAGACTTATCGGGTTCAGCACGGGAATTTCTGCAAAACTCTCTGCCACCTGCTTTCCTGCACTCTGCAGTCCGCATCTTACTGCAGACTGGATGCTTCTGAGCTCCAGCATCCAGATCAGGCTCACCGCCGCATATAGGAACAACGGAACACAAAGTACAGCTTCTACTGTTACCGAGGCAGATACAGATGCCTTTTCTTTGACACAAGATATGGCGATCAAATCAGGTAGAAAATCAAATCCTTCCTCCTTTCTGCGAATATCAAATATGTGTTTGTAATTCAATATTTTTCTGTACATCATCAAAGGAATTTTATTTATTATTTCGATTGTCCTCAGAAAAGACACCTGTATCCACCTCCTAACATTTTCATTTTTTGTTACTGATATTGATATAAAATATGATACTGATACCGGATTCCTCTTCTCAGATAACATGTCATGTCAAAGTCTGCTCCTGATACGCAGGCATCTGCCCGAAAAAACGTTTTCTCCATTCCGAATCGCAGATTCATTTCCACCAGATCCAATGCTCTCATCGACAGTTCTTCCTTTGATTTTAAAACCAGCATCATTTGCAGATACTGCTCATAAGAATTTCCCTCTTCTGTCTCCTTCCCTTCCGGAATACTTCTGTTCTTTGCCAGTTCAAGCAGACCATCCAACGTTAGATTCCAGCTCTCCTTACTCTTTACAGCCGGAACCTTCTTCCCTGCCAGAAGCGTCTTAACATCCGTAAGGCTTTCTCCATAAGCCCATGCAAGAAGCAGCGCATGCTTGATCACAGGTCTGATCTCCGGTGAAAGAAACACCGCACTCAGTGTCGTTGCAAGGGTATCCACCTCCATTTGCATGTCCTTATCGGTCAGCAAATATCCATAATTCACTGCAAATCGAAGGATTCGGATTCTCCCGATCACATATTCCAGATTGTCCTTGTCGCTCGCCTTTCCTCCTAACAAATACTCCATCTCATAGTCCAGTACCGTATTCTTTTTCTTATTTGCAGCATTGCCAAACTTATCTATAAGGTACAGATTGAAAAAAATGGTATCTCCGGCTCCATTATCTTTTTCCTTCATGGTTCCGTATCCCTGCCTGAGCTTTCGGTTCGATACAGTCTCTTCTGACTTTACAGCTTTCGATGACAGCGTAAATCCTTCCGGGCTGACCAGATTTAACAGTGCTTGCGCCTGTATATCCACAATATCCGCCAATGGATTATTTTCTGCAGGAAGTTCTTCTTTTTCACTTTCCAGCATCTGGTCAAGTTCTTTACTCGTCTCTATATTCTCTTTCCCATATTCATTTGCTTTCAGTTCCTGCTCCTTCCATTCGGATACCTTTCCCGTCAGATTCTCTATCGCCGCAGCTCCTGTCTTCATTTTCTCGTATTCAACCGCCTGCCGCAGAAATTCTTTCCCATTCTGGTCTGTCAGATAACGGATTGCCGCAATCTCTGTTTCTATATTTTCTGCCCCGTAAAAGGACAGTCGGTTTAAAATATTTTCTTCAGACATTGTTCCGGATTCATAACTGCCTTCTATTGCAAAAATACCATATCGCTCCAGAAGATCTTTCTGATATTCTGCAAACGCAGATTCCACTGCCCTGCCTGCGTCTGCTCTTCTCTCATTCTTTGCCAGCTGGATCGAGGCACTTTCCAGCAAAGCCCCAACCAGAGTAAGAAGCAGAAGAAAGACCAGGCTTAGAAACACAGTAATCTCTCCCTTTACCATTTTTTTCATCTCTGTACACACTCACTTCTGAAATAAAATTTTTATTTTAGATTCCTGAACTTTCATTCGTTATTTTTTCAAATATTTTAGTTACAAGTTCATTAAGCTGTTTCTTAAAAATGATAACCAGACCGATAATGACAACCAGTACAAGGATCAATTCTACCGTTGATATCCCGTCTTTTTCCGTCAGAATCTTCTGAATTCTGATCCATCCTGTCCACAGCTTCTTTTTTACCGCCTTCATTCTCTCACCTCCTACACCTGGATCGACAAAAATGCCGGTACAACTACGATCGTAATCACGATGATCAGCATCAAAAGCATTGGGATCAAAAGTCTGGTTCCTGCCTCTTCTCCCAGCTGTCTCGCCCTGCTCTTTCTGTCCTCCAGTGCCTGTACTGCCTCCATACGAAGCATTTCAGAAATTCCTTTTGCACCCTTTTTCAGATTCTGTGAAAGAAGTGCTCCCATTTTCATATACGGAATCAGATCACATCTTCTTGCAAATCTTTCATAACATTCCATCTCTGGAATCCCACTTTTCATTTCCTGCCAGGTTTTCCAGATTTCTTCATATGCTTCTCTTTTTCTTCCCGTTTTTCCCCTGGTGATCCCATAATCTTCCGCAATCCTTTTCCACACATTTTTTGCTGTCATTCCGGCACCGGTCAGCATCGTAAACTCTGTGATAATTTCCGGATAATCCAGCATCATCTGCTCTTTTTTCGTCTTCTTCCGATTGCTTTCTTTCTGTATTTCTCTTCCGACAAGCAGAATGCTTATCGCCATTCCGAGCATCAGAATCGGAATCACTTTTGAATCTTTCTCCTCTGTCCAGGCAATTCTTCTTCCGTCCAGACTGGGTGGCAGTGTAAGATATGCTTTCTGCCTTGTAGCACTGTCCTGTAATCTTACCAGTTCCAGAACCCGCTCTTTCGTGGAAAGCGTTTTCTCCTGTCCTGCAAAAATAACAAGATCCATCTCACACGGATATACCTTATCTTCATAATGCAGAACTCCGGTAATATTCATCCCAATCCCCTGATTCTCCGGATCTTCTTCCCGGATTTTTTCCTGATCCAGTCTCCCAAGCGAATCCATTACATCATATCTGCTAAGTTCCCAGGAAATCGAAAACGGAAAATCGTCTAATGCTGTTACCAGATTCAGATCTGTCTTTATATGCGACAGATCCTTATTTTCCCCGGAAATCACTTTTGCAAGCTCTTTCCTCGCTTTCTGAAACTCCTTTTCCAGCCGCTTTTCACTGTAAATCTTCGGTGACACACGAATTTCTATATCCTGCTTTTTTTCTCCTTCAACCTGCATAGAAAGCGCCGCTTCTTTTTGTCCTTCCCCGTACCCGTTCCGCTTTATCTGCATGGTTTCAGAGTTTTCCGTCCCTGTCTTCTGCACGATTTCCGACAAAAATGCCAGACTTGTCACCGCCAACATCAAAAAAAATATCTGCCTGAGAAGCCTGTCCCATTTTCTGAAAAGTGATTTCTTCTTGAAATACATCCATGCACAAGCTCCGAGAAAGAAATACATTCCGATACAAAACCACATTTCTATACCTCGATTTCCACAATCTTGCATCCAAGTCTCCAGGCAGCAATGTAAGCTCCAAGACAAATACTCATAAAAGCCGCTCCTGGCAGATTCCCGTATAACCCCGCCATAAATTCCGGAAAGCTCAGACGCATATAACCAATAATTCCCAAAGGAATCACTGACATAATCTGAAATTCCATTTTTTTCGCTGCAATTACGGTATCGATTTCTCTTTTTACTTCCGCTTTATCACCAAGTTGTCTAACCGCATTTTTAATGATCAGAATACTGTCGCCTCCGCTCCTCTTTGCCAGGGAAAATACAGTGACAAATGTATCCACCTCCGGAAGTGCTACCCTTGCAGCAAAATCCTTCCAGGCAGCTTCCGCGGTTATGTTCAGATTCAGCTGCCTTACCATATACGTAAATTCCCGTACAATAAGTGTATGCCTGTCATACATGATCTGCAGGTCTCTCTGTACCTCTTTGATTGCGTTCTCCATAGAGTATCCCACATTCAGCTGCGCTTCCAGTGATTGAAGCGCATCCTGGAACTGTCTTTCAAAACGTCTCTTCCCTTTTTCCTCCACCTGACAGATCATCCTTTCGTAATACTTCATTCCCAGAGGAAAAAGCACTGCCATCATCCATAGTCTTGAATAGAACAGCATGGCAATCAGAAACACCAGAAGAATACTTTCCGTTATCGCCAGGGCATACTCCTTCCGGCTGATACCCTGCCGCCATAAGTTTTTCCGTCCGTGTAAGTGTGGACCTTTTCACCCACTCCCCCTGGATTTTTCCATCCTTACTTCCCGTCTCCTGAAAGGAAAATAACGGTTGAAGCCTGATTTCTCCTTTTTCATATCCCAATACCTCCATGATTTCCAATACTTTCCTGCTCTTGTCCCGAAGGCGTCCCAGATGTACCAGGATATCGATTCCGGAAGCGATCTGACGCATAACTGCTTCCAGCGGAAGTTTAATCCCCATCAGTACCATTGTAGACAGTCTGCTCATCATATCATCCGGACTGTTCGCATGACCGGTACTGATCGACCCGTCATGACCTGTATTAAATGCCTGTAACATATCCAGTGCTTCTTCTCCTCTGACTTCACCGACAATAATCCTCTCCGGTCGCATCCGGAGTGCTGTCCTGATCAGATCACGGATATTGATTTCGCCTGTTCCTTCTACATTTGCATTCCGTGCTTCAAGCCGCACCAGATTGGGAATCCCTGTGATCTGCAGTTCCGCGCTGTCCTCAATGGTAATAATACGTTCTTCTTTCGGAATAAAATCCGACAATACATTCAGAAAGGTTGTCTTTCCTGATCCTGTCCCTCCGCTGATAAAAATGTTATACTTTGCCTTCACGGCCTGGATCAGCATTGCCGCCGCTTCTTTTCCGATAGAACCTGTGTCGATCATCGTCTCCATCGTAATCCTGCTTTTCGGAAACTTTCTGATCGTAACAATCGGTCCATTAAGCGCAACCGGCGGCAGCACCACATTTACTCTGGATCCATCCTCCAGTCTCGCATCTACGATCGGTGTTGCCTCATTGACAACCCTGTTACAGCCTGCTACCATCTGCTGAACCACATCTTCAAGCTTTCCCTTTGAAAGAAACTTTTTATCGGTTTCATAAATCCTTCCGTTACGCTCGATGAAAATCGGCTGCGTTCCATTGATCATAATTTCCGTAATCTCTTCATCCTCGATCAGCTCCTGCAAGATATCCAGCTTCCTGAACGCGTTAAAAAGCTCTCTCCCGAGAATTGCCTTTTCTCCAAGCGGAATGAACTCTTCTTTCGATTTTTCTTCCAGTATCCTGTGGATCAGTTCCAGCAGCTCTTCATCGCTTGCTTCCTTCGACAGATCCATCTGCGCCAGAATTTCTTCATGAAGTTGTTCTGCCCTCCGCATAGAAGAACCTCTTTTCTGTACTTTCTTTTAATAACTCAACTGTTTCTTTTACTGTCTGACGCATATTTTTCCTCATATTGATATACATGGTACGCGACTCCAGCTCCTGATACCGCAGTACCTTCAACATATGCTGGTACTGCGCAATTTTTGCCATCGCATATACATCCTCCGCACACGGCATGAGAATCTGGTCACACAGCCTTAACAGCTGAAACACATCCTCCATCCCATTTCCGATATCCAGAATGATCACGCTGTATACACTTTGGCCGATCAGTCTTTCAAATAGAGTTTTCCATTCCTCTATATGCACAGCACGAAGATCTGTCCATACTTTCATTGGTGGGATATAGTCCAGATCACCCATTCTTTTTACCATGGATGCAATCCGTATCCCGATATCATCTCTTTCCTGTTTTGCATAGTAAAGAACATTTGCCAGATCAGGAGCATCCTGATCCCGGAAATATCCTCCCATGCCTGCATAGGTTTCCAGATTCAGATACAGCACGTCCTCTGACTGTGCCAGTGCTTTCCCAAGTTTCAGTGAAAACGTTGTCTTTCCAATTCTGTGAACCGGTGAATATACTCCAAGGATTCTTCCATTTCCGTTATCCGCACACGATCCCGGAAACTTCTCCTCCTGAAGGCCTTTTAAAATCCCGGTCATCAGTCCGTCAACCGGCTGATATTTCCGAAGCTCCGTTTCCTCCTCTCCCAGATCCACACAATGCTGTCTCGTCAGAATAATTCTCTTCCCGGTAAAAATCTGCTTTCTTTTTTCATATGGAACATCCTCACTGATCAACAATACCTTTATCAGACCAATCTTCAGTAACTCCTGTACCATTTCCGGCGACGAACAGATTCGCACTCCTGCTGTCACCTCTTTTTTCAAAAGCAGCGCCTCCGCAAGTCTTTTGACATACTCTTCTTCTGGATCACAAATTAAAATTTCTCTGTCGATTCTTTGCTCTGCTCCTTTCCGGCATGTCCGCCCTTTTTCTTTCAAACTTTGAATCAAATGCCGAATGGCATATGACGGAACACGTTTGCATTCCTTTTTTGACACAGTATTTATCAGAATATAAATACTGCTGAAACTGATTTTTTGATTTTCTAACTTATTGCTTTGCCTCTCTTGTAAGACGTATTATATGCGCCACTTTTCCCTTTGTCCATAGCTTTAAACCAGAAAAAAACGTTTTGCGCAACACCTACATAAACTGATAAAACATAATCCCATAAAGCATGGCAACTCCCGGAATTCCAAGACATCCGGACACAAAAAATGACAGGACATTTAGTCCGACAGAAACAGGAATGTTTCTATAGTCCATCCATTGATTGACCAGAAAAATACTGCCCATTCCTGTCAAAGCCCTGACAATAAAGTTTATCTGCCATGATCCTCTTCTTTTCATGCTCCGCCACCTCCTGCTCTATCTTATGAACTTTTTCACACAGATATGTTTTTTACCTCTGAAAAGAATTTCCTATAAAAAAAGAGCGCCACTGTCTGCACTTCACAGTCCAATGGCACTTCCCCATATCTTTTATAATTCAATTTCCACTTTTCGCCCGGTCCGGTGATACTGATGGTATCGCACCCCGGCACAGTCAAACATCATTTTAGATGCTTTTACAGAAGTTGTATCTGCATACTTGTCTGAATCATAGATTACTTCTTTGATTCCACTCTGAATGATCGCTTTTGCGCATTCATTGCACGGAAAAAGCGATACATAAAGTTTGGCTCCTTCAAGACTTCCTCCACTGTAATTCAAGATTGCATTCAGTTCACTGTGTACGGTGTATACATACTTTGTCTTCAGCGGATCCTCACCTTCCCGTTCCCACGGAAATTCATCATCCGAACAGCCTCGTGGCAGACCGTTGTATCCCATTGACAGAATTTTGTTATCTGCACTTACGATACAGCATCCCACCTGGGTATTCGGATCTTTTGACCGTCTTCCCGAGAGAATGGCAACTCCCATAAAATATTCATCCCAGGAAATATAATCCTGTCTTTTTCCACTCATAATCGGTTCCTCTATTTTGTTCCGAAAATACGGTCTCCGGCATCTCCGAGCCCCGGAACAATATATCCATGTTCATTTAACTTTTCATCCAATGCTCCAATATACACTTCAACATCCGGATGAGCTTCCTGAAGCTTCTTTACTCCTTCCGGTGCTGCAATAATACACATAAAACGGATATTTTTTACGCCTCTGTTCTTCAGCATCTGGATCGCTGCGATACAGGATCCTCCCGTAGCAAGCATCGGATCTACTACAAATACTTCTCTTTCTTCACAGTCAGCCGGAAGTTTGCAGTAGTATTCTACCGGTTCAAGAGTTTCCGGATCACGGAACAAACCGATATGACCTACTTTTGCAGCCGGAATCATCGCAAGCATACCTTCTACCATTCCAAGTCCTGCTCTCAGGATCGGAACAACAGCAAGCTTCTTTCCTGCAAGCTCTTTTGCTGTCATCTTGCAGATCGGTGTCTGGATCTCGACATCCTGTAATTTCAGATCTCTGGTTGCCTCATAGCACATCAGCATTGCAATCTCACCGATCATCATTCTGAAATCCTTTGAACCTGTTTCCTCTCTTCTGATAATCCCGATTTTGTGCTGAATCAGCGGATGATCCATTACGTGTACATTTGACATTTGTTTTTTGCCTCCTCGTTTAACTTATTGGCAAGTTTTTTGACATACCCCTGGATCAGCTCATACATCTGCTCATACTGTTCCTGTGTCTGACCATATACAGACGGAACCTCTTTGCTTCCATTTACAAATTCACATAGTGTATAAACCTGTCCTTTTCCCGGATAATCATTCTGTATCTTTTGTTTGATACTATCCTGCATTGCCAGAACAAGCGTATCTTCCCCAAATTCCTCTTCTGATAATGCAACAGTCTCATATCCTTCTGTCTCAATATGATGTCTCGCCAGAAGTTCTTCTGCTCTCGGATTCAGTGGCTCCGGGAAGAGAACCACAAGTCCTCTCGCACACACCTCGTATTCCTGGAAAAGCGGCTGCTTTTTCAGAATTGCTGCTGCGATCGGAGCACGACAGTTCGCGCTGTTGCTCACAAATACAATCCTGCGGTAATCCTGAAGCTTCGTGATCTCAGATGCCTGCAGTACATGATGTCCTGCTGCTTTGCCCAGCCGGTTCATGATCGCAGTTCCGATACCTGCCTCCGGAAATGCTTCACTGTAAATGTAATCAACTTCCTCTTCATCAAATTCACGTAGGACTTTATAAAGGTTTCTCGCAACCGTCTTTTCATTCACACGGGAACCTATGCATTTTACTACACCGGTCGTATACTGATCAACCGATTCATTAGACGCAATGATCCCCACCTTATATCCAAGTCTTACCTGCTCGTAAGCAATCTGCTTGATCGCCCGAACAGCCTCTTCAGGCTCTCCGTCAACAATGATCATCTCTGCCTTCGGCGCGTAGTGACGGTACTTCATTCCCGGTGCTTTCGGTGCTTTTGTGCTGTTCTCTGAAATCAAAGTTTCATCTACAGCCACCTCACCGATCACTTCACTTAACATCTCTTTTGTGATCGCTCCCGGTCTCAGGATCATCGGTGGTGTCACCGTCATATCCAGAATCGTAGACTCTACTCCGATATCTACACTTCCTCCATCCAGAATCATCTCGATCTTGCCACTTAAATCCTCTGCCACATGCTGTGCTGTCGTCGGGCTCGGTCTTCCGGATGTGTTGGCACTTGGTGCTGATACATATCCGCCTCCTGCAAGGATCAGCTCACGGGCAATCTCATCATCCGGCATACGCACAGCGACCGTTTCCAGACCACCGGTTGTTCCCAGCGGAACTTTTTCGTTCTTATTGAAAATCATCGTAAGTGGCCCTGGCCAGAAATGTGCCGCGATCTCATCTACAATAAGTGGTACAGATTCAACGATCGCACCCAGATCCTCCAGTCTCGCAATATGGACGATAAGCGGGTTGTCTGACGGGCGTCCTTTTGCTGCATAGGTCTTTTTCGCTGCCTCCTCATCAAGCGCATTTGCCCCCAGTCCGTAGACTGTCTCTGTCGGAAATGCCACCAGACCGCCGTTCTTCAGGATTGAACCGGCTTCTTCCATAATCACCTGATCTATTTGGTTTCTGTCTATTTTTTTTATTATTGTTTCCATGTGTTTCATTATAGCATTATCCACATGGCATGGCAATTTTAATTTCCATACTCGTTCAGGTATTCCAGACATTTTGCGATTCCTTTTGCAACAGCTTCTGCAACCTGCTCCTGATATTCTTCTCCCGACAATTTTTCTGCCTCTTCCGGATTAGTCAGAAAGCCGCATTCCACGATCACCGTAGGCACTTTTGTCCGCCTCAGAAGATAATAGGTCTCATTTGCTTTTGCCTGCCTGTGATTTTCCGGATCAATCTCCTGCAAACTTTCCTGCAGGATCTTCGCAACAGCCTCTCCTTCCCGGGAATGGCTGTAATAAAACACCTGCGCTCCATGAATTTCCGGGTCTTCATAGCTGTTCTGATGGATACTCACTGTAAGGACAGGTTTCGTCTCGTTGATCATCTTCACTCTTGCCTGCATATCTTCTGTCTTTTTACTTCCGTCTCCTGTTGTTACAAGCCCTTTATCCTCTTTTCTTGTAAGCTCTGCTGTTATCTTTTCCTTTTCCAGACATTTTTTCACTTTCTCAGTAATCGCCAGATTGATATCCTTTTCCAGAAGGTTATTCAGCCCGATTTTTCCCGGATCACTTCCCCCGTGTCCGGCATCCAGGATTACCTGAGCCTGCTTTGCCTCCACCTGATCCGCCTCGGTATACCTGCTTAATGTATAGCTGCCATAAATACATCCCGTCAGTAAAATAAGAGCCAGAATCCACTTTATTTTGCTCTTGAAAATAGTTTTCCCCCTTTTTACCATTTCACTGATTTTTTTATTCAAAAAAAGAGCCTCCTGCATATATTTTTACAAATATATGCATGGAAAGCTCTTTTCTATACCTTTCTCATTATGTAATCAGTTTACATATTTCTGAATCAGATCCCAGATATCGGAAGTCTCAAATCCAAGTTTCCATGCCGCCGTTCCTGCCAGATTATTGTCCTTCATAAGTCCGAGTTTGACTTCAAGTGAAGAAGCATCCTCCAGCCAGATCCTGTAGGTTGAATCGTTATCTCCCTGCCACTCTGCATAGTTCTGCTTCGCCGTATCATCCCATGTCACAGTTGCTCCGGCTTCGCTTACCCGCTGTGCCGCTTCTTCCATGCCAAGTGCTTCGCTGGTAACTTTCATTGAATAGCTTGCAGCCTCGGTTCCCTGATCTTCCGCACGCTCTTCGTCCGTCTTCGGTGTCTCATTCCACAGCCTTGTATAGAATGGCACTGCATTGATCACCTTATCTGCCGGTACATCCCGCAGGGTTTCTTCAATTCCCTCTTTTACATAATTGTAAGATGCCACAGAACCTGCTTCATAGGAACCGGCAAAATGTTCATCATATCCCATAATGATCACATAATCTGCCATAACCCCCTGTTCTTCTCTGTGATAATGTGTGTTATAACCCTTCGGCACATAATTATCTACAGAAAGGACCAGATTGTTCACCCGGCACAGCACAGAAAGCTCCCGGATAAACTGAATGTAATGCTCTCCGACATCCGTCGGTATCTGTTCAAAATCCACGTTGATTCCGTCAATTCCATTCTGAAGTGCTGCATTTACCAGCTGATTCTCCAGATTCTCCCTGCTTGAAGTATGACTGAGCAGCTCCATATCGTCTACATTCTGGTCGAAATTATCCACCAGCGCCCATACTTCCAGTCCACACTGATGTGCATAATCCACATAGTCTGTACTTGCAATGGAACTGATATTTCCGGAATTATCCGTTACACTGAACCATGTAGGGGAAATCGTATTGAGTCCTTTTGTAGCTGCAAGCGCATCTTCAATCCCTTCGTTGGCAGCTTCACTTGTGACCTGATGCCATACCAGATTGATCTTGTAATCTTTCTTGATTCCTGTATAATCCGGTTCCTCAAATTCTCTTGAGATTGTCTCTTTCTTGGCATCCTTCAGCTTTGACTTCTGAATATACCCGACAATTCCGGACTTTGTACAGACTTTTTTCCAGTCACTTACATCTTCAAGAACCGTAAGCTTATCTCCCTTTTTCACTTCTTCGAGCACCGGACTTTTTACACCTCCCAGAATCCTTACCTGGGAATCATCCTTAACCTTTGCCGTCTGACGCTCTCCAAACTTACTGGTGATCACGACTCTTGCCGGATCTTTATAAACTTCGTAGTCAAAATTTGCATATTTCTGCAGGAAATCCAGTGCAATATATGCTGTATCTCCTTCTGTCTTTACAATTGTATAATCCTCACTGTTCACAGTATCTAAAACAGAATAATCCTTACTGTCTGCCGCTACCTTTACCATATCTCTCGGCAGTGTATACAAAAGTATATGCTCATTGGAATCCCAGTAAAAACGATCGCTGATATAATCCTGTACAAAGTTATAAGACAGATATGCAGTTCCGCCTTCTGTAATTGCCTGAGCATCCAGTACCTCGTTGTTGATCGTTACACCCATCTGCGACTTTGCCGTAATTCCAAAATATTTATTCAAATCATAGGTTTCTTTTGTCGGCCCATACTTTATCCAGTATATTGTTCCACCGGCAAGCCCAATGACAACTATAAAGATCACCAGCAATGCAATACACACGTTTCTGACACGGCGACGTCTTTTTCTTGCTCTTCTCCGTCTCTGATAACCTACGCCCGGATCCTCGTATCTTGCAGCAGCTTTTCTTGCTGCCGCAGCTTTGCGTCTGCGCTCTCTTTCCCTTTGCTCATTGGTCATTCTTCTTTCGTCCACATGACACCTCCTGTTTGCAGCATATTTTCACAGCTTAACTAAGCTTGTAATATGCGCATACTTTAGGTTATTATACCACATATATCTACCATTTGTACACATCTGAGAACTATTTCCATTCTCCACAGGTCATGTCCTGGCGAGGGGGCTCTGCTCTTTTCATTCCACCTGTGAATGGTCTGTTCCTATACTGTTAAAATCCAGTTCACGGATCATTCCCTGTTCATCCAGAATATAATCCCGCATATAATTACTTTCTTCTCTTACCATATGCGCTGACACGATCTGAAGCGGACTTGCCGGAAAGCCATTCATCTGCATCCGGACACCACTACGCTCATAATTTGTCAGTTCTGTAAATAAATCCTGATACTTTTTCTCTTGCTCGTCCATATTTCCCCCTTGAGTCAGACAGTTTTTACGGCAAAAAGCGACCATAAGGCAACACTTGTGATATATTACTTCTCCTGTGCTTTTTCCGATGACAAGAAAATGATCACTGTCCATACTTCGGTTCAATTGTTAGGTTCTGTTGATAAATCGTCTGATATGACCTGAATGTACTTGATTCTGTACGCTGTGTGCGAAATGCGTATGATAAATTCAAGATTTGTGCGATTGACTGGTCTGTCTTATTTTCCTGTAACGCCATTATAAGAAAGAGTTTATAAAAAAGCAAGCATTTTTTATTTTTTATTTTGTTTACATCGTTCCGTTTTTTGTTTATACTATTAGTAATTGTTCAGATAGATTTTTGATTGAATAGGAAGTGATACTTTATGAAGATAGAAAAGATAAATGATAATCAGATCCGCTGCACACTTACCCGTGATGATCTCGCCCAGAGACAGTTAAAGCTCAGCGAGCTTGCTTACGGCTCCGAGAAGGCAAAGTCTTTATTCCGCGAGATGATGCAGCAGGCCGCTTCTGAATTTGGATTCGAAAGCGACAATCTGCCACTGATGATCGAAGCAATCCCGACCGCCGGTGATTCTATCGTTCTGAATATAACCAAAGTTGATGATCCGGATGAACTGGATACCCGTTTTTCCAGATTCACACCTACTCCTGCGGACGAAGCTGCTGATAAGCACAAATCCGTGCTGGAACATCTGAAAAAGCTTGACGGAGCCGAAGATTTTCTCGACATTCTCCGCCAGATGAAAGAGGCTGTATCCCAGCTCCCGGAGAACCCGGAAGCACTTGCCGATACTCCGGTCCAGGAACAGGCTCCTGCTTCAGAAGCCAAAGAAGCAGCTCCTGCTGAACCTTCTGTTCCACCGGTCCGGCTTTTCTCTTTCTCAAGACTTGACAGTGTGATTCATGCCAGTCATTTTTTAGCTGAGATGTATGATGGTCCGAACACACTTTACAAGGATGAAGCAGAGAACATGTACATCCTGACACTTGCACAGGGAGAGCATCCGTCTTCTGATTTTAACCGTATCTGTAATATGCTCTCCGAGTATGGTTCACCGGAACAGGGTGGTGGTATATCACTTGCATTTCTGGAAGAACACTGTGATATGATCCTTGCCAAAAACGCAATACAGACTCTGACTTCATTTAAATAACAGACAAATCCACAATTTTTAACTTGGCGAAAAAAGACGGGGACGGCAGATTAATGATCTGTCGTCCCCGTTAAATTATATCTTTTATTTATTCACGGTCTATGCTTCAGCTGCTAAGAGTGCGTTGATCTTTGCGATAAGAAGATCTGCATCAATTCCATGAACCATTGCTGCTTCTTCAAGAGACTCACCCTGTGAAGCCGGGCATCCAAGACAATGCATTCCAACTTCCATAAGAACCGGTGCTGTCTGTGGAGCTACCTGAAGTAATTCGCCAATTGTCATTGTTTTTGTTACTTCGACTGCCATCTTTCTTCCTCCTTTGCTTTTCGTATCCCTTATTATAATACCATTTATCCCAAAAAACAACCTTAATATCCGACTGTATTGCTCGGTGATATGCTCCCTTTTAGGTAGACAAGTAAAATAATATAAAACTTGTTACCTGAAAGGGGGTATTTTTATTGGGAAGAAAAGCAAGATACAGTGCTGAAGAAAAGATAAGTGCAGTTCAAGAATATTTAGATGGAAAAGGCAGTATGAAGACGATTGCACAACGTTTAGGTATAGCCTTTCAATCATTCAAACAATGGGTAAAAAACTATGAAGCGATGGGAATAGATGCGTTTAAAACCAATCATAACAAACATTATTCCAAAACAGAAAAAGAGCAAGCAGTCGCAGCATATTTAGCCGGCGAAGGTTCTCATATAGAAATTTGTCAAAAGTTCAAAATTCTTTCGACCAGTCAACTCAGAAGCTGGATTAAGAAGTATAATGGTCATGAGGAGCTAAAAGCTTCCAGAATGGGAGATACAGGCATCATGACCAAAGGAAGAAAAACGGCATTTAATGAACGGGTAGAAATTGCGGCATATTGCATTAGCCATGATCATAATTACACTGAAACATCTGAAAAATTTAAAGTTTCTTATCAGCAGGCACGAAACTATACGGTTAAATATGAAAACGGTGGAATTAATGCACTAAAAGACAATCGTGGCAAAAGGAAATCGGAGAATTTTCTTTCAGAAATTGAAAAACTTCAAGCAGAATTGAAGATGGAAAAAGCCAAGCGGAAAAAAGCTGAAATGGAGACATCATTCCTAAAAAAACTCGACGAAATAGAGAGGAGGCGAGGTTAAGCCTGTTGAGGCAAGGGCAGATTTATCAGGCAATTAAAGAGGAAAACGAAACATACGGTTACCCAATCAGTGCACTTTGCAAACTTGGAAATGTAAGCAGATCTGCTTATTATAAATGGCTTCATAGAGAGATTCCAGCTAATGAAATTAAAAACTTGCGTATTTCAGATGCAATCGAAAAGATACACACGGATTCTCCTGACAAAGGCTATCGAAGAATACGAGATGATCTGGAACGCTATTATGGAATAAAAGTAAATGACAAACGGGTTCTTCGTATTTGCAGAAAGAAAAATATTAAATCCACAATTAAATATGCTAACAATGGATGCACACGTCAATCCGCAAATCCACAATACATAGCGGAAAATGTATTAAACCGAGAGTTTTTTGCAGATGCACCTAATCAGAAATGGCTTACAGATGTGACGGAATTTAAATATTACATCGGTTTGGAAAAACATAAGGTATATCTTAGTGCAATACTAGATTTGTATGATAGACGGATTGTGTCCTATGTAATTCGAGATAACAATAATAATGCATTGGTCTTTGATACTTTCGACAATGCCATTGCCAGTAATCCAGATGCACGCCCGCTGTGTCATAGTGACAGAGGATTTCAATATACAAATCGAAGCTTCCACAATAAACTGGAAGCTGCCGGAATGACGCAAAGCATGTCCAGAGTTGCAAAATGTATTGATAATGGTCCGATGGAAGGATTCTGGGGGATTATAAAAAGAAAACGTTATTATGGGAAAAGATTTACGAATCGTACAGCACTTGTGGGCATGATTGAAAGCTACATGGAATATTACAACAATAGACGATTACAAAGGAATCTTGGAGTTTTAACCCCAATGGAAAAACATGAACAATATATATTGGCAGCATAAAAACTGCCACCAGTTTTTCATCTAGTGGCAGAAATAAATTTTATTTTTTTAATTGTCTACTTGACGGGAAGCAGTTCACTGAAAATTGGTAAGGTTTCTCTTTTTTATGCAATATAAAATAATGTCCGGTGATTACAAACACAGCCTCTACACACTGCACTTCTCATATGCAAACAATGCAGCTCCAAGCGCACCACAAAGCTGTGCCTCGTCGCAAATATACAATTTTGCATCCAGCTTTTCTTCCAGTGCTTTGATGATTCCAGGATTCTTTGCCACTCCGCCTGTCATCATATATTCTCCCGGATTCTTTTTCCCAAGACGTGCCGCCAGTGCTCCTACTTTCGAAGCAACCGACACATTCAGACCATGGATGATATCTGCCACATCTTTATTCTGAGCCACAAGTGATACCACCTCTGACTCAGCGAACACCGTACACATACTGGAAATCACAATATTTTCCTTCCATTCCAATCCTTTTGTACTCATCTCTTCAAGAGAAAGTCCCAAAGTCCGTGCCATCATTTCCAGAAACCTTCCGGTTCCTGCCGCACATTTGTCATTCATCAGGAAATTTTTTACTGCGCCATTTTCATCGATGCTGATCGCCTTGATATCCTGTCCGCCGATATCGATCACCGTCCGCACATTCGGGTTCAGGTAATGCGCACCTTTGGCATGACAGGTGATCTCTGTAATACTGTCATCCCCGCTTTCAATATAAGCACGTCCATATCCCGTCGTGACAATTCTGACAATTTCTTCTTTCTTAATTCCTGCCTTCTCTACGGCAAGATCCAGGCTTTTCTCCGCACTCATCATCGCTCCGCCGCCTGTCGGAATGATCATCGTAGATTTAATTTTTCCGTCCTGATCCAGAATCACAACGTCTGTACTTGTAGAGCCACTGTCGATCCCTGCTACATAATATATTCCTGACTCCATCTTTTTTCTTGCCTCCTCACTGATTCCTTTTCCCGGATCCATGTCTTCCGATCCTTCAATCGTTTCTGCAAATGCCTGGATTCTCGTCAGTAACTGTCCAGCGCTCTGACTTGTAAAATCCGTCTCGATTTTCAGAAGCGGTACTTTGATATTCTTTTTAATGCTCGCATATTCAAATCCATAATAATCACAGAATTTGATCGTATGATAAATAATTCCCTTCAAGTTTGGATCCAGATACAGCTGATTTCTCCGAGTGTTGTTATTCATTCGGAAACATGGGATCTGGCAAAGCAGGGCATCCGCATAAGCCAGAAACATTTTTTCTTCATCCATCTGTCTCATCTGCTCCGGAACAACTGCAAGCTGTCTTCCACCGGTGCAGGTAAGATTGTCCACGTCCATCTGAATATTATCCCGGATCATTTTTTCAAGAATACCCGTTACACGCACACCCATCAGACCAATGTATGGCTTCATTTCTGTCTCATTTTCTGTAAATGAATTTAAAAATGCTTCCTTATCAAATGTTTTTCCGGAAAATTTTTCGTATGCTTTTTTCAGGCGCATGATTGCCTGTGCATACTTTACCTTCCCACATTCATTATCCTCATGCGGAAGATCCAGCATATATAAAAAATTGCATTTTCCGGTACTCTCTACAATATCATAAACTCTCCGGGCAGAATCACAGCAGTTCACAAGTACAAGCTGCTTAACCTTTCCTTCCAGAACTGCCTGAATCACAGATTTCCCAAAACCGCACAGATTTGCGTGTGCGATCTGATCCGACATTTCAAAGTTCTCCGGCATTTCCTCCAGTACGGCACACTCTTCTCCAAATGCATTCAATAACTCTACCGGCGTATATTTACAGACATAATGTATCATCTGACCCAGCCCCCTTTCCGTGATTTGCGGCATATTTTTCTGCTTTATTTACCTTCAGCATCTCCATATAAGCCTGAAGTCTTGTAGAAATCTGTCCATCACTGCTGTTTGCCGGATTACATCCATCTCCATCAAGGATCATGGTTGGAATCCCTGCTTCCTCAAGCGATCCTTTGATCAGACTGGAAGCTCCGATCGTACCTTTGCATCCCCAATGGGTAAAAAGGATTCCTCCATCCACATTTGTCTGCGCCGCAAGCTCTTTTGCCTTCTGGATTCTCTGCCTGACGCTTCCATTGTAAATGCAGTTCACCATCTTTTCTGCCATGGACTCATACGGATCTTCATAATGTGTCTTCTGAAATCCGTCTGCCACAAAGTCACAGGCACTGATATGAATCTGGTCACTGTAATTGAAAATATCCTTTACCGGTTCCTGCAAAAATGGCATCATATGCATCCAGAGAATATGCAGACCTTCGCTCTTCGGTGCCTTTTTCACATCTTCCAGAAGCAATTTCGTGTACTTGACTGCCTCCTGCGAACCCGCCATGAGGTGGCACATGAAAATCGCGTACAGCTCATTGGTCAGGCTCGTGACCGGATCATGTTCTTTGCGCAGTGCCAGCTGTTCATGATAATATGCGGCTGCCTGGTTACTGTTATTGACCGCCTGCCGTACTGCCTCTTCGGAAATCTTCTTTCCAGTAACATCTTCTAAAAATGCTTTCAACTCCCGGAGCTGATCTGCCACATATTTTACAGAATCTTCGTTCTTGTCATATGGTACATCTATAAAAAATCCCGGAAGCATATTTTTCTGCTTCAGATACGGGAAGGTCATCATATTGCTGTCACATGCCAGATTTGTGTAGATCATACATTTTGGCTTTGGCACAAGTCCGGATAGTGCCGCTCCAAGGAAAACTCTGTGATAGGAGCACATCGTTTCCGGAAATCCCTCTTCTTCTGTTTTTCTCAAAAATGTCTGCTCACATCTTGTTCCTGCGATAAAGCAGGACATTGCTTCTACCGAATACGGAGTCAGCCCTGCCGCCGTCAAAAGCTCTCCCGGAACAAAGATGCTGACCATCGCTGAATTTTCAGGCTTTGAAAGTGCCTGGATGATATTTTTCATAACAATTCTTGCTACATACTGTCCCGACTTGGGCAGCTTTTTATCTGAAAAAAAGAGCAGTCGTTTCTCCTGAAGTCGATATCCTGTAAGAAGAAGCCTGCGCGCCTTCCCGGGATCCTCCAGAGACATACTGCTCACTGCGTTACCAAATTTTTGTATAATGTCCATTATAGAATTCCTCTCTGTTTTGCCTTTACTTGCTGTCTGATATATTATAGCAGTTGTGTCGGGAAAGTAAAGAGGAATCTATTGACTTCAACGGAACCAATGGAACGTACTTTTTTCAAGATATAATATCTGCTCTTCTATCTCTTACTCAAATTTAATAGCTATCTCAAGAAATTTTCATTGACTCTCGAGTGCGCTTCTATGATATGATGATACCATGGTCCAAAGTCTAACAATTATTATTTCTTTACTTCCGGACTTCTTCCATACTTGCTTTACGGAAAAATTCCGCGAATATCAAATCATTACAAAGGAGATTTTTATCATGAGAGAAACTATTTTGGGCAATCATCTGCAAAAAATTCCTTCCATTGCAGTCGGATGCATGCGACTTTCTGAAAAATCGAAGAAGGAAATGAACCATTTCATTCACTCTGCATTGGAACAGGGCGCATATTTCTTCGATCATGCGGATATCTATGGCGGCGGTATGAGCGAGACTGTGTTCGGCGAAGCCTTTGCCGGCGATCCATCCCTGAAACGGGAAGATATTTACCTGCAATCAAAATGCGGCATCCGGCAAGGTTATTATGATCTCTCAAAAGAGCACATTTTGAAATCCGTCGATGGTATTTTAAAACGGCTTCAGACAGATTATCTCGATCTTCTGCTGCTTCACCGTCCGGATGCACTCGTAGAACCGGAAGAGGTTGCTGCCGCATTTGATGTTCTGTTTGAGAGCGGAAAGGTCCGCCATTTTGGTGTTTCAAACCACAAACCGATGCAGATTGCACTACTGCAGAAGTATGTCTGCCAACCGCTCGTTGTCAACCAGGTTCAATTCAGCATTCCGGTTTCCAATCTTGTTGCAAATGGCATGGAAGTCAATATGGAAACCCCCGGTTCAATTGACCACGACGGAAGTCTGCTCGACTACTGCCGCCTACACGATATCACCCTCCAGGCCTGGTCACCATTTCAAATGCCGGCATGGCAAGGATGCTTTCTCGGAAATGACGAATACCCGGAGCTGAATCAAAAGATTCATGTACTGGCTGAAAAATATAATGTCAGCGACACTACCATTGCGGCTGCGTGGATTTTACGCCACCCGGCAAATATGCAAATCATTACCGGAACTGCAAGCGAAAGCCGCCTGAAAGAAATTATCGCAGCATGTGAGATAACACTGACTCGCGAAGAATGGTATGAGCTGTACCTGGCTGCAGGTCATCCGCTTCCATAAGGATTTTCGGCATTATATTTCTGATTTTATATTCTTGCTGACTTATGCTATTACCCGCACCGTTGGTGCGGGTAATTCTATTTCCGGAATAAACAGACAGTTAGCAAACTGAAGCCGCTTTATCAGTTGGCCACGATTTTCTAAGTGCCACATAGGAAATCACAAAATTGGCAAACCAGCCAGCCGGTACGGCAAGCCAGACAAATTCGATACCAAAACGAGGTGCAAAAATCAAAGCAACTGCCAGGCGGATTGCAAGGTTTACCATATTGGCAACGAGAAACGGGCGCATGACACCAAGTCCACGGAGGACTCCATCTGTTGCCATCTTGATACCCATAAAAATGAAAAAGTAACCAAGCCATCTCATATAATCCCCGGACACCTGATATGCCAGGGCGGTTCCGTCTTTCCCCAGGAATAACGAGGAAATCTGGGTATGCAGCGTTTCAATGACTATAAAAGCAAGAACTGCAAAACATAAATCCAACACCAGTGCCGCATGATATCCTTTTTTGATACGTTCCATTTTCTTTGCGCCAAAATTCTGGGAAACATACGGTGAAACTGCATTTCCAATGGATACAAAGATCAGTGAAAAAACGTTCTCTACCCGCATCGTTGCCGAATAACCGGCAAGTGCCTGTGTACCGAATGGATTTACAACTGCCTGTACGATCATCATGCCAATTGACACTGTAGACTGCTGAAGAACAGATGGCACAGCGATCCGAAGCATGGAATGCAATTCCTTCCCATCAAACCAGTCAAAATGACTTTTATATCGACGCATCCGGCTAAAGAAAATCAAAAGTGAAAACACTGCCGAAATCCCCTGCGCAATGAGGGTTGCAAGAGCTGCACCAAATACCCCCAAACCAAGTCCGGCCACCATCCAGAGATCCATAAAAATATTCAAAATAGAAGAAAATATCAACAGTCCCAATGGGATCTTTGATTCACCGATCGAGGTAAACATCGTTGAAAGGATGTTATACATAAACAGAAACGGAAATCCCACAAAATAAACACGAAGGTACAGTACTGCTTCATCCAGTATATCAGCAGGTGTCTGTAATAAACTCATCATCGAATGGGAAAAACAAAAGCCAAATACACCCAGAAGTACGCTTAGAATCAGGAAGCTGATCAATGATGTTGACACGATTGTTTTCATTTTACTATAATCTCTGGCTCCAAAATAACGGCTCACGAGCACTCCTGCACCTACACCGGCACCCAATGCTATACAAATGAAGACATTCGTAAGCGCGGCGCAGGCACCGACTGCCGCCAGTGCAGACGAACCAACAAACTGACCTACGATAATAGAATCAGCCATATTATATACTTGTTGAAAAAAGCTGCCTAAAATCATAGGCATTGCAAAAACAGTTAATGCTTTAAGAGGCGCATCTGTAATTAAATATTCATCTTTTGACACTCTCCAGTTCCTCCTACTGTTTATTTTTTTCGTACTTCCTCAATTCCTCCAGTGCCTCTCCACCCATAGGATACAAAGTCACAATATTAAAAATCGTCATAAGTCCGATTCCCACATCGCCAAGATCCCATACAATATGATAAGCCGCAATTCCTCCGATAAAGAGCATCACAAGTGCGAGGATTTTATATGCTGTCTGCCAGCACCACTTATCCCCTAAAAGATATGCCACATTTCCTCTTGCATAAAACAGGATTCCAAGAAACGTTGAAAAGCTGAAAAGGAACAACGTAACCGCAATAAAGATCACGCCAAATTTACCGAGATGATAATTCATTGCTGTCTGCAAAAGCTCCATTCCTTCCAGTCCTGCTATCATCTTTTCCGGTACAAGAAGCATGATCATCGCCGTACAGCTGCAGATCACAATTGTATCTATAAATACACCCAATGCCTGTATAAATCCTGCTTTTACAGGCGTATCACATTCTGCAGCCGCAGCTGCGCATGGTGCTGATCCCGAACCCGCTTCGTTGGAAAATAACCCTCTTTTTACACCATTCATAAGAACTGCTCCGAACCCTCCGGCTGCTGCCTGACGGATCCCAAACGCTTCCTGGAGAATCCGCTCAAATACACCCGGAAGGCTTCGGATATTCAATAAGATAATGACTATCGTAATCACAAAATAGCAGACTGCCATGATTGGAACCAGAATATCCAACACCTTTACTGTGGCATTTTTTCGCAGTACGATCACTGCCGCAACGGCTACCAGAATCACCGTCGTTAAAATTGGCGGAATCCCAAATGCATTTTCAAAAGAAGATGCAACCGAATTACTGATCACCTGACTGATCCCGGCCCAGCAGATAAGCCCTGAGATTGCAAAGAGCACCGCAATACAGACATGTTTCTTTGTCTTTCCTGTCCGTCTCTCTACATAATGATGCATATAATATGCCGGACCTCCGCGGTAGCCTCCGTAAAGCGGATCTTTCTCTTTATAAAGCTGTGCAAGCGTTGCCTCGATAAATGCAGTTGAAGAACCGATGACTGCTGTGATCCACATCCAGAATACCGCACCGGCACCGCCTGCGGAAACGGCAGCGACTACTCCTACCAGATTTCCCATTCCGACTCTTGTTGCAGTTGAGACGATCAGTGTCTGAAAAGTCGACAGACTGCCATCTTCCTTCTTTTTCCCGGTAAGCGCGCGAACCATATCTCCAAAAAGACGAACCGGCAAAAATCTTGTTCTGATCGTAAAATAGATTCCTGTGGGAATCAGCAAAATAATAAGCAGTGACACACCAAA
This sequence comes from Coprococcus sp. AM97-35, assembly GCF_027697525.1. Classification (NCBI taxonomy): domain Bacteria; kingdom Bacillati; phylum Bacillota; class Clostridia; order Lachnospirales; family Lachnospiraceae; genus Coprococcus; species Coprococcus sp. AM97-35. The sequence goes on along the minus strand of NZ_JAQESL010000007.1, from coordinate 74,376 downwards.
AGAGGAGCCTCCCGGAAGTGGTATCCTTAAAAGATCTCCCCATAAAAATTGGTATACTGCCTGAATCCATGTAGTTAGCATTTCTCTTGTTTCCTTTTCTTTAAATTATTGTTCTCGTTTATCTTATCACAAAGCTATTCTTTAAAATACAAAAAACACGGAAATATTCCGTGTTTTTTGTATTTACATCCTCTTTTTAGATTATTCTCCCCAGCGAAGTCCTTTTCCGGCTTCTACCGCCTTATCATAAATCACTTTTGCTGCTACCAGATCCTGCGCAGCAACTCCTACAGTTTCATATACGATAATTTCTTCGTCATTTTCACGTCCTTTGATCTTTCCATTGATCACATCTCCAAGACTTCCAAGCACATCCTCTTCTGTAATGATTCCGTCTGCGATCGGAATCAGAAGATCCCCCGTTTCTGAAAGTGCCGCCTCTTTTGAATCACAGATGATCTTAGATGCTCTCGGTAAAACCGCCGGATCCAGCTCATGCTTGTGCGGTTCATAGGTACCTACGCAGCTGATGGTTGCACCGGCTTTTACCTTTGTTCCGTCAAATACCGGTTTTGCCGAAGGCGTCACTGTGATGATCAGATCTGCATCTTCGATACAGTCATCCGAATCCTTGGCCGGTATGATTGTTGCACCGTATTTAGCCAGTTCCTTCTGCATTCCTTCGGCAAATGCTTTGCATCTTTCTTCATTCAGGTCAAAGATCTTTACTTCTTCCAGCTTTCTTGCTGCGAGCATTGCCTCAAGCTGAGCTGCTGCCTGTCCCCCTGTACCGATCATTGCACCTTTTTTACATTCCTTTTTTCCAAGCAGATCGAATGCTGCACCGGAAGAAGCCCCCGTACGAAGCTGTGTCACATAAGTTCCATCCAGCATCGCGATCACATATCCCGTCTTTCCGTCGATCAGCATGGTCTGCGCCGGTGATGTCATCAGATTGTTATCGATATTGTGTGGAAAAATGTTGATCACCTTCATGGCTGCTGCATCTAATTCCGGAGCATAGGCCGGCATAAACAGAAATGCGCCGTCATATTTTCCATTGATGACTGTACGAAGCGGTGTATCTACCGTACCATCGACAACCATCTTAAATGCCTGCTTATCCGCTTCGATCATATCTTTCATTGTAATTACACTTTTAATATCCTCTTTTGAAAGCAATAACATACCCGTTCTCTCCTTATCCATACCAATACTTTTATTCGTGATGATATCCGTAGTCTGCATCCAGTGCCCATGGCTGCATTGCACCGCCTTCTTCTGCCGGTCTGCAGTTCTGTGCGTAAATATTTAAAACACCCTTCTGCTGCTTAAGCGGCGGACGTACCCAGGATTTTCTTCTTTCTGCTAAAATCTCATCGGATACGAGAAGATTGACGGTTCCCCCTGCAATGTCCATCTCAATTTCATCACCATTTTCGATCAAAGCGATCACACCGCCGTCATAAGCTTCCGGAGAAACATGTCCGACGATTGCTCCGTAGTTGAATCCGGAGAAACGCGCGTCTGTGATAAGCCCGACCTTTTTATCAAGTCCAAGTCCGATCAGCGCATCGATACTAAGCATCAGCTCTTTCATACCCGGTGCTCCTTTACAGCCTTCATAGCGGATAACAAGAATGTCCCCCGCAACAATCTCGCCTGCCATAATGGCTCTATATGCATCCTGATCGCATTCATACACTTTTGCCGCACCTTTGATGTATTTTACTTCTTCATATACTGCTGTCGGACGTACGATCGCCCCTGCCGGAGAAATATTTCCCCGCATGATTTTAAGTCCCGGTTCTTTTGCTACAGGATCTTCCAGCGAATGAATGACTTTATTTGGCGCGCTTTTCACAGAATCGAGGAGTTCACCCCAAGTTGTATCCCCGTAAATCGTCGGCGCATCGGTATGGATTTTACCGGCAAGCTGCTTCATGACCTGCTTTACACCGCCGGCATAATGAAAATCTACAACTGTATACGGTCCGCTTGGAATCACTGCATTGATGCAGTAAATTTCCTTCGCATACTTTTCAAAATCTGCCAGTGTAAGCTTGATACCAAGTTCATATGCATATGCCAGGATATGCAGTACCGCATTGGTTGATCCTGCAACTGCCATATCAAACATGATCGCATTTTCCAGAACATCTTTGGTGATCAGATCTTTTGGTGTCTTTCCGGATCTGGCAAGCTGTACCATGTATTTTCCTGCTGTTCTTGCAGCACGAAGTCTTGCATTATCTGATGCAGGAATCGTAGATGTTCCCGGCATAACAAGGTTCAATACCTCACCTAACATCTGCATCGTATTGGCTGTTCCCATAGAAGGGCATGCACCGAAAGACGGGCAGACGCTTTCTTCCATTTCAAATAACTCAGCTTCGGAAGCACCTGAGAATCTTGCCGCATCCAGATCTGCCTCTACAACTGTCTTACCACAGTAATTTCCGGCCTGCATTGATCCCCCGGTCACTACCAGAGCCGGAATATCCAATCTGCACGCTGCCAGATAACATCCGGCAATGATCAGATCACAGGATGCCACACAGCAGATCGCATCGAAATTATGTATTCTGGATACAAATTCGATGGACATTGCCACGATATCTCTTCCCACCTGCTCATACTTCATCTCATCCGCACCATTTGCCACATTTCCGCAAGTAGCCGGGATTCCGAATTCTACCGGGATTCCTCCTGCTGCCCAGATTCCCTCTTTTACAGCTTCTGTCACCTGGCGAAGATGCGCAGTTCCGGGAGAACCTGCCATGTAAGAATTCGGTATTCCGATATGCGGTTTCTGACGGATATCTTCATCCGAATATCCTGCCGCCTTCATCATAACACGGCGGTGTGCCGCTTCTGTTCCGTTCCAGTAATTGTATCCCATTATTCTTCTCCTTTAATTCATAATACACTTAAACTCCTTTGAATTTCATTCCCCTGCTTCTATGCTATTCCAGTTTCCGGTCATTGAAAAGTCTGTAAAACTGATATCAGACTTCACTTTTTCTTAATACATTGTTAACTCTTTGATTTGCGCTTATATTTTCACTTTTTCTTATGTTTGATTTTAAAAAAATTTATGTAACTGTTCAGAGCCAACCTCCAAAATGCTACACATTTCGTCGGTGTGGCGTATCCGCCAAATAAAATTTCAAAAACAGTCTTATAAATGCAAGCATTTTACACCCGTTTTATGAAATTTTGCTTGGCTCTGAACAGTTACAAATTTATAATAAAATCCCACGGATATTGATTATCTTCCTTATATTAAGTAAGATAGTAAAAGAGCATTGTTTATCAACACCACGGGAGGTTTCATCATGTCTAAATACGATGTGATTCTTGATGTCTATGAGAATCAGAGCATCTCAAAAGCTGCTCAAAAACACAACTACACACAATCAGCTGTCAGCCAGACCATTCGCAATTATGAAAAAGAGATTGGTCTTAAGCTGTTCAAGCGTTCAAAAAACGGAATGGAAGCGCTTCCCGGAACAGAACCCATCTTTGAGGAGCTTATGCATATCCGCTCCGCCAATACACGGATCAATCAGATTGTATCAAATATCAATAATCTGGACAGTGGCTTTATCCGCATCGGAACGGTGCAGAGCATTGCCTATAACTGGCTCCCCGGAGTACTGAAAAATTTTTCTGCCGAATACCCGAATATCACCTTTCGGCTCTATGTTGACGGATTTCAGAACCTGACGGAAAAGCTTCGCAAAAAAGAACTGGACTGTATCTTTGTTTCGCAATATGTCGCAAAGGATTTCCCAAATCTGCCTGTCGGCACCGACGAACTGGTTCTGGTTACTTCCCTGGACCATCCTCTTGCCGATCAGCTGACGGTATCTTTTGCCGATATTGACGGACAGGATTTTGTTCTCTCCGCCGATGATTTTGATTATGAAACCGGAAAATTATTCCGATTAAACCATATCACGCCTAACGTAAGATTTCGGATCAATGAAGACTATACCGCGATTAAAATGGTGGAACAGGGCTTTGGCATCACTGTACTTCCCAAACTTCTGCTTCATAATATTCCATTCAACGTCTGTGTCCGTTCCTTTACCGAACACTTCCGCAGGAATCTGTCCGTAGCCTATCTGGATACACCTGAACTCTCTCCTGCACTTGATAAGTTTCTTACCTTTGTCACCAAATGGGCCAAAGAGTGTAAGCTGATCTGATTTCCTGTCACACACAAAACGGCACAAAATTCTTCTATGACTTTGTACCGTTTTGCGCGTAACTTTATTTTGTTTATTTTCTCAGACCATCTCTGAGCGCATCCAGATTATTTCTCTATAATTCCGTATTTATAACCACTTTCTTTCATTAATTCAAGGTATGGTTTCGGATCAAAATATTCCGGTGCATAGACCCCAGCTTCTTTCCAGATTCCTCTTCCGATCAGCTCCAGTGCAAGTGCTGCTCCAAATCCTGTCTGGGCGGTAACAGCCTGGGTTCCCCATCTTTCGATAGACTCCTGATTATCAAATGGCTGATACAGGAAGTATTCTTTTTCCTTTCCGTCTTTCTTTCCGATACACTGTACTCCGACCAGCATTTTTCCGGTCATCTCATCTCCGATATCTTTTGGCTGCGGTGCGCAGGCTGCAACCACATCTCTTGGAACTACCTTCACATCCCCTACCTGCACCGGCTTGATACTGCGAAGTCCCAGCTTATCCAGCACCTTAAGTGCCGTGATCAGATTCTCATCAAGACTGATCTTGAAGGTTGCCTTTTTCAATCCATACTGGCTTAAGTAGCGTGCCATCGTCACAACTTCCTCATGCTCTACCTTTACCAGGGTATTCTTTCCTACTCCTTCCGGCATCTCATAGATTTCCTGCCCTGCAAATGCTTTTTCTACGATAAATCCGCCCTTCTCCTTATCATACTCAACATTCGGGTTCATTACCTCATCCAACACGGTCCACACGTTGAATCCAAACATAATGTCATCCGGATCTGCACCCGGAACAGACAAATTTCCGCCGTCTTTTACATGAACTTCTGTTATTTCATCCAAAAGCTCTGTCGCCGCGTATTTTGCAAATACATTTACAACACCCGGATCGATTCCCATACAGATCACAGCCATATTCCCCTGCTTCTTCCAGGCTTCATGACGGTCAAAATTGTATTTTGTCATCGGTTCAGTATAGCTGTTCTCAATACCAAGTCCGTAAGCCGGATCTTCCATCGGAACCGACCAGGTTCCCATGCTTCCGTAATCTGCACCCGTTTTAAATGCAGCGTCAAAAATCATATTACTTGCAAAAGGTGGTGCTGCATCCATCACAAAATCAATCTTATGCTCCCGGATCAGTTCTGCCATTTTCTCTGTATTTGTCGCGTCGATCTTAGAGGCTTCAAAACGGGAATCCCCCTTCATCATACCGACAACTTCCTCTGCCCTTTTCAGATCATAGTCGCAGACCAGCACATATTTCAGCCATTCTCCCTTTGGGTCTCTCCACCGCATTACTTTTAAAATACTTTCACCGACAGCACCGGCTCCCACAAGCATCATTCTCATCTTTTTTCCTCCTGCTTTTCCTTTTCTTCTGTCAAATTTTATTCAAAAAATGCCCTTTCCCTTCTTCCTCGGATATTACTTTTGTATGCCACCACGTACCCCTGCTAACAATCCCATCTCATATAAGTGCCCATATAAAAAGGACAGAAAAACAGACGCACGAAATAAATCGTTCATCTGTTTTCTCTGTCCTTTTACCAGTTGGTTCTAGCCTCGTAGGTGGTGCTCTCTTTGCACACTCTCCAAAGATTCGTCAGGTCGCCTTCCTTTTTGCCTGTCAGTTTCCACGAAAGGAAGATGTTACCTTACGCTTTGCTTCTTCGGCCCCTTGCGGTGTCTAGGGCGTCCCTCATCCGACATATTCTTGATAAATTTAAGTTTACCCTTTTTTATCTGTCCGGTCAAATCTTTTATTTCTTTCCTCCGAAAATAGCCCCCATAAAGCGGATATAAGTATATACCACCAGTACCACTGCAATGATTGTCTCAATCAAAACAATATATTTGAGGAATGGCATCGGATGTCCCATATTTGCTGCACAGGCCATCGTCTGTTTCGTTGCGATCGCACTGATAACAAACGGGAATGTGAAAGCTGCATAGCTTGGGAAGAATGGCATCTTCAGATAGCCTGCTGCTTTTACCAGGGCAAAAATATAAATAACCGTTGCAACTACGAACATTGCCATCAGGAAACCATAAGATTTTGGTGTTACCGACTGCACATATCCTGCGATACACAGACTGGTCGGCGCCGCATAAATACAAATCAGCGGTTTCGCCGGATCCGGTACTTCTTTGAACTTTACATAACGATAGGTTACAAATACAAGAAGTACGATCAGTGTTACAAATCCAAACCAGAATGCTGCGGTTCCGATTCCAAGCTGCTCATAAGCCGGTGCTGTAACAGCCGCTACAGCGATTCCTACATATACAATATAATAGCTTGCAAATACTTTCGGCATCTGAAGTTTCAGAACAAACTTCACCGTAAAGTATATGATCAGAATGATGTGAAGAATGATTGCCAGAAGCCATATGTAATAAGCTGCCTTTCCGATAAACGGTTTTACATAAGTGCTGAGAATCATGAGTGCCATCGGAAATGTTCCTGATACGCTTGCCATGATCGGATTTCCCATATCTTCTTTCACTGCTCCCGGGAACATGATCAGCTTCAAAAGCACCAGTATCAGAAGAAATGCTGCGAATATACCGCATACATAACGGATTCCTTCTGAATAGCTCTGAAGTAAATTTCCAAGTGCTGCCGCGCCAAGCATGACTCCACAAAGCGGAATCGGTACTTTCTTAATTACGTCTTTCATTGTTTCTTTCCCTTTCTCTCATCAAGCGGCTGTCGTTACCACTTCATTTAAATATCTGCAATTTTTCTTCTTTCGCATGGTTCATCAATTTCATCTAAGTTTTTGATTCCAAGTTCACGACAGACAATCTGTGCGACCTTCCATGCACAAAGTCCTGTAAAATATATACACTGCTCTTTATGTTCACCTTGTCCCATATTAAATTCTTTCGTAAGAACTCTGCAGCAGATCGCATTTTTACCATTTGCCTTCTTGAACCAGTCATGAAGTTCGTGTGTAAGCTCCATACATTTGATACTCTTCGGGTTAGTCGGTCCATCCTGCTCGGTACGTCCAAAGAACATTCCAAGTGCAAGAATTCCTCCGTTAAATGCACCGCAGACACATCCTGATTTTCCTGCTCCTACTGCCATTCCGGATGCCATAGCTACAACTTCTTTCGGTACATCCAGTTTAAATTCATCACGAATCGTACTTACCAAAGCTTCACAGCAATAGTATCCGTCTTTAAAACACTTTTCTGCCTTTCTCTGCACTTCTCTTGGACTGATTTCTGTTACTCCGATATTCATTTTCAAAACCTCCTGTAAAATTGTATTTGTGCCGGCGCGATTATTTGTATATTCCGCCAACATCCATGTATTACTATTATATTCTTTTGTGCATTTTATTCAAATTCATTATTTCTATAAATATTCCATTATTATAGTTATTCTCTATTTTTATATAATTGTCGACAAAAAAGTCACAAGCTATACTCTGCTTTTTCATGCATTCTGTATAGTTTGTGACTCGCCTGCAACTTTTCGTTACTTCTTAGCAACTTTTTTCTTATCGTGTAATCTCTCCTGAGCGAATCTTTTGCAGACATTCCTGTACGTGTTTCCGGAAACACTGCCTTCCTGTGCGATCATCAGAAATATTTTCAAATCATGAATATCCATCTATTTTCTCCCTCTTTTACTCATATTTCTATTATAACACACTTCGTTTGTTTTTCCTAACCACCCATTCAACACTTTTAACCGAAAATTAAATCCAGTTACAGTCTCCACCAGTAATTGCAAGACTCAGAAGTCCATCCATTTTCTCTACTTCTTCTTCACCGATGATCTTTTCCAGTAATTCTGCCGTGTCCAGAGCATCTTCCATGGATTCGTCTGGTCCGATCTCATAGTCGATCTCTGCCTCACATTCCGGACATGGGAGCCGGTTCATTGTCTGTAAGGATAAGAAACGGTTCCCACATTTTTTACATTCATAAAATCCACACTCTTTTGTGCCATCTGGTACGTAGTACATCGTATTTTAACTTCCTCTCCACATTTTAGTTTTTATATACAAAACATTCTCTCTTTTGTATGATCTTCCACTGCCTAGTATACACTATCTGACATATAAAAGTATAGTGTTATCCAGTTCATGCCCAAGCAAAAAAAGGACCATTTCCCATTTCTCAGGGAAACAGTCCTTTCACTTATCTTCAATTATTCTTCGACTTTCACCGGATTGGTCACACTTACCTTATGATCATACCAGACTCCTTTTTTTCCGATCAGAGCCACATCAAATTCTTTATCCAGTTCAGGAACCGGAATATCAAATCCATAAACTTCTTCTGTTGCACCGTCGCTATAGGTTACCGTATCTGTTGTAGGTTCCAGAAGTTCTGCACCATCTTTCTGTGCATCTTCGGATGTTCCTTCAAACAGGTTGACGATATTCTTAGAAACCAGACTGACATGAATCGTCATCTTTCCGTCTTTTACGGTGAGTGTTCCTTTTCCGTCATTCGCTTCATTTACATGAAACATTCCGCTGTCAGTCTTGAACTCTGCTGTGTAGGTTCCGTCTTCAAGCTCACACTCTGTCTGTTCCTCTGTTTCCTCTTCTTTAGCAGAAGAGCTTTCTGCTGTCTTTGCTTTCGTATCTGATGTGTCTGATTTTGCACCGCATCCGCTCATCATTCCCACTGCCATTACAGCAGATAATACCAATACTAACAGTTTCTTTTTCATCTTATAAATCCCTCTTTTTTTATTTATTCTGCATCAATTGCAGCCTGTGTATGTGCCACATAAAGCTGCTGGATCGCATCGATCTCACCAAGACCTGCAATCTGTGTATCAATACTGTCAAATACTCCAGATGCTTCAAACTGGCTCTTCCAAGAATCGTCATCATCGCCTGCCATATCGTTGTTTGCATGATCTCCTGCTACAACCATCAGTGGACGAAGGATTACTTTCTTGTATCCTGCATTTTTGAGCTTTTCAATTACTGCTTCACAAGCGGTATCTTCCGGTTCGCCTTCTACAGTTCCGATAAATACATTCTCATAACCAAGCTGTTCCATCTGTGTCTGCATCTGAGAATAGCTGATCTTTGCTGTGTGTGAAGTTCCATGTCCCATAAATACAAATGCGGTTCCCTCTTCTTTTGCCGCATCCAGGCTGTCAAATCCAGCTGTCTTTACAGCTTCTGCTGTAATTGCTTCTGCAACAGCTGCTTTATCCTCATTGATCGCTGTTTCATCCGCTCCGACTTCACCGAGAAGTGGTTCTGCAATTTTTACAGATTCAAATTTATCTTTGTAGTTCTCAACTGCTTCTGTCAGTTCATCATACTCGGCACCATGCATCAGATGTGTCGGCTGTACGACCAGGTTCTTAACCCCGTTGTCGACTGCTCTTTCCAGTGCCTGATCCATATTGTCGATCTTCTCATCATCACGGGCCTGTACATGGTTGATGATGATCTGTGCTGTAAATGCTCTTCTTACAGACCAGTCCGGATATGCTGCCTGAAGTGCTTTTTCCACACCACCGATATCCTCTGCACGGCTGTCATTAAAAGATGTACCAAAGCTTACAACCAGAATTTCATTTTCTCCGATGTTATCTTCGTTCAGCGGATCATCTTTCGATGCATCGCCTGTATCCCTTCCAAAATAATCCGGATCAGCGTTCTCGCCTTCTACCAGTTCTTTCTGTGCATCAGTAAGCTTATCCCAGGCTTCTTTTGCAGCCTTACACTGTTCATCTGTCTTGTCTGTTCTTTCCTGTACATAAATGTCATCGATCAGCTTTGCCACTTTGTCTGCTGCCTCCTGATCGCTGTCTTCGGATGTTTCTTCTGTCTTTGTAGAAGAAGTGTCCTCTGTCTTCTTGCTTCCACATCCAGTCATCATAGACACCGTAAGTGCTGTTGCCAGTAATGCTACTAATACTCGTTTCTTCATCTTGATCCTCCCTGACTTTTTTGTCATACTTTCAGGAATCGGAATGATATTCATTACACTTTACAGCATATTTTTTGTAAACAAAAAAATCCCCCGTATCTAAATTTAACGAGGGCGTACAAAAAAGAAACTGACATTTTGCCCTCGCAAAATCAGTCTGAAGTTTCTATCTTTCGTACTGCCAGTTACTCGTGGCATGAACTTTCCGTTCCTGTACTGCGAAAGGCAGGTCTCCCGACTGATTGCTCAGACGCTTGTGGCTTTCCTTCCCGGTCTCCCAGTGGTATGACAGCCTAAGCTTGCAAATTACGGTGACGAGTTCATACAGGACTTGCACCTGTTTCCCTTTTCACCAATCCAGACATTCCGTCTGATTGACACCTTACGCATCTGTATTTATTTTTCTAAACAAGCCTATTCTAGCACAGGCGTATGAACAGTGTCAAGAAAGGCTTGTCTGCTTCAGCACCGGCATCCGGAAAATCTGCACGATCAGCGGAATCACCATAACAAACCACACAATCGGCTCCGCAATGATAACCCCCGTGTATCCAAGATGTGGAACCAGTGTAAATGCGATCACAATTTTTCCAAGCATCTCAAGTGTACTTGATACGATCGGTGTAATATGGTCATCCAGTCCCTGCATCGCATTTCGCACAATACAGATCACCGCTGTCACATAGTAGAACAGTGTATCAAACTTCAGGTATCGGGTTGCATTTTCAATTACATTTTTATTATCTGTTCCGGTTACCAGATAGACAAGCTTATCTCCAATCGTATAGCTTGCAATAATAGCAAATGTACACCAGATACAGGTGTATAAAATAGAAAGCCAGATTCCTCTTTTGATCCGGTCTATCTTTCCCGCTCCCAGATTCTGCCCACAATAGGTTGCCATTGTATTTCCAAACACGCCAAACATAAGCATAAACATTTCTGTCAGCTTTCTTGCCGCTGTCTGCGCCACGATATAATCTCTTCCAAGTTTATTGATCGCTGTCTGCAAAGTCAGAGAACCAATATTGACCAGAGAACTCATAAAACCCATAGACAAACCGGCACTCAGCATATTTTTCACCATTGCAGAACTCGGGTTTTTAAAATCTTCCCGACCAAGCCTCAAAAGTTCATATCGCTTTATCATATAAATCCAGCAAACAATAAATGCAATCGACTGTGCAAGTACCGTTGCGATTGCCGCACCTTTTACACCACTTTTTAATATTACAACAAAGAATAAATCTCCGATAATATTTAAGATAACCGATATTGCCAGGATCACAAGTGGTGTCACGCTGTCTCCCAGTGAACGAAGCGCTGCCGCACAGGCATCATAAAGATAAGTTACCACAAGTCCCGCGATAATTATGAAAATATAACTTTTAGCTGTTTCCAGAAGGTTCGCAGGAACATTCAGCATTTTTAAGATCGGCTGCAAAAATAACAGACCGAATATTGTAAAAAATAACGCAATTCCTGTTCCTATAAGTAGTGACATGGCAAATGATTTTTTTACATCTTTATAGTCTTTTGCCCCGAATTTCTGTGCTGTGATGATTGCAAAACCTCCGGAAAGCCCTTGCAAAAATCCAATGATCAGATTGCTTAAGGTTGAGGTCGCGCCGACTGCTGCCAGCGCATCCTCCCCTAAAAAAGTTCCGACAATTCTGGTATCCACAAGACTGTATGTAAGCTGCAGAAGATTTGCGAAAAAGATCGGCAGCGCAAAAGCCAATATCAGTGTGGATGGTTTTCCTTTTGTTAGATCTTTCATATTTTAAATTTCATCCTGTCTAATTTTTCTTGTCCATCAATCCGAACTGTATCGTAACGCAGGTCGCAATAATCAGTCCAAACATATAGAACGAATATTTCAGTACATTAAGCGGTGATACATCAGCAAGTGCCGTAATCATCAGCATACCACCATCATGTGGCATCAGTGCAATAAATGCGCAGGCAAAGATATCCACCAGACTGGCAAGTCTCTTCGGTGCGATCTTATATTTTTCCCCGATTTCTTTTGCAATCGGACAGGTAACAATGATTGCGATCGTATTATTTACCATAGCTGCGGAAAGGATACCTGACATCAGTCCGATTCCATATTCCGCGCCACGTCTGCTCTTGATCTTGCTGCTGATCGCGCCCACCAGCCATTCAACACCGCCATATTCACGTACAAGACCGATGATACCGGATACAAGAATGGCAACGATACTGATGCTGAACATATCACTCATACCACTTCCAATTGCCTGGATCCATTCAAAAAATCCACAGCTTCCGACACAAAGTCCAATGATACCGGATGCAAGTATTCCGACAAAAAGGACTACCGCAACATTAACTCCCATAAGTGCCGCAATGAGAACTATGAAATACGGAAGAACTTCAATAATATTGTAACTTCCTGCTTCAATCGCCCCACTTCCTACTCCGCCAAAAATCGAGTACAGGATCATTGCCACAATTGCCGCCGGAAGAGCAATGAAAAAGTTCATTTTAAATTTGTCTTTCATCTCAGAACCACATCCTTCTGCTGCGGAAATAGTTGTATCTGAAATCATGGAAAGATTATCACCAAAATATGAGCCTCCGATAACTGCTGCACCGACGACTGCCACATTCAGGTGTGCACCCTGTGCTACATTAATAGCAATTGGCGCCATTGCAGCAATCGTTCCCATGGATGTCCCGATTGATGTAGAAATAAAACAGCACATCAAAAATACGCCCGGAACCAACAGTTTCACAGGAATAAAATGCAGACAGAGATTTACAACTGAGTCTTTTCCTCCCATTGCCGCCGCTGCTCCCTGGAATCCGCCGGCCATCAGATAGATCAGAACGATCATCATAACTCCTGAATTTCCCATGCTCGTTGTCATAATATTCAGCTTATCCTGTACACCAATGCCACGGTTAAGGAGAAGTGCTACCGCACACCCTGCAAGAAGTGCGACGTGACGCGGGAACTTTCCGAACGGTTCGTCTGCTCCAAGCAGGGTAAATGTAATCCCGCACCCTACATAACATACCAGAAATACGATTAGTGGAAGAAATGCCACTGCCCCCATATTTTTCTTTTGTTTGTCCATCTTTTTTCCCTCTCAATCCTCTTTTTATATTATTTTGCTGCCAGATGCTTATCCAGTGCGTCTTTCAGCTGAGTCAGTGCCTGTTCCAAAGTCACACGCGGACAGGCAACATTGAATCTCTCAAACTGAGCGGTCTCCGGTCCGAAGATAATTCCCGAATCCAGCCACAGTTTTGCCTCTTCAAGCATCAGATGTTCCAGTTCTTCATTACTAAAACCATAACCAGAAAAATCAACCCATACCAGATAGGTTCCTTCCGGCTCTACCATCTTCGCTTTCGGGAAATTCTCTTTCACGAACTTGCTCATATATTTTACATTTTCATAAATATACTGCACCAGTTCATCTACCCACTCAGCACCTTTGGTGTAACATACCTTGACTGCAAGCTGTCCCATCAGACTTCCCTGGCTGTAAGCTGCCTGTGTATTTGCCCACTGGTATTTCTTCCGCAGCTCTTCATTTGGAATGATGATATTTGCCGGCTGAAATCCTGCTACATTGAATGTCTTTCCAGGGGAGCTGTAAAGCGCAAGGATCTGACGGTACTTTTCGTCCAGATTCATACAGCTTGTGAACGTATGTCCCGGGAAAATGAAATCACAGTGCATCTCATCTACCATCCAGATTACATTGTATTTCAAACAGACCTGGGCAACTCTTTCTAATTCTTCTCTTGTCCAGACTCTTCCCACCGGATTGTGGGGATTACAGAAAATCAGAGCTTTGACACCTTCTTCCCGAATCATTTTTTCCATCTTTTCAAAGTCGATGGAATAATGGTTATTCTCATAGCGAAGCTGGCAGTTCACCAGTCTTCTTCCGTCATTTTTTATTACTTCACTGAATGGATAGTAAACCGGCTGCATCACCATCATGGCATCTCCCTCTTCGGTAAATGCTCTTACGCTGGTTCCAAGTGCATAGACAATCCCAGCACCAAGTGTTACCCACTCCGGTTCGATCGTATATCCATAACGTGTGGAGAACCAATGGTTCATTGCTGCAAAATATTCATCCAGCGGATCCGTATAACCAAAGATTCCATGGTCAATTCTCTTGTGGAATTCATCCAGAATTTCATCCGGAAGACGAAAATCCATGTCTGCCACCCAGAGCGGAAGCAGATCATCTCTTCCCTTTCGTTTCATTCCAAAATCATATTTCAGGCAGTCCGTTCCATGTCTGTCGATTACTTCATCAAAATTGTACTTTCCCATCTTATGCCTTTCTCCTTGTCGCAAAATTCTCTCGTTTTTTATACCTCTTTTTGTTAGACATGTCAATGTTTTTTCTATAGAAGTATAAAATAGAATGTACACTGACCCAATAAAAATAGCTGTGGATTGAACCGACTTCCAATCGTTAGAATTTAGGTCTAACTTTTGGGGCAGGTTTCATCCACAGCCATTTTTCCTTATGATTCTTTTATTTTATCGTATGCAAATATATGCCATATACACTGCATACATTCCAAGCATCGTAGCGCCTTCTCTTCGGTCGATCATTTTTGAAGTCCATGCAAACACCAGAACAACAAGACTCATCGCAATCAGTACAACCGTATCAATGATATTATCGGTAAGAAATTTCACTGGACTGATGGCAGCTGCAACTCCAAGTACCAACAGGATATTGAAAATATTAGAACCGATCACATTTCCGAGTGCCATATCCACTTCATTCTTTCTTGCCGCAACAATCGATGTTACAAGTTCCGGAAGACTGGTTCCCATCGCAACGATGGTAAGTCCGATAAGTGTCTGACTGAGTCCGAATGCGCTTGCAAGTGCTGAAGCACTGTCTACAACAAAATCACCGCCAAATTTGATTGCGATCATGCCACCAACAATAAATAATGCACATTTCCAAAGTGGCAGGATCTGAATTTCTTCGTCTACTAATTCTCCCTCTTCGCGCATCATCTGACTTTCCTTGTGTGCTGCTCTTGCTTTCTTGGCAGAGCCAATCATCCAGATCAGATAAGCTGCAAAAATAAGGAGAAATACACCGCCATCTAAATGTCCTAAAAGCATCCCGACATATCCAAGCACCATCAGCAAGGCCGCACAGATAATTGATAATGGAAACTCTTTTTTCAATGTATCTTTTTTTATCGTAAGAGGTGCAAATAACGCACAGGCTCCACAAACAACCATCAAGTTGAAAATATTCGATCCGACAACATTACTTACCGCAAGTGAGTTATTTCCTGTCAGGGATGCCGTTACACTGACCGCACATTCCGGAAGGCTGGTTCCCATTGCAACGATGGTCATACCGATGATCATCGATGGAACATGAAGCTGCTTCGCAACAGAAGAACTTCCTTCTACAAAATAATCTGCTCCTTTCATCAATAGAGCAAACCCTATAATTAAAATAATGATTGATTTTATAAGTGCCATGACCAAAACCTCTCTTTTAAATACTTCCTACCAAATTGCAACTTCCACTATAAAACAAGAAAATTTGGCTGTCAACTCTAAAGGCAGGGATTCGTGATATTTCACAAATCCCTGCCTTTTACTTGTTCTACCGAATAAAATTTGTCGGAATCTTTGCTTCTTTTTCCGGAAGTCCAAACTGCTCTTTTCCAAGTGCAATACTCTTCATAAGGAAAGTCATATTTCTTGCAAGTGTACGCATCGTCTGCCTTCCTTCCTCATCCTTTTCGGCCTCTCCCGGTGCTGCTCCATGGATGCTGTTCCAGTACTGGCTGGATGCAACCGGCATTCCGGAAATGGTAAAATATTTGTTCAGCTCATCAAATGTCGCAGAACATCCGCCACGTCTTGCACAGGCAACGCTTGCTCCCACTTTCATCGTTTTATCAAAATGACTGCTGTAGAACAGTCTGTCAAGACAGGCGATCAGAGTTGCATTTGCAGACGCATAGTACACCGGACTTGCGATTACAAGACCATCTGCTGCCTCAAATTTGGTTGCCATCTCATTCACCACATCATCAAAAACACATTTGCCTTTTTCGTAGCAGGAACCACAGGCAATACAGCCACGGACTGCCTGGTTTCCGATTACAATATTTTCTACTTCTATACCATTTTCTTTGAAAACATTTTCCATCTCGCGAAGTGCAATGGCTGTGTTACCATTTGCTTTCGGGCTTCCGTTGAGCATAAGTACTTTTAAATTTTCTTTCATGATAAAATCTTCCTTTCTGGTAATCATACCATCTTGTTTTACTATGATTTTATTTTCCTCTTTTTTTCTTTTCTCTGCAAGATGGAAATGATGATATATTTTTTAGCACACAAAAAAGCAGCAGATTTCTCTGCTGCCCTTCTTATAAAGTGGAGAATACGAGATTCGAACTCGTGACCTCCTGCTTGCAAGGCAGGCGCTCTCCCAACTGAGCTAATCCCCCATATGACGTTTGCGACTTAATTAAAATATCACAAACGTCCCTCTTTGTCAACTGTATCTGCTGATTTTATAACAGCTGTATCATTTCTACAGCTGTGTTTATTTTGCTCAAATATTCTCTACTATTTCTTTTCCGTATTTTTATACGCCGTCTCATAGAACACTTCCTGTGAATCCAGCTTTTCTTCATTGATATCACGATCTACATAATCGCCGTCTGCAGTCAGTTCTTTTCCTTTTTCATCATCCTTCATCATGGTGTCAAACATCCAGTCCAGTCTTTCACGCAACGTATCATCCAGAACCGGAGCTGCAACCTCCACACGTCGGAGCGTATTTCTCGTCATATAATCAGCTGATGCAATATACACTTTTTCTCTGTCCGGCGTTCCGAAACGATAAATACGGGAATGCTCCAGAAATCTTCCAACAATGCTGATTACTTTAATATTTTCTGTGTATCCTTTGATACCAGGAATCATACAGCAGATTCCACGGACGATCATTTCAATCTTCACACCCACCTGTGATGCTTCCACAAGCTTCTCAATGATCACTTTATCAGTCAGTGAATTGATCTTGATTCCGACATACGCATCTTTCCCGTTCTTTGCGTGACGTATTTCCTCATCGATCATATCGAGTATTTTATTCTGGAGACATTTCGGTGCAACCAGCAGGATGTGCGTTTCCTCTATCGTCTCACCGCGCAGCAGACATGCAAATACTTCTGCCGCTTCTTTTCCGATTTCCTGCTTTGCTGTGATCAGTGACAGGTCTGTATATAAAGTAGAAGTCTTTTCATTATAGTTACCGGTTCCGATCTGAGTAATATATTCCAGACCTTTATCTGTCTTTCTGGTGATCAGGCAAAGTTTTGAATGTACCTTGAATCCATTCAGACCATAAATTACACGGCATCCGGCTTCTTCCAGCTTTCTGGAGTATTCAATATTGCTTTCCTCATCAAATCTTGCTCGAAGTTCTACAAGTACCACAACTTCTTTTCCATTTTCTGCCGCTTCAACCAGTGCATCCACAACCTGACTACGGACAGCCAGACGGTACAAGGTCATCTTGATGGACACTACAGAATCGTCTCTTGCCGCTTCATAAAGCAGGTTGGTAAATGATTTAATATTTTCAAATGGATAAGATAACAGAACATCTTTCTGCTCAATCTGTGCGATCAGACTTTCTTTTTCTTTCAGCTGCGGTGTCATTCGCGGACTCCTCTTCTGATAGAACAGCTTTTCCTTTTCTGCTCCTTGCATTCTCAGATAATTCTGGATTGCAAATACAAATGATAAATCAAGTGGTACTCTCGACATAAATACGTGGTTTTTATCCATATGGATATATTTGCAGATCTCTGCGATCAGCTTTTTGTTAATCTTTCTGGAGAATTCCATGCGGACAGGATTCATACGTTTTCTCTGCTTTACCAGATTTTCCATGGCGTCTCTGTAATCCATATCTTCATCATAAATGGTTTCTGTATCAATATCCGCATTTCTCGTAATTCTCAGGAGAGATTTTTCTTTGATTTCATATTTTTTAAATAATTTCGGCAGAAAATGAAGGATCAGTTCTTCCGAAAGCATAAAGGTTCCCGGTCTGGTCGGGATATCGATCAGACGCTTAAACACATTATTGCTACACGGAATGATCGCAGTTTTTGTCTTTCCACCCTTCGTTGCAAGCAGTGCAACCGCATAGATCTCTTTATTCTGTAAGAATGGAAACGGCTGCTGTTTGCTGATGATATTTGCAGACAGATATGGTGCAATTTCATTATCAAAGTAAGTTTCCAGTAATTCCCCTTCTTTTCCTGAAAGCTTGTTGAAATTGATAATCCGGATTCCCTGCGGTTCCAATTCTCCCATTAACTGCTCGTAAATAACTGCTTTCTTTATATCAAGCTCTCTTGTTGCATCAATGATCGCTTTTACCTGCTCTTTGCTGGTCATATTGGTTTTATTCTCACGGACTACTTCCGATGATTCCATCTGATCCATCAGTGTACCTACCCGCACCATATAAAATTCATCCAGATTAGATTGATAAATAGACGCAAAAGTAAGTCGTTCTGCTAAAGGTACTCTCGGATTCCCTGCTTCATTTAATACCCTCTCATTAAATTTTAACCATGACAGTTCCCTGTTCATCATATATGGTTCTGGTTTTAACTGCTTCTTTTTCATTTGTCTACTTATCTCTTTTTGCTAATTTGAATATTTTATAGCTACGCTTAAGAATTAATTATACATCTGAATACGCTTTCATATCTACCTTCTTAAAGAACTGTTTTTGTAAAATTCATGTAAAATGATGCTTATACCAACTGACTTCCATATAATTCCCGGTCGGTAATCTTTGGTCATCTTCATTTCAATACTTTGCGATATCCCAAATATCCTGAAATCACACCGAACAGAATTCCTCCAAGAACATCTGTCGGATAGTGTACATACAGATATAACCTCGATATTGCGATCAGACATGCCAGCACAAGCGCAAATTTCCAAAGCTTCTTTTCACCTGCCAGGTACAAAGCTGTTACCGAAGCAAACGAAGCTGCCGTATGTCCGGACGGAAAAGAATAATCATGAAGCTTTGCTACCAGAAGGTGTACACCTGTATTCACATCATATGGTCTTGTCCGTGCTACAAGATTTTTCAAGACAATATTGCAAAGTAATACATCTACTACTAAAGCAACCACCATAACCGCACCGCTTTTTCTCGTTTTAGGAATCAGAAGCAATACTATGCTCAACACAATCCATATAATTCCTGCATCCCCAAGTCTTGTGATAAATACCATGATTTTATCCAGAAAAGGCGTATGCAACGTCTGGATCCAATCCAAAATATTTAATTCAATATTCATAAATTTCCTCCTGCTTTCTTCATCAGTATTTTTACTTTTCTATAGAATAACATAGATTACAGTTTATATGAATTTTTAGAATTACAAATTTTTTACAAACAATCTTTTGAAAAATGACGGTTACACAGGGCGTAACTTCAACCGTCCCGGATTTCAGGCAATGCTTGCAGAAGCCGAAGCCGGGAAAATCGGCACAATTATCGTCAAGGATATGAGCCGTTTCTGCAGAAACTATCTTGAGGTCGGCTTTTATACCGAGATTCTGTTCCCCAAGAAGCAGATACGCTTTATTGCAATCAATAACAGCGTGGACAGTGACAAGCCGCAGGATAACGACTTCACCCCGTTCCTCAACATAATGAACGAGTGGTATGCCAAGGACACCAGCAACAAAATAAGCCGAGCAAGAAGCGGTGGAAAAAGCCGACACCGTAACGGCGAAGCTGAAAGACGATTCCAAACTTTCCTAGACTGGCGATACAAGCAACCTTGCTTTGTGGATTGCCCTGTTGTTCATCAGCGGCGGTGCAGCCATTGGCACAACGGTTGTCAGCAGAAAGAAAAAGTACAACAGATAATTGAATAGTGTTCCCTTGCTCCATCTTCCGAGCAAGACAAAAGCGTCGTAGCAATACGGCGCTTTTTTGTTACCCGGAAGTGACAAACAGCGGCTTTTGAATGGTTGGCGGTAAAGGATACCGCCGTCAAAACAAAGCCGCTCATATCGAAAGAAAACGCCCAAAATCGCCCCGAAACCATACAACGGGAAACGGTTTTGGGCGTTTCTGCGTTTCGGGAGCAAATCGGCAATTAGGCAGCACAAAGGAGGTGTCCTCTATGCCCCGTATGCCGAAATACCTCAAGGAAGAATGGGCGTTCTTTCTTGATGAGCGTGGCAGGAAGAAATATAGTAAGTGAATTTTGATGCCAAAAAAGAAACTCAATCTATTTGCCAGTAAATGCAATTATCACCGCCTCATAAGGACGCAATATATTTCCTTCTCTGCCGTCCTCATAATTCTGGATCCAGACTTCCCCGTCTTTCCACTCATCAAGCAATGGGCAGCTAACTTCCTCATCCGTAAAGTTTGTACATACCAGCATCTTTGTATGCTCATCTGTTCTCGTATAGGCGAAAATTCTCTCATCTTCCGGCAGAAGAAGTTCAAATTTTCCATTCACGAATACTGGATTTTCTTTTCTTAACTGAATCAGCTTCTGATAATAGTAAAATACCGAATTTTCATCTTCCAGTGCCTCTTTCGCATTAATCCTGATATAATTTGGATTCACTGCAAACCATGGTTCTCCTGTTGTGAAGCCTCCGTTCTTCTCACTGCTCCACTGCATCGGAGTACGGGCATTATCACGACTTCTTGCGTAAATAGAATGCAGGATTTCTTCTGGCTGATATCCTTTTTCCAGACGCTCTTTGTACATATTCAATGTCTCAATATCTTCATATTCTTCAATGCTGTCAAACTGCACATTCGTCATTCCCAGCTCTTCTCCCTGATAAATGTAAGGAGTTCCCTGCATTCCATGAAGCATTGTCGCCAGCATTTTTGCCGACTCTTTTCTGTATTTTCCGTCATTTCCCCAGCGCGACACGATTCTAGGAAGATCATGGTTATTCATGAACAGACTGTTCCATCCTACCTGATATAAAGTATTCTGCCACTTTGCAAGGCATTTTTTCAGCTTTACCAGATTCAATGGAATCGTGTCCCATTTTTCCTTTCCTTCTTCCTGATCAAGCATAATGTGCTCAAACTGGAAAACCATGGAAAATTCACTTCCATCCGGATTACTATATTTCTTTGCAATTTCCGGTGTTGCTCCCCAGGCTTCTCCTACAGTGATCATGTCGCCCTTCTGAAATGTTTCCCTGCTTAATTCACGCAGAAATTCATGCAACTTTGGTCCATTATTTGTGATCTTAAGATCTGGCTCTTTTGCAATCTGATCAATTACATCCAAACGAAATCCGCCTGCCCCTTTTTCCATCCACCAGAGAATCATATCATAGAGCTCTCTTCTCACTTTCGGATTCTCCCAGTTCAGATCCGGCTGTTTCACTGAAAATTGATGAAAATAATACTGTCCCAATTCTGGAACCCACTCCCATGCCGGTCCACCGAACACAGAATTCATATCGTTTGGATAAACGTCTTCTTCTCCGTCACGCCACACATAATAATCATGATACGGATTGTCTTTACTTTTCTTTGCTTCCAAAAACCATCTGTGTTCATCTGAAGTATGATTCAATACAAGATCCATCATAATTCGGATTCCGCGTTTCTTTGCCTCCACAAATAACTGTTCCATATCTTCCATTGTTCCGAACATTGGCTCAATATCCTGATAATCTGAAATATCATATCCATTGTCATCCTGTGGAGAACGATACACCGGTGAGAGCCAGATTGCATCTATTCCAAGTTTTTTCAAATAATCCAGTCTGCTGATAATTCCTGGAATATCACCTATTCCATCTCCGTCCGAATCTTGAAAGCTTTTCGGATAAATCTGATATACGACTGCATTTTTCCACCATTTATTCTTATTTTCCATACCCAATTTCGATATCTCTCCGGCAGATTATCTGGTTCTACCGGGACATCCTCTCCTTTCTTTACATGCTCTCTAAATTCTACGAATGAGTGTTCCGTTCACACCAAGTATCTCTCCATCAAATTCTCGGGCAAAAAGAATTTTTCCATTTCCTTTTACTTTTATTTCTTCCTCCGATGCATTTAATAGAACCTCAATTTTATTACCTTCTTCATCTAATTTTATGTATTCTACACATCGATCATTTTTGTAAGTATCCGGAAAATGGAAATGCGGGCTTCTGCACATTTCCTCGTTTCTTCTAAGCATGATCAGTTTCCGCATCATTGCAATTTTTTCCTGATTCTCTTTGCTTTCGATCTCGCTCCATGGCATACATCTTCTGCAATCCGGGTCATGTGCACCTTCCATCGCAATCTCTGTTCCGTAGTAAATACAAGGACTTCCCGGAAGTGTGAAGAGAATTGCAAGCTGCTGATAGAATTTATCCAGATTATGAAAACGGTTCATAAGTCTCTCTGTATCGTGGGAATCCAGCAGATTGAAGAGTACATCGTTATTCTGCTGCATATACATAGTATAACAACGATTTACCATATATTCAAATTCCTCTTTTTTCATCGTTTTATCTAGAAAAAAGTCATGGATTCCACTGAGCAGCGGGTAATTCATAACGGAATCATATTCATCTCCTTGCAGCCACTGGCTTGCATCGTGCCAGATTTCTCCCAACAGATAAATGTCCGATTTTATCGTTTTTAAATGTTCTCGCATCCGCTTTAAGAACCGATGTGATACTTCATTTCCCACATCAAAACGGATTCCGTCTATATCAAATTTTTGAATCCATTCCTCGCAGACCTTACAAAAATACTCAATTACTTCTTCATTATTCGTATTTAATTTTGGCATCGTATCTGCAAATGCAAAAGAGTAAAAGCGCCTGTCTCTTGTGTCTGCTCGTTTTCCGATCTCTTCCCAGTCTTCTATCATAAACCAGTCCGCATAACGGGAATCTTTCCCATGCTCCAGTACATCCATCCACGGCGCGAATTTTCTTCCGCAGTGATTAAATACTGCGTCAACCATAATACGGATTCCTTTTTCGTGCGCTTCCCTGCAAAGTGCTTTCATCATTTCTTCATTGCCGAAAGCCGGATCAATCTTTGTATAATCTGTAGTATCATATTTGTGGTTAGATTCTGCTTCCATGATCGGATTCAGATAAATTCCGGTAATTCCCAGCTCCTGAAGATACTGTAGTCTCTGACGGATTCCCTCCAGATTTCCTCCGAATTTTTCCTGATTTGTCACTGTTCCGTGATTTCTCCACGGTGTGATATCATTTCCATTCTTTTCCGGTGTCCCATTGCAGAACCTGTCCGGGAAAATCTGATACCAGATCGTATCATTCACCCATGCAGGTGTGCGGTTTATATCTGCTGGATTCATCCATGGTACAATAAAACACTGCTGCATACGGCCATCCATCTGAAGCTGTTCTTCTGTCAGGAAACCGTCTTCAAAATAATACCAGACTTCCTCTTCTGTTCTCAGCTCAAAATAATATTTGCATCTTTTATATGCAGGAAGAAGCGTTGTTGTCCACCAGATTTGATAAGGCAGACGTTTTTTATAAATAATTTTCTCTCTTTTTCCTGTCCATTTTTCATTTCCACCCAGAATCCCGGCCTCATAAGGATCTCCGTAATGGATAAACACCTGTTTTACATCATACCCGGTCTTAATATTTACAATCAGTCTGTCCTCATCCAGAGGATAACTCATCTGCTCTGATGTTTTATGATATACACCGGTAAATTCCATCTTATTCTTCCTCCAATTTTTCATAAACACGCAGGATTTCCCCTACACTCCACGCCTGTGCAAAACATCCTTTTGAAGAAACCGGAATCTCTCCATCATAAATTTCAGGGAGCTGGCCAATACATCCTTCACGCATTGCACTTTCCAACACTTCCAACTGCTTTGCCACAATCTCTTTTGCTTCTCTTGAATCTTTATTTACTTTTAGATAGGCGAGATAATATCCACCCATCGGAAAAGTCCAGACAGTTCCCTGATGATAAGCAAGATCTCTTTTTATCATCTCTCCACCATAACTTGCATGAAACTCCTCGTCTTTTGGATCTAATGTCCGAAGTCCATAAGGCGTATACAATCTTTCAAACACTGTATCTACAATCTGTCTTTCTTTCTCTTCGTCCAGCATAGTAAACGGCATAGACACCGCCCATATCTGATTACAGCGAATTTGTGTATCTGCCTTTGTTTCTGAAATTACATCCTTCAGGCAGTGTTTTTCCTCCATCCAGAATTCTCGTGCAAAAGATTCTTTCACTTTCTGTGCGAGTTCTCCATATTTCTGCTCTTCATTTTTCTTCAAAACTTCTGAAAACTTTTGCATGATACAAAGCGCATTATACCAGTAAGCATTGATCTCCACCGGTTTCCCATGTCTTGGTGTCGGAAGGATTTCTCCCACACGTACATCCATCCATGTCACCTGATCCAGCCCCGCTCCGGCACTGATAAGACCATCTTCTTCCATATGGATATTGAAATTTGTTCCTCTCTCATAACCGGAAATAATCCTTTGCATTACCGGATACATTTCCTCTACAAATTTGATGTCCTGAGTTTTTTCATAATATAACCACACGCAGTTGATAAATAATAGTGCCGCATCTACAGTATTATAAAGTGGCTCATTCTCCCCCTCCGGAAACAGATTTGGCATCAATCCATCCTTTTCATAAAATGCAAAGGTCCGCAAGATTGATTTTGCACTTTCAACTCTTCCTGTGGAGATGCAGATTCCCGGAAGTGCAATCATTGTATCTCTTCCCCAGTCTTCGAAAAATGGAAAGCCGGCAAGGATGGTCAATCCATCCGTAGACTCTCTGTTCGAAAGGAACTTGTCTGCACTACAAACCAGTGTCTGTGCCAGTTTATTTTTCAAACCTGAAGTCTTTATAAGCTTCTCTTGATAATGGATCTGCTCTTCTTTTATTTTATCAAATATTTTTTTTGCGTCTATACCTTTCAGACTTTCCATCGAATAAATCACTGTTAAATCTGTCTCTTCCCCTGGATTTACTCGTTTTTTAATCTGATAAACTGCGCCTGCTGTTCCATTTTCCCGTCTTCCATCACATTCATCGTAGCTATAAAAATACGTCTCTTTCTTTTCTGTGAATCCTTCTACTTCTCCATTTGTTTCAAAGAAAAGAGCATACTTTCCATCGGTAATCTTTTGCTCTTGTCTTGAAAATATCTTATCTTCTTTCAAATCTTCCCCTTTGGGTTCAAATTGAAAAAACGGAGTTACACAGAGAGCGGCCTCTTTCTGACCACGGTTTTTCAGATGATAATTCACTGCAATCTGATTGCTGCCCTGTGCCATCACAATCTCTTTTTCTATCTCTATTCCGTTTATCAGATAACGCCACGAAGGAAGAATTTCAAAAGAAAATTCTGTAAGATAACGGTATCCTTCTTCTTTTGTTCCATCCGCAAATTCCTGGGTTGAAAGAACATATTTTGATTCTCCGATATCCAATTCTTCCTTCATCCGATGAATCATATTTATCCTATGATTTGGAGCTTTCGTACATGACATGAATACCGAATGGTCATTTCTTGCCACAGCTCCGGTCATCGTAAGCGAAGAAAAACCTCCCAGTCCATTGGTTAAAAGATAGCAATTTTCAAGTCCTCTCTCTAATGTTTTCCAATCCTGTCTACCATAAATCCACTTCATTTACTACTCCCCCTTAATCATTATTTACGTCCAAGTATCAACACGCTCTGCGGTGCAGCTTCTATCTGTCTGTCTGCACAGATTCCTTTTTCCCAACACCAGCTATCATCTGCATCGCTTAAGATTTCCCAGCCGTCATCCAAATATTTCACTTTATAACTACTTTTTTTTGCATTGTAAATTATCTTCACCTGACCCCATCTTGATGCTTCATCATTGAGCACAGTAAAACCTACTACG
The DNA here is from genome assembly GCF_027697525.1 of Coprococcus sp. AM97-35. Classification (NCBI taxonomy): domain Bacteria; kingdom Bacillati; phylum Bacillota; class Clostridia; order Lachnospirales; family Lachnospiraceae; genus Coprococcus; species Coprococcus sp. AM97-35. The sequence goes on along the minus strand of NZ_JAQESL010000007.1, from coordinate 48,244 downwards.
TCTTTTTCTTTCCACATATCCGTGATTTGTTTATAACTGTCTTTTGATTTGTCACAAAGTCCGGAGAGCTGTTTTCGAAGTGCAATCAATCCCTGATAATAATGAACCAGTTCCCTATTTTCCCATGCCTTTTCCCAGTTGATACGATTCAGGGAAATCGGAGCCTTAAAGGTATTATCCTGTCCATCTTTTGTACGGGCAAATTCTTCTCCTGATAAGAAAAACAATGTTCCCTGACAAGTCATATAAACTGCCGCTGCCATTTTATTCAGCCTCATACATTCATTTTCCTCTACGACTGTCTCTTTTAATTTATCCCATAATGTATGATTGTCGTGTGCCGATACATAAGTAACAATCTGCGAAGGTGCTTTCACATTTTCAAAACCTTCTGCTTGATAAGGATTTGCACACCACGCTGTCACACTTGCAAGCATTTCATCTTCTTTTCCTTCTGCGCCGTTTATAAACCCTGCTTTCTTTGCACGTAGTGCAGAACCTTTGATTCCATCTCGGGTACTGTCACAAAAAGCCCCGATATTTTCATCCAAAAGTCCGATATTTTCTTTTGCTGCCAGTTTTTTATTGCCTTCTACAGCTGTCTTATCCGCCGCCCATGGCTCTCCGTAAATGATCTTCTTTCCTTTTCCGTATCTCTGATCCAGTTCACTTCGGATCCGGTTCATCAGATCTACATCCAGAAGTCCCATCAGGTCAAAGCGGAATCCGTCAATATGATATTCCTCTGTCCAGTAAAGCACTGATTCCAGAATATATTTCGCACACATCTCTCTTTCGCTTGCAACATCATTTCCACATGCAGAACCATCGGAGATCTTCCCATCCGGAAATACCCGGTAAAAATACCAAGGTACAGTTCTCTGAAACCAGGAGTCCAGCGAATAAGTATGGTTGTAGACAACATCCATGATTACACCAAAACCAGCTTCATGAATTGCCTGGATCATTTCTTTCATTTCCCGAATTCTAACTTCACCATGTCTGGCATCTGTCGCATAGGAGCCCTCCGGCACATTATAATTGACTGGATCGTACCCCCAATTGAATTCTGTATCTTCCCCTGCTTCATTTACAGAACCATAGTCATACATCGGCATGATCTGAATGTGTGTCACCCCGAGTTCTTTTAAATAATCCAGACCTGTAGGATGAATCCCATCCTCATTCAAAGTCGTATGTCTGCACGTAAATGCTTTGTATTTCCCACGATATTCTTCCGGAAAACCACCCGCCTTATCCCATGAAAATTCTTTTACGTGAAGTTCATATACGATTCTCTCCGGTCCTTCTTCTGGTGTCTGATCTTTTTCCCATCCTTTTGGATTGGTCTTTTTCAGATTCACTGCCATGCTGCGCAATCCATTAACTCCGCATGCCTTTGCATATGGATCTGCTGATCGGACTTCTTCTCCATTGCGTGTAATCAGATAATCATAATAAACGCCGTGAAGTTCTTCTTTGCTCTCCCAACTCCACACACCCTTTTCTTCTTTTTTCATCGGAATCTGCTCGTATGCATTTCCTCCATCTCCTGTCTGATACAGGTTTAAACTAATGCATTCCGCCTGTGGTGACCACAGGCGGAATGTCGTTCCTTCTTCTGTACATTCTACGCCAAGATTATTTTCTTCATAAATATAATTTTCAAGAAACTCTTTTGTAGAATAATATTTTTTTAATTCTATTCTATCCTTCATCATCTTTCTTATCCTTTCACTGCACCTGATACTCCATCTACATAGTATCTCTGCATGAACAAGAACAGTATCGCAATCGGAATTGAAATCAGAACTGCCCCAGCCGCAAAACTGGTGTACCAACTGTCAATATATTCTTTTTCCAACATTTTCCAAAGTCCAATTGCAATCGTATACTGGTCTGAGTTTGCTCTGCAGATTACCTTTGCAAAAATAAAATCGAGCCACGGAGCCATGAAAGATGTCAGCACTGTATATACAATGATCGGCTTACTAAGTGGCAGTGTGATCTTGCTGAAAATCTGCCATCTGGTACATCCATCCAAAAGTGCAGCTTCATCAATTGCAACCGGAATTGTATCAAAGAATCCTTTTGCAATCTGGAAACCCAGTCCTGCACCACCGGAATAACATAAGATCAGAGCCAGTTTAATCAGGTTTCCTTCTGTAAGTCCCATCGCCTTTAAGATAAAGTACACAGCGATCATGGACATAAATCCCGGGAACAATCCCAGAATCATTGCCATGTTCATATATGGTTTTCTCATTTTAAATTTCAGTCTGGACAAACAGTAGGAAACTGCCAGCACATAAAATGCTGATAAAATGCAGGAACAAATTGCAATAAACAATGTGTTCATAAACATCTGCGGGAAATTCAAAATGGATGTATCAGTAAACAGTTTTATATAGTTGTCAAGCGTAAATGCTTTCGGGAAGAAGGTTGATACGTAAGAGCCTTTTTCCGCACGGAAGCTCGTCAGAATTACCCATGCAATTGGGAAAAGCCAGATAATTGCCAACACCGCAAGAACAATATGTACGATCGTATTGTTGATCATTTTCTTCTTTTTTGCAGATTGTAATTTCTTTCCTGCCATGATTAAAATCCTCCTTCTTCTTTATAGGATTTACTGTTACGGTATGTAAGAAGGCAACCGATTGCCAGAATGATAAAGGTCATAATTCCGATTACCGCACCAATGTTATAGTACTGTTTATCAATTGTCAGTTTGTAAAGCCATGTAACCAGAAGGTCTGTCTTACCTGCAGTTGAAGAAAGGTTTGTTACCGGATCTCCTCCTGAAAGAAGATAAATGACATTGAAGTTATTGACATTTCCCGTAAAGGTTACGATCAGATACGGTGTTGTCACATACAACATATATGGCAACGTAATCTTTGTAAATGTCTGGAATGCATTTGCTCCATCCACTTTTGCGGCTTCATAAAGTTCTCCCGGGATGTTCTGAAGTACACCTGTCAGCTGAAGCAGTGTATACGGTACCCCTACCCAGACATTGATGATGATAACAGTCACTCTCGCCCATGTCGCATCTGTAAAAAACGGAAGGCTTGCATCACTTGCAATCAATCCAATATTTCTGAGAAGTACGTTGACCGCTCCTTCCGGCTGCAACATGGTACGCATGATCAAAAGAGATACAAACATCGGCACTGCACAGGAAAGAACAAAACAAAATCTCCAGAATCCTTTTGCTTTTGTTCCCTTTCTGTTAATCAGAAGGGAAAGGATCATTCCAAAAATATAATTGCTGAAAGTTGCAAAAAACGCCCAGATGATCGTCCATCCCAAAACAGACCAGAAGGTGCTTCCAAGAATACTTTCGGAATCAAACAATGTCTTGAAATTATCAAGTCCCACCCAGTCAAACAGCATCAGATGGTTGCCGATACGGCTGTAATTGGTAAATGCCATACAGATCATGAACACCAACGGAAGTACAGTAAACACAAAGATGAATGCCGTTGGTGGCGTCATAAACAAGCGATACAGATTCTCATGCAGAAAGGATTTCAGATCTTCTGCAAATGTATTTACATGCATTCCCGCTTTCTGAATACATTCTGCTTTATATGCACTTCTTAAGGTTCCTCTCCATACAAGGATCATAAGAATTGTCAACAAGATTGTCGCCACACCATAAAGTAAAATCAGAACGGACTGATCTCCTTTTGTGTAAATATAGATTTGCTTCGCTTCATCCCATACTTCTTGCTGCTGCACAGTTCCAAGTGTCCGTAAACCACCGATAAACCCAATTCCATTTACTGCCATAAAGACGATGTAGGCAATTTCAACTGCCAGATACAAAAGTCCTTTGATAATCTGACCATGTACAATGTTTCCAAATCCCATCAGAATCATGGAAAGCTTAGTCTCTACTCCACCTTTTTTCACTGCATTTTTGCAGGTATATGGCGTTGGAAATTCATTGATTTTTTTCTTAAACATACTCATTCCGCTCACCTCTTAATTAATTCCATTGCTGTTCATTGCTTCATTCATTGCTTCCGTCTGTTCTTCGGCATTTTCGTGTGTCACACTCTTGTTACGAATTCCTTTTCCCATATTCTCGACCGGTGTCCAGCAATTACTCATGGATGCCACGAACGGCTGGAGTATTGATGTATTATTAAAGGTATCATTCTGTGCCTGAACAAGAGGATCGGATGCAATATCCTTTTCTTTCAGAAGTTCTGTATTACATGGAATCACGGTTCTCATCTCGTAGTGTGCTCTCTGTGCATCACTTCCTCCCAGATAAACAGCAAGTGCAACTGCCTGTTCCATACATTCACTATGTGCATTAACTCCGATTGCCTTTGAACCGGCATATGCTAGCATCTGCTTCTCTTGTCCGTTAATTGTATAAGTCGGAAGCGATGAAACTGCCATATTCTCTCCAAGTGCTTCTTTTATTGCATTTGCATCCCACGATCCGGTAAACATTGCCTTTACACTGCCATCACGAAGTCCTGCAAGTCCTGATCCGTCTGCATCAATTTTAAAATTTGGATTTGCTGCCAGATCAATTGCATAATTGGTTGCTTCCACTGCCTTTTCTCCTGCAAAATCAACTCCTTTTGACTCATCTGTTCCATCTCCAAACAAGGTGCATCCATTTCCCAGATAGAATGCCGGAAGATACCACGAATTAGTAAATGGGAAGGATACTGTTCCTTTTTCCAACATCGTATCCAGATTTTTCACATCTTCTTCTGAAAATACAGACTTGTCATAAAACATATACCAGGTATTAGTTGTAAACGGAACCCCGTAAAGTTCTCCGTCAACCGTCAACGAATCTAGAAGCTCTTCCGAGTTGGTTGATTCAATCTCTTCTTTATACTTTCCACCAAATTTTGCTACTGCATCCGCATCTGTAAGCGATGTGATCCTATCATTTGCATACAAAAATACATCTGCGCTTGCTTCCGGATCCTGTGCCACCTGATCTGCGGCAGTCGCTTCGTCAGCTACTCCATAGACAAATGTAATATCCCATTCCGGGTGCTCTTTTGCAAAATTGTTACACATTGTCTGAAGCCATTCACCACTGTCTTTTGACTGATCTTCGGATGGAGACCATACCATCAGTCTGACTTTTTCTGACCTTTTATCCGCCGTACTGCTCCCGCATCCGGTTAGTGCTGCTGCCACCAGCGTTACAGTCATGATTCCTGTTAGAAATGTTGCTAGCCCTCTTTTCATCGTCTTTCTTCCTTTCATTTTCTGTTTCGTATTGTTTCGTTAAACTTAATATACGTCTTTTTCAATTTTTCGTCAATCTCTTTTCAATCCGCTGCTTTTTTTTGTTATTTTTTCACATTTCCCACCTTGTTTTTTTGTGCATTATTTTTTATTTTCTTGTTTTCGAAACTCGTCTAAACTTTTATTCTTCCTATAGTTCATTGCTTTTTACTATATCATTGTATATAATAAAATAAGATTTATTTTCCTACTTCATGAAAGGATCACATATTATGACTACAATCCAAGATATTGCTGATAAGATGAATGTTTCCAAGAGTACTGTATCCAAAGCACTCAATGATGCACCTGATATCAGCGAAACTTTACGGAAACAGGTTTTAGAAACTGCTGTAGCCCTGGGTTATACTAAACTACGTCGTTATAAGAAACCCGTAAAAAAAATCTGTATTATAACAGAAAAAGAGAATATACAATACGAAGAGCCACATCATTTTGCCTATGACATTCTGCTTGGTTTTCGCCAAATGGCTGAACCAGCCGGTTTTGATATTGAAATCGTACCTGTGGACGTTCAAATGCAACGGAACCAACGTTATGATGTTTTTATGTTGGAGCATGATTACGTAGGAGCTTTTGCAATCGGCTTTTCCCTGAACGACCCTTGGATTCAGGATTTTAAAACCAGCCACACTCCTGCCGTGCTTTTCGATAACTATATTATTGGGAATCCTTCTACTGCTTATGTAGGTATTGATAATGATGAGGGAATGGAACTTGCTGTCTCTTATCTTGCCAGACTTGGTCATCGTAAGATTGCCTATCTCAGCGGTTCTCTTGGCTCTCAGATTCTTCAGATACGACATGCAGCCTTTCTCCGTGCCATGCACCAGCATGGACTGAAGACTTCTTCTGATTCTACCGGCTGCTCTTATTATTTGTCTGAATGTATGGAAAAGCACCTGCCTCGGTTTCTGGAAAAAGGAATGACTGCTATCATCTGTAGTCAGGACACTCTTGCCAATTCAGCCCTTATCCAGTGTCAACAACTAGGATACAAGGTGCCTGAGGATATCAGTATTATTGGATTTGATGATATTCCGATTGCAGCATATACGTCTCCTCCATTGACTACAGTCAGACAAGACCGGCTTGAACTTGGGAAAAGCGGGTTCTTTGCACTATCAAGCCTGCTTAATAGCATTTCAATCAGTACATTTTTGTTACATGCGCAGCTAATTGAACGAAAATCTACGGGAGAAGTTCCTGTGACATAATATTTATCTAATTATTTTTATACAAAAAGGTTAGGAAACTCCCTTTCGGTTGTTTCCTAACCTTTTTTGATGGCATCTTTTATATTTTCCCAGTCCTATCCTAACCATATACCCAGCTTATTTTTTTCTATATTTTAACGGAGAAACTCCATATGTTTTTTTGAAGCTTCTGATAAAATAGCTTACATTCTGATATCCACTCTGCATTGCGATCTCTGTAACAGGAGTATCCGTATCTTGTAACAGCTGTTTTGCATGCTCTAACCGTAAATGTGTTATATATTGCGAAAGTGTAATATGAAAATGTTCCTTAAAATATCGCGATATATATTTTTCCGAAAGATGAAACTGCTCACCGAACTCTTTTAATGATATCTTTTCCATAAAATTCTGCTGTATATATGAAATCATTTCTTTTTCTATCGTATTTCTCCCGCTTTTATCATTTTCGATTACAAAGCCCCTCTCCCACATTTCAAGAATAAATTGTAAAAGAATTATTTTTGTCTTTATCTGAGCAGTTATTATGGACTCAGTTTTCTTATTTTTTGCCACATATATTTCAACCAACTGCTCACATAGTTCTTTTGCTGTATCTTTTACTCTTGGACTTATCATCAGATGACCATTTTTTAACGGCTCCAGTAATTTAGCATCCAACATGTCATTTATACAAAAAGATATGTATTTTAACGGAAAAAGGAAAGTAAAATAATCCACTGTACCAGTCTGTGAACCCATAAAATGCAGATTACCCGGCGACACTACAAAAGCATCCCCGGGGGTTCCAATATAATTTTCTCCTGATATACTAACAGTCAAAAAACCACTTTTTACATATATAATTTCCAGTTCATCATGCCAATGAACCGGTATCTGAAATGATCGTCCTTCATTTTTTATATGATATGTACTAAACGGATCATCCTTTGTACCATGTGGTTTATTTTCCTTTAATTCAAAGTACATAATCTCTCCTATACTTCTATAAGACCTTTACTTTTCCATTTTCCACTCTTCCATCTAAGTACCATTCCCACTGCTCTCGCACATTCGTCACCTGCCATAGCAATATATGCTCCTACAGCCAGAAGTCCCATGTGTATTCCGAGAAAATAGGTTCCGCCAACTGCAAACAAATACATAAATATCGCACCTAATATAACCGGAAAAAATGCGTCTCCGCTCGTTTTTAACGCCTGCCCATATACAAGGTTTGTTACCCTTCCAAGTTCAAGAAATATATCTACTATTAACAACTTTACCACAAGATTTATCATCTGTATATCATCCGTAAATATATGCACGATAAAATGTCCGGCAAATGCAAAGGTCACGGAAAAGCATGTCGCTGTGATGATACCATATATCGCAGCTTTTCTCGTCCCCTTGTTACATTCCTCAAACTCTTTTGCTCCAATTCTCCAGCCGGTCATAATTGCATTTGCCTGAGCAAGGGCAGCTCCCACGCAATACGAGAAATTTGCAATCTGTATCGCATATGAACGCGCTGTAACATTCATTCCATCCACATCCATCTGATTCATAAAACGCACTATAAATGTCATTGCGATGTTGTAAAGTGCTGTTTCAAGCGCAGAAGGAAAACCAATCTTAACAATCTGTGCAAATATCTTTCTTGATGTAATTCGCTCAGGACTCTGCTTTGCTTTTATAAGTACAGCCCCCATGCCGGCTACAATAATAAGATTTACAACTCTCGAAATAACCGTGGCAACAGCAACTCCCATCACACCCCAGTTGAATGCAAATAAAAATACTGAATTAAGTATTATATTGAGAACATTTCCAACAACCGTTCCTATCAAAGAATGTTTTGTATATCCAAACACTCTCAAATAACTGGAGAAAATAGGAATCAGTGCATTTAAAAAACATGCGCCGCCAACAATTCTAAGATATATTTCAGCCGGCTCAAGCAAAGCCGGAGCAATACTTACGATTCGAAGTATCCCACCAGAAAAAGTAGCAAGAACGACAGACATTACGATACCTATCAATGCGTTGAATATAAGTCCAAGTTGCCTTGCCTGATATGCTATCCCCGGTCTTCCGGCTCCGATATTTTGTGACATAACGGCTATCATACCCGACGATATTACTCCAAACATAATAATAAAAACACCTATATATGTATTTGCTGTTCCCACTGCTCCTACAGCCTGATCACTTACAGATGATAGCATAAGCGTATCAACCATACCTGAAAGCATATAAAATAAAGTTTCTAAGCATATTGGCACAGATAATTGTGTTAATGTTTTTCTTTTAGCTGCCATAGTTTTCTCCTCACATACAATTCAAGAATACCATATCAATAATACGATATATTTCTATGTAATTCTTGTATAATTTCATGTGAAAATTGCACTATTTCTACTTTAGCTTAAAGAATACTGGGTGCGAGCTATATGGAATAAAAGAAAAAGACTACAGTTTATATTCTGTTCAATACATTTAGTCGGCGTTATAACAATTGATTACTCATGCTTACAAGGATTTGCAAATCAGGATAACTTTTTCCGTTTTCCCAATTTGAAACAGTTTGCCTGGTAACATGAAATAATTTACCAAACTCCTCTTGTGTTAATTGATTGTCTTTATTCTTTTAACACCAGTTCTTTTTCTTATTTTCTATACAGTTTTCCAGTCTTCTACACTAAGGATTGCTTCATGTTCGCGTCCACCTGCATGGTAGTAGATATCCTGAAATTCTGCATATTTTTTTAGTTTGTCCTTCTGTGCATCCAAGCTGTAACCATCAACCTGAATTGCTGTTGATACACGAGTATATATGTAGCATTTTGTTTTCTTTTTCAATAACCTAACCTCCCAGTTTATTCATTTGTCAATTTTCCCGACTGCTCAGCTAACTTCTTTTCTTCTCTCTTTACCCTACGTTCTAATTTTTTAATATCTTCTGATGCGGGCAAATTTTCTGGCTTAATCCCCCTCTGCCCCAGCATATCCCTAACTGACGTATTATTTTCAACATGCTCAACAGTAATAGCCGTCTCACCCTGTAAGTCTTTTTCTTCAACATTATAATTTGTCATTTCAGTTGCAAGGTTCTTTGCAGCAATAGTAAGTGTTGGTAAAAAATCTGCAAGCGGCCTTTTATCTTGCACTCCTAAACGTTCTTTCATTTGTTTTGTAGTGAATCCTCCAAATAAAGCCTGATCCCCCTTAGATCGGATACGTCCAAATCCAGCATCATCAACTCCACGTTCATATATATTTTGAGACAGTCGTTTTTCAGATTCTCGAAGCTTTCCTCTTGCCTCAGTTCTTTCAATATAAGAAATCCTTTCTTCTATCAATTCCTGTTTTCTTGTTTGAACTGCAAAATAGCTTTGTGCAAAAGCGATCTGTTCTTTACGAGGATCTCCGTTCTCTGCAATAAGATAACATGCATAACGTGTAAGCATATAATCTTCTACTTCTCTATTTGCGCCACTTCCCAGAATAACCATTTTACTGGCATCAGCAAAATGGTCCTCTACTACAATGCCATTATTTGCGCAAGCAACTTTTGCCTTTAATAAAACATTTTCAAAATTTTGCCATTTTGAATAATCTAGCAAATGCATTAATTCACGTGCATACCAAAATTCAACTCCGTTTTCTTCATGCCTAATTTCATCAAATCTTTTCTTATAATTCATTATCATTTTCTTTTCCATATTAGACTTTCTCCTCCCACATTAAACCATTTTACTGACGTCAGTAAAATGGTCTATTCCTCTTTTTCCCTCAGTTTGTCATAATACGCTTTATACCTATAAATCGTCCGCTCACTGACATTGTTCCTCTTCGCAATTTCTACCATTGTCATGCCGCTCTCATACCCAACAACAAAATCATTATAAATTGCCATCCACTTGGCGTTATGTTTCTGACGACCGCTTAACTTACGATTTCTGTAATACTCCAATTCCTCCCGAAGTTCTGCATTCTCTTTTTCCAACTCCTCAATTCTTTTTAATGCCTCTTCAAGTGTTACAGTTTTCTCCATTACTCTGTCCTCCGTTCATGTCATTTTCGTTTTGTCTATATTATAAATACCTATGTCACTTTAGTCAATTCGATTATGTCATGTCGTATCATTTTTTACAATAGCTTTCATACAATCGAAATACCGCTGATATCTTTTACAGGCTAAACTTCTCCAAAAGCAGTCAGCCTGTATGTTTTTTATCCAATCACGTAAAATCCATTTTCTTTTTATTGCCGGTCCATATTTTAAGATCAGTGCTGTCACAACATCCACACATCTCTCAAATCAGTCTTAATACATCAGTATTATTACCTTGTCCCTTGAACACTTCCATATCTGCAAAAAGGACATCCCCTAACCTGTAAAATCTACAGTTCCGGAATGTCCTTTTTTCCATACTTCACTATATTTTTAACACATGATACTGCTTATCCACAATCTATATGATTCCAAAATGTCTAAATGCCTGCATAATCGCATCTTCCTTCTCCGGTGTACACTGTGGCTGTCTCGCATTCTCTGATTTAGCCGGATTGAAGTTCTCACCGACATCTAATCCACACTTCTTCTTAATCTGTGCGATATACAGTGATGAAACCTTCAGTCCTGTCTTTTCAAGTACATATGCCTTTATCTGCTCATAAGTTGCTTTTCCCTTAAATTCAGATAAATCCATATCCTCCAGAGAGAAGTCCACCTTCACTTTTCTGCTATCGACCATTCCCTTGGAAAGCAAGACAACCGTCTCACAGAACATATTTTATCGCAAGGCTTTTAAAAATGGAATAGATTTTACCAAACGACAGTTTTCAAAAAACTTATATCGGTTGCATTTTGTCAAAAGCACAAAACTTTTTGAAGCCAAGTGCTTTTAATTCCTGTTATGATACTGAGGATATCCCAGCAATACTTGCTATCCCTGATACCTTATTCTTTCTACCAGCGTTTCCTTTTTCAGATTACTGCTTAAAACACAGGAAAGCACAATTTGTAGAATACCAACCAGAAGAATCATAACAAGAATCGGGATAAGAGGAACGTGATAAACGTTCATTCCAAAAATCCCATTATGCTTCGCATAGGAAAACAGTGCATAGCCAAGGGGCAGACCGGCAGCAAGTGCGACGCAGATGGTGCCAACCGTAAAAATCAAGCCCTGTATTTGTAAGCTCAGATTCAACTGCTTATTGGTCATGCCTACCGCTTGCAGCACACCGTACTCCTGCTTCTTCGTGGTGATATTGATAATCATGGTGTTTGCCAGATTCATAAACCCGATGAGACCGACAATTGCCATGAACAGATAGCAGCCAAGCTTCATCATACGGCTTGCGTATTCTGCAGATTGTAACTGTGCATGATAAGTATCCATTTTTATATGCGAAGTATTAGAAATCAAAGTATTCAGACTCTGTTCCACAGATGCAACATCTTTTTTATCACAGTCCACCCACAGATAGCCATAAGCTGTTCCCCTCGGATTCATGGAACGGTATACACCTTCCGGAATGACAAGATAAGTGTCCGCGCTTACAAAGGATCCTGCAATCTTTCCCTGATAGGTATAGGTTTCACTTCCATTCTCAAAGTCAAATGCAATGGATTCACCCGGAGCATATCCATCTTGTTCCATCCACGTCGACCAGCCAAAGAAAATTTCACCATTCTTTACCGCCTGATCATAGTCCATAGAGCCAATATCCCCGTCTTGGCGCATAAAATCAAAATCATTTTTACTCACAATATCAGCTGGATATCTTGTTCCGTTCAGATTTACATAGACAATCTCTCTCGTCATGACATCTGTCACTCCTGGAATGCTTTTGATTTCTTCAATCATTGAATCATTCAGTGGGTTGTTCTGTAGGATTGTGTCCAGATTATTCTCCGAATAGGCTTCATCATAATTCTGGGAATAATCCAGCTGCAACTCAAATTGTCCATGGTTGATTGCAATCCGCGCCTCGTGCTCCGTGTCAATATTCCCAACATAATTAGAGATAATTACGAACAATACACAGGAAAGCCCCATGGTAAGAATCGTAGCAATGGTTCTTTTCGGATTGCCTGTCACATTTGCCATTGCCATGGAGAAAACGGTGACATCTTTTCTGCCTTTTCGTCTGCCCTGTTTTTGCTTTTTGGAGCCGTCAAGATACCGTGTCGCTTCGATGGGTGAAATCCGGGAAACAATTTTCATGGGTTTGCGCAGAGCCAAAACGACCGTAAGAAACGATACAAAAATGCAGATGAGCATAATTGTCAGTGAAAACAGAGGCACCTGATGGTTCTTGATTCCGGACGATACCAGATTTCCCTGCTCCACCAGCCAGTTGAAGCTGACTTTTGCAATCAGGAAACCAAACAGCAGACCCAGCGGTATCGAAGGAACCGCCAGAAGAATGCCCTCACGAAAGATCAACTGCTTCATCTGCTTTCTGGTTGCACCCAGCGCCTTGATTTTTCCGTACTCCTGAACCTTCTGGGCGATCCCGACCTGGAAGATATTATAAATGACCACAACGGAAAACAGCACGATTCCGAGGATCAGGGTTCCACAAACCACAATCATTTCATAGCTCGGCTGCAATACCCACTGCAGGTAGAGGTCATTGATGATCACGTTTTTCTGGTCAATGCCGCAGGAATCCGCGATTTCTTTTATAACAGGCGCAACATTATTCATAGATACATTTGCAGAATCGCTCAAGGTAAAATAGATATTATATCGCCTGTCACCCTCCGCAACACGCTCATTATAAAAATCCCGCGAACCGAATACAACATAGGAAGCCTCGATGGTATATTCATCCCGGTCATATAAAATCCCGCTGACAACAAATTCTTCCGGCTTATATTCTGACTGCATCCCTGCGCGGTAATCCAGTGTAACCGTATCTCCGACCTTTACATCACCATACCCCATTGCACGAAAAAATGCTCTTCCTGCGGCAATTTCCTGCGTTCCCCCCGGATACTTTCCTTCCTTTAACTCATATTCCTTATTATAGGGAAGCATCTTTCTTGCAGTCTCATCCATGCAGACAAAACCACCGTTTTCGTTGCCTTTTATGATACCTTCGGTGCACATAGTGCCTGTAGCATCTATTTCCGCACGGCGGTTTACTTCTTTTAACTGCGGTCCGCCTGCTGCGACAAACAAACCATAATTGCTTCCATATGAGCCTGCCGCCTGACTTTTCTGTAAACGGATCATTCCATTTCCCACAGTACTGATAATCACAAGCAGCATCGTAGTCAGACATATGGACATCATAATCAGTATACTTCTTGTCTTGTTCTTTTTGTCATTGCTATATGCAATCCTGCTTATTGTCTTCATCTAAAATCCACCACCTGTCCATCCTCAATTACCAGAATACGATCAGCGACCTGTGCAATTTCGTCATCATGGGTAATCATTACAATTGTCTGTCCATATTTTTTTGCTGTCATCTTAAGCAGGGCGATTACCTCATCACTGGTCTTAGAATCAAGATTTCCTGTCGGCTCATCTGCAAATATAATTTCCGGACGATTCACCAGTGCTCTTGCAATTGCTACTCTCTGCTGCTGTCCTCCGGATAACTGATTTGGCAGATTATAAATCCGGTTTTCAATCCCCAGAGTTGCAATGATATCATTTACATACGCTTCATCCACTTTTCTTCCATCCAGCCCCAATGGCAGTACAATATTTTCCCAGACATTAACAGATGAAACCAGATTAAATGCCTGAAAAACAAATCCGATTTTTCTTCTGCGGAAAACAGCAAGGGCATCTTCCTTCATCCTGTATAAATCTTTCCCGGCTAAAGTAACACTGCCTTTTGTAGGGGTGTCAAGCCCTCCAAGCATATGAAGTAATGTACTTTTACCGGAACCTGACTTTCCGACAATTGCGACAAATTCTCCCTGCTCAATCTGAATGTCCACCTGATTGACCGCTTTGACCTGATTCTCACCTGCGCCATAAAACTTACAAAGCTGCTTGGTTTCTAATATCACACTCATGTGTTGCCTCCTTTTCAATTCTGTAAAGCGTACCTTTTCAGCACGCTTTCTTTGCCTGTTTATATATTTGGTCATTTTTCAACCTACATCCAAATTGTATCAGGGCAATCTTTCATTTCACTTTCAAAAAACGAGCAGAAGTCTTACAGAATTGTAAGATTTCTGCTCACTTAAAATTTAACCAACATATGGTAATTGAATCACAAACGTGCTTCCTTTTTTCTTTTTACCGGAGGTTACCGTAATCGTACCTGCGTGTTTTTCGATAATTTCTCTCGATAGAAAAAGTCCGATTCCTGTACCACTCTTTTCCATGACCTCCTTGGAACTTCCTCTGTAAAATCGTTGAAAAATTTTGTGATACTCATTCTGCGGAATACCAATTCCCTGATCCTCAATTTCCATTCTTACAAGATCGTTTCTTTTTTGTAACCGGATAAATATTTTCGAACCACACGGACTGTACTTGACCGCATTATCCAGAACGTTGATCACAGCTTCACCAAGCCACCTTTTATCTTGCATAACCATGCATGTTTCCAGCTCTTTTGCATAGTCAAAAACGAATTCAATTTCTTTCTCATCCGCTTTTGGATAAGTACAGTTCACAGCAGATATGACAGTATCCATAAGCGGAAGTTTTTTCTTATTAATCTGAATCAGTCCAGTTTCCATCTTGGATATTTCAAGAAGCGACTGCAATAATGTCTCCAGTCCATCCAGAGCACTCCGACAACGGATACGAAACTCCTCCTGTTCTGTGGCACTTAAGTCATTCTGCATCAGCACACTAAAACATGTATCCAAAGCTGCAACCGGTGTCTTTAACTGGTGAGAAATATCAGAAACCATTTCTTTCGTGTTCTCCTTTTCTGCCCTTGCTTCTTCCTTTATCAACTGAATATGATGTCCGATTGCTTCAAGCTGGTCATTCAATTTTTCCAGTTCTGCTGGATTTTCCGTTTTCAGTAAATCATCAAATTTATTTTCACGGAATCTGATCAGAATTTCTTCCAACTGGTCTAAAATTTTCTGATGACACGCATCTTCTTTTTTCTTCCAATAAAGTAAAAAAGTCAAAAGAAGCACGCATATCAAAGTGCTTACAACACCGGTCACCATAACCTGATGCCGGAATTGTGAATAAAATGTATTCCCATTATTTCCCCAGTATCCATATTGCTCCAATAATTGCCTTCCCTGTTCGTTAGTTTCAATATCCTTATCCTTAAGCAATTCCGAAACAGCATCCAGCCCGGAAAATTCTTCCTTTGCAGCAATCTCTGTCATAAGATTCATTTTATATTTATAATCTTCATAAAACACATACGTGGTAAAGCAATTTAATATTGCAAACAATACTATGACAGGCAAAACCAAGGAGAGCACTACTGTAATCTTCTTGCGATATCTCTTTGTCACTGCCTTACTTCCTGATTCCATATATACCCAAGACCTCTGATATTCTTTATATAGACCGGTGCAGCCGGATTGTCTTCGATTTTCTCACGGAGTCTTCTGATATTGACAGCGATTGTATTTTCATCCACAAAATCCCCTTCCAGATCAAACACATTTTCCAATATTTGTGTTTTTGAAAGAATCTGTTTCGGATTCTGCAGAAAAAAAGTCAGCATTTTCAACTCCGTTTTTGTCAGACTGATTTCTCGACTCTTTATCAGGACTTTCATTTCTCCTGCGATAAATACGATATCTCCCGAAATCATCTTCCCGGCTTCCGTTTTCTCCTGTCTGCGTCGGAAATGTGCTTCTATTTTCAAAAGAAGTACCGAAAGACTAAACGGCTTTGTAATATAATCATCTGCCCCTGCTTCATATCCCATGACATGATCCATCTCCTGATCTAGTGCTGTAAGACAAATAATGTATGTATTATAATTGTATCTCATCCACCTTACAAATTCCAGTCCATTCCCATCCGGAAGATTCACATCACAAATGGTAACATCCACATTATTATCACTTGCAATTCTTTTCGCTTTTTTCACTGATTCTGCTGAAAAAACCTCATATCCGGATTTTTTCAGTGAGAATGTAATTCCACGATTTAAATTTTCATCATCTTCAACCACGAGTATACCTGGCATAGCATATGCACCTCTCTTTATTAACTATTCATCGTGACATGCTCCCACCACTTAAATCCCTGATTTTGAAGTGGGGGCTTCTTGCTCAATGGCTCTACTGAGCCAAGTATCTACAAGCTATCCTCGCGTGCCCCACGATTCTTTTGCCCGGACACGGGCATATTTTCTTGTTTTTCTATTGTCCGGATACGGACAGTTTATGCTGTCAACATCCTTCTTGCCTCTTCACGGATGTTGATTGCTGCATTACGATCTCTGTCCATCTTATTTCCACACTCACAGTGATAGACTCTTTCGGATAATTTCAGCTCTTTCTTTATCCTACCACATTTACAGCATTTTTTACTGGAAGGAAAAAAACGGTCTACTTTTACCATTTTCTTTCCTTTCCATGCCAGTTTATAGTCTAACATTTCCCTGAACATTCCATATCCATTATCCTGTACGCTTTTTCCGAAATGCAGGCACTGTCCCATCGCTTTCATATCGATATCTTCCACTGCAACTGCATCAAAACTATCTGCAATCTTTCGACTAAGTTTGTGCAGATAATCTCTTCGCTGATTCCGTATCTTTTCATGACATCTGGCAACTTTCTTTTTCTGCAGTTCGTAATTATGACTTCCCCGTACGCATCTTGACAACTTTCGTTGCTCCCTCGCCAGCCTCTTTTCATTTTTTCTGAAAAACCCTGCTTCTTCCATCTCAATCTTTTCTGAAAATACTGCCATCCCCTGCATTGCATAATCTATTCCAAGTATCGTTGCAGTACTGTAATCTGGTTCAGCTGCTTGGTTTTCACAGCTGTATCCTTCATACAACAGGCTTGCAAAGTATTTTCCGGATGGTTCCATACTGACTGTCACTGATTTCAGACGAAAATCTTCCGCTGGCTCTCTGTGTTTTTTCATGGCAACCCATTTTAATTTCGGAAGTCTGATCCGCTTACTTTCCATCAGGATATTTCCATTGACCACATTCGTTGTATAGCTGTTTCTGGAATGATGCTTTGACTTGAACCTTGGAAATCCAATCTTGGGTTCTCGAAAAAAATTCTTATATGCCTTTTCCAGATGAAGCTGGACATTTGCCAGCGCCAGCGAATCTACTTCTTTCAAAAATGGATATTCCTTTTTATACATGGCCGGTGTATTTTTTAACATTTTCTTCGTCTTTTCATACTCCTGGATCTTATCATTAAGCATTTGATTGTACAGGAAACGACAACAGCCAAATGTTTTGCCCAGAAGTATCTTCTGTTCTTCTGTCGGATAAATTTGGAAACGATATGCTATGTTCAATACTTTTTCTCTCCCTGGCTTTCAATATATTGACGGATTACTTCTACCGGAGCGCCTCCAGCTGTCAGTAAGCAAAAACTCTGACTCCAAAAGGCTTCTTTCCAAAGTTTTTCTCTGATCTCTGGATACTCCTTTTTCAACAGTCTGCTACTTGCACTTTTATAAGCATTGATAAATTTACTAAGTTCTGTTCTCGGCTGCGCACGGAACATTACATGCACATGATCAATGTCATGATTCCATTCTTCCAGAACTATCCCATACCTTGGAGCAATATGTTCCCATATCTCTTTTGCTCTTTCTGAAATCGGATTATCAATCACTTTTCTTCGATATTTCACCACCATGATCAGATGATAATACATCAGATATACTGAATGCGCATTATGATCTATTTTTTTCATGCAAATCAGCCCTTTCTCCAATAATTATCTTTTCGACTGATTCTATTATACCATAGATCGTTCTATCGAACAAGTGTTCTTTTTGTTTTTGCGCAATTCATCACCCACCTGTAAAGGAAGGAGAATTCTTGCTATATTATGTTAAAACCGCAATTACAGGCTGAAAAAGAATTCCACTTGCAAGATACAGGATGGAAAGAGGGAATACAACTGTCAGACTTTTTAATGCAAAAAGTAAAAGCACTATCCCAGCTGCAAGCATCGCATTTTCGGGAGTATACCTGAGAATGGTATTCACCGATAAAGGTTCACTGGATTTTTTTACAATCACTGTAAATACAATCCCCATAAGGACAATTGCAACAATCGGAATTAATTTCTTTTTATTTTTCATTTCACATCATCTTCATCAATAATATTTCCACTTAATTCATCTATGGCATCCTGAATTTTTTCTACACTCTGTCTGCTTATTTTTTGAATGTGATATAAAATCACTCCATCGATCACCGCATTTATGATGAAAATAATCCCTGTCATAATCGCAGCCGTCTTAACCGTATTGGGAGAAAAGAACATCATAATAATTCCACCCAGAACTACAAAGCATGATAAAATGACATACTTTCTGCAATTTACTTCAAATGCTCTCTGCATATATATTGCTGTTTCCATACAGATAATGCCATTGATTATAATATAAATGCTAAATACATAGGAAAATAAAACTGTCGTAATTCCTGCATGAGTAAATATAAAAATCCCCAGAACGCATTTCATAATTCCCTCAAACAGAGAACCTCTTGAATAAAAGTCTGTCCAAACCCGCAAGTAATAAATCAGGTCAAAAATACCATTTGCAAATATTACAGCGCCTGCAATAATCGCTGTTACCTCCAAAGAATCCTGCGGACGAACAATAAACAATATACCAATCAATAACATCATGAATACGTTAATCCACATATCTGTCTTAATCTTTTTTAACATTTTCATAGTTTTTCCACCTCTTTCTTTAAAATTTTTTTCTTAACTCCTGAATCAATTCATGGTAATACCGATGCTTCATCTCCGGAAATGCTTTAATAATTCTTCCTTGTCCAACAATTGTATGATTAGTGATCGAATTAGAAAGTTCATCAAATTCCCTTTGAAGTTCAGTTCTTTTTTTGCGAAGTTTCTCGATGGATTGTTCTTTTTTCATTTCAGCAGTTTCACGCAATTCAGCTTTTGCAAGAGCTGTCTGCACCTTTCCTTCATCTATAACCTGTGCTGTATCTATTGTTGTGTTTGCAACGGTATCACTGATTTTATCACTTACAATCCGCATATCCGAACGAATCTTATTTAATCTGGTAAGTTTCTTATTTAACCCCCGTATAACAGCTACTGTAACAATAAAATCTGCCAGATACACACAATATAAAATCACCAGTAAGATCCAGCCAAAAGTTGAATCAGCATGTGGCGATGTATGGTTTTCCACATATTTTTGAAAAACTTTCACGACAAAAACAATTGCCAGTCCCCATATTATCGAAAATTCCAGACAGATATACCCATGAAAATTTAAAGGTTTATCCGAATAATCCCACCATCTCGCATGAAAACATACATCTAACAGCCATCCAGCTATTAACTCCACTATAGTAGCCAGAATAATTCCAAATAAAAATATCATTCCATCACTCATCTGATAACCACTGCTTTGCAGTGTATTTATCATAGCAAAAACAGCTAGTACTCCAAATCCATATACCGGACACACCGGACCATTTAGGAATCCTCTGTTCACAACTTTTCCCAAAGCTACTGCATGAAAGATCACTTCAACAACCCAGCCACCAAAGGAATATATCAGGAAATACCAGCATATCTGATAGTATGTCATTCCACAAATCATAATTTTTTCCTCCTCCGCATTACAGCTCATTCACCTTTTTCTTTTTTATTTTCCAACAAATGTCAATATCGGTGTAAAATACCGGATTGTTAACAAAATTCCTAAAATCCTGCTTATCAGAAAAAGCGGAACTGCCGTCAGCACATCAATTAATGTGTGCTGTTTTGTTGTAAGAGTTGACAACACAATCATAATGGCAATTGAAACTGTAAATACTCTGACCCAAAGACTCATTCCAGCACATGTGAAGGAAACACAGATTACAAGGAAACAACTAGAACAATGCAGACTTGGTGCACAATTCAGCCCTCTGTAGCTGCCATGATAGACGAATTTCATAAAGTTTCCCCAGAACCCATCTGGAGGCGCCGGTCTCTGAAAAGAAGTCGGATAGATCAAATAGCACACCACACTGAGTACGATTTCCATTACCATAGTCATCAGATAACCACAATAAGAACATGGATCAGTTCGGAAAACTATCAGCGGATAAAAAGCAATCATTGGAAACCAGAAACAGTAAGGTAACACCGTCCATGGAAGAAAAGGAATCTTATCATCCACCGAACGTTTTACGTTGTGAATCTTACTCTGAAAAAACTCGCTTCCAAAATATAGCAGTGTCTGGAAAGCAAGCAAGATGCCTTGCACCAATATCAGTTTCTTAAACATATAATCGCCTCTATTCTGGGTTTAGCCCGTCTGTTTTCTTAAATCATATAAAATTGTTGCAACATCCTCTGGCAATTCAAGAAAATCCCCCTTACTCCATTCCCGATACATATTATAAATAGCACCGGCAAACGCACTGATTCTCAGATTTTCTTCTCTTGTTCCTTTTTCTACATCAATCCATTTCTGGATAAGATACTCTGTAATTTTTGCTAAAAATAAATCCCCCATTCCGGCTGTAATCAGAGCGTCTATAAATTCACGATGCAAATAGAAGAATCTGAAGCAGCGCAGCATATATTTTTTCTCATAGAATACCGTTTTGCTTTCTGTATCGGATTCTTTTGCTCTATATTCTTCCACCACCTCAACTAAATGTTCCGTCAGGATATCCTCTATCGCATTATAATTTCTATAAAACGACATTCTGGAAACATTCGCCTCTGAAGTGATATCTGAAACAGAAATGGAAGAAAATGCTTTATCTCCCATCAGCCGCAGCAGTGCTTTGTACATATCCTGTTTTACCTGAATATTGGTCTGACTTATTCTTTTCTTCATCGCTATAACTCCATTCCTGATGAAATATTTCTCTTGTAGATATTGAAATGTTTCTCTTTTAATGTTACAATCTGTAACATCATTATAAGGTATTTTATTCTTTTTTACAATCCAATATTTTACTATTAGTATTTTGTAACTGTTCAGAGCCAAGCAAAATTTCAAAAAACAGGTATAAAATGCTTGCATTTTTAAAACTGTTTTTGAAATTTTATTTGGCGGATACGCCACACCGACGAAATGCGTAGCATTTTGGAGGCTGGCTCTGAACAGTTACAGTATTTTTAATAATCAGGAGAAAAGCACTATGAAAACAGCCATCATGACTGACACAAACAGTGGTATTACTAAAAATATCGCCGAAAAACTTGGAATATATGTTATACATATGCCTATAATTATTGATGAAACAACTTTTTATGAAAATGACACTATCACAGAAGCCGAATTTTTCCATGCGCTTTCCAGCAGCAAACACATTACCACTTCTCAACCCTCCCCTGGTGATGTAATGGATTTATGGAGTCAAATCTTAGACGAAGGATATGATGAGCTTGTATACATTCCAATGTCAAGTGGTCTGTCCAATTCTTGTGCTGCTGCTACAGGATATTCACTGGATTATGAGGGAAAAATTGAAGTTGTTGATAATCATCGAATTTCCGTTACCATGTACGAATCAGTGCTCCATGCAAGAGAAATGTCCCTGAATGGAGCTTCTGCAAAGGAAATAAAAGCAGCCTTAGAATCTGATGCCTATAATTCAAGCATCTATATTACTGTAAATACATTAGAATACCTGAAAAAGGGAGGACGTATCACCCCTGCGGCAGCTCTGATTGGAACAGTACTATCCATAAAACCGATTTTAACAATCCAGGGCGAAAAGCTGGATTCTTATGCCAAAGCACGTGGTTCTATGAAAAGAGCTGAAGAAAAAATGATTCTTGCAATTCAGTCTGATCTTGAAAAAAGATTTGTCCATCAAGATATGTCGAAATTGCATATTGGAGCCGCCGGTGCCGGACTTACAACTACACAGCAGAAAGAATGGCTGACTCTGCTCCACAATAAATTTCCGGAAGCTGACGTTTTTTACAGTCCGCTTTCTGCCAGTATCAGTGTTCATACTGGTCCCGGTGCAGTAGGTATTGGTATCAGTTTCAGATAAAAAACAAATCAAATACATAAAAAATCAAAATACAAGATTTTATCAACACTTCCTATGGTTTCTGCACCGGAAGTCATGTCGGGCCTAATACAATCACACTTTTTTTCCTCGGTAAAGATAAGGTAGAAATCGGCATTAGCCGATTTCCCCTTTTCACCTTATTTCATTTTACAGATAATCAAATTTCTTTTGAAGATATACTCGTAGCAGCATGATTCCTACATTGATAAATCCAAATAACAATATCAAATTCACAGGCAAATATCCTCTGATTATATCTCCAAGTACTGCTATCCCAGAAAGACTTCCAACTAAAAACATTTGCGAAATTTCATCCCACATTCTTTTGTATCGTTTTATTACTTCCACGATTATCACTATCATAATTGCCAATATAAAAAGTACAGCTACGATTGCCAGAATTCTGTTAATCCATGCCTCTTTTCCTGTATATGCTATTTTCTGATTGAATCCGTTATCATAAGTCGGATATACCAGCCAGTCACAAAATCGCACATACCATATATATGGAATTTTGAAGAAATTGAGCAGTTGCCGGACCACATGAAGGCATACTTTACCCGTCTCCTCAATCATTTATCAGATGAATATGCCTGTCTTGCCGAGGCATCTTACGATGCTGGTATTGAACGAGGCTATTCCAGAGAAGAAGCCTATGAAAAATAGAATACAAAAAAGGCAGAAAGCTAGTGAAAACCAAACTGGAATTCACTAGCTTATTTTAATGCCAATAATCATAAGGTGAACGATACCCTCGCTGCTGTGCTACCACCGGCTTTGGCTCGGCCTTTGATATGCTCTCCTCTGCAGCTTCTTTTGTGGCAAACAACCTATTCTTGTTTACCTGGATTCCACCGCCATTTTCAAATCTTATAATAATCAAATTTCCAGCCGGGCGCACCACCGTACACTCCCGGACTATCCTATTACTTTCTACAATATAGGCTTTATCGCCTGCTTTATATCCTGCTGCCATAAATGCCTCCTACAAAAGAAAAGGCCAGCTCAAAGGGAAATCAAAGCTGGTCATCCTTACAACCTATTTTGCTGTTACCTTCTCTCGTAAAGCGATACCATCAACAACTCCATTCACGTAATCCTGAGACGCTAATGCACTATGTACTTCCGTAGTTGCGTCCATGTATGCTCCAAGTTGCTGCTTCTGCATATCACTTAACCCTGCTTGCAAATATGATAACAGCCTATCTTCCTGCTGCTTAAGTCGGGTATATTCTTGAGACTGAATATACACACGAAGTGACTCATCAAAATTATCTTTGATGCATTCTTCCAATTCCATGTCAATCACACCTCCAATACCGGGATAAATATTGATCGGCCTGTTTAACAAAATATAAAAAACCCTAGGTAGCGAACCTAATGTTATTAGGTCAAACATATGTTCTTTTGTCAATTTTAGAATTAAAACGAATCGATTATTGTCTGGATAATATCATTAGCTTTGGCATTAGTATATTTTGCATACAATGCATCAAAAACATGCTCTAGCGTCTGCTTCTGGTCGACTGTAAACTTACTATTCAGATTCAAAACATTATATTTTGTTTTCTTTTTTCCCATATCCATAAGCAGTGATAACTTACTGAGCAGATCTGTATTGGCAACCGAATCAGAATCATCCATATCATAACTATCTAATTCTGTCCCAAGAGAAATGTCCACTCCATCTACATCCGTAACACTTTCATCAGCCAAAAATTTCTTATCGCTCTGAGTTAAACTTCTTTCGTAAGATCGGTGACGTATCTGCCTTGACATTTCATTAGCCCATTCCGTGAACTGACTAAGCAGTTCTTTATAGGCACTATTTTTTTCATAGTCATCTCGTCTTGTATTCGGAATGATATCTTCATTAAAGACAAGCAACTCTCCAACCATCCAGCTATTAAATCGTTCCTCTTTATAACATTTCCTTAATGTATTCTCGTCACCAATAAGAATATTTCCTTGCCTGATCCTAATTCCCTTTATATCTTTATCCAAAACGGTTCCTAAAAAGTTTGTCTCCGCATACCAAAGCATAGCCGTAACTTTTTCGCCAGAATAAAAGGGCACGAAGTTAATATCTGATATAGAATCATTTATTTTTCTTATCCTATCAGCAAGTATTTTATTCTTGTACGGTTTGCAAATATCTATTACCGTACGGTCTGTTCTCAGCTCCACATTATATTCCGCAAGTTCAACCTCCATCTGGACCAACTTTTGTTTTATCATTGAGCCCCATACAAAGTCTCTAGAAAACGGAACCGGAAGATTCTGTTGTAAATACGGGACCACCTCGGAATCATTCAGCAAATCACTTTCTGGGACTACTCCGTAAAGCTCAACTGAAAAGTAATGCTTATTAATACGCTCGGGTATTTCTTCAATTGTGAGAACACTTGATAAAACTTGATCAATCGAATCACGACTGTCCACTTGTGGAGAGAGTAAGTACTTTAATTTTTCAGCATCATATATAATACAGGATGCCTTTTCTTCTCCATGGATAGATGTCAAAAATTTCAACTTCTGACAATATCCTAATCCTGATAATCTTCCAATTCCCCTAAAGCCTCGACTATTAGAATGTCTTTTCTTGGAATTTCCTATATCTATAAGATTTGAGTAAATATCATTTGCTCCAACGCCAGTTCCATTATCTGAAATCTTTATTATCCTTTCAGATTCTGAAACCGTAATTGAGATCTTTTCTTCTCCTTTCTTTAGAATCCCCTGCTCAAGAGCCTCGTCAATTGAATCGGCTGCGTTTTGTACATACTCCCTATATAAGTCTAACGGAGATACATACAATCCGCTTGTAAGGGACTCTAGTGTGAACTTTCCAATTAATAACTGATGCTCCACTATTCTGTCTCCTATAATTCAAATATACTTATCTGATGATACAGTTCTTTAATCTGTTCTTCTATTACAGAAATTATTTGTGTATCACCAGGCTGAGCGCCATTTGTCTTTATTAATACATCTTTCAATTCATCCAAATGTAATAATAGAATTTTTCTTATTGGCGCCTCTTTTAATTCGTATGCGCTGTTCATAATAATCTGCTCCTCTTGTTTTGAAAGCAAATTACTCACGTGAAAATATGGAATGAACTGTAATAATGAGAAATCAAAATCAACTAAGCGTTTGGATTTGTTTGCCTTTATTAGCATCGTTAATTTATCATTATCATGCCCGCTGAACAGATCGATTTTTTTCAACAAATCTGTACATACTTTTTCCCCAAAATTTTCAAGTATACCGGCGATTACTTTGTATCCCGGTTTCGAACTCAGTATCGTTTCAACGATACGAGAATACATAAACGGGAGTTCTTCTAAAATAAATGTGCTAATTATTCTTTTTGTATCCTCCGTGCAATCCGAGAATACTCGAATTGTTGCACTTGGCGTAAGATAAAGAAAATACAATTTTTTCAGTTCTTCATTTTCAATTTTGTCTAACGTTTCCACGCTAAATCTATTACACCCAATATATTCCAGAACTGTATCCTTCTCGAACATCGAATAATACTTCATCCAGGTGTCGATAAGATGTCTATTTTCAGACCACTGTGTATACCGAATCTCTCTTTCAAATTTCGGCTCATCTTTTCTTTCTACAAAATGACCACGTTTATTTAACAATCTTTCAGGCATTGCAAGATACATCACGAAGTCTTCGGCTGTCTTACCAAAATCTGCCTCAAAGAAGGATCTTCCCTGGATACCTTTTCCCTGTGTTGGTATCAACATGCACTGTAGAGCTCGAAGATATTTTGCATTCCAATTAGCACCAATAAATCCTCTTTGATCATTATCTAGCGGAATATATCTCATAGGGAACGAAAAAATAGCAATTTTTCTTCCCAGCTCCTCGGTTAAATTTTCGCCAAGCTCCATAGTCAGGTGCATGCGATAGAATAAGTCCTCTGGTGTATCCGCATGATAAGAGTGCCCTTTACCAGTGAAATCCTCTCCATTGTATAAAAGGTAATTGGACATATGATCAATCCCTGCCCTTGCACACAATGTAATCGCGCGCACATATACATCTTCATCTTCAATATGATCAAAGGCGATACGTGCTGGTTTTATTGCTAATTCTCCTAACCTTTGTGCTTTATGCTCATTAAGTAAAAATGCATCTAACCCCTGGTTGAAATCAACATGTCTTACAACAGTTTTTCCTGTTTTCGGATTTACAAATGTTGCACCTTTTTCAAATCCTAATGCTTTTATCTCATCAATTATTTGATCAAATTTGGGAGATCTCAAAACATTATTATCCATCAACAAAAGGTCTCGTTTTGGTCCAAACTCTTTATCAATTCTCTTAATACTATCTGAAATAGATACATATGGCTCATATGTAGGTTCCAATGTTTTAACCGCACAAAAAGTACAGTTCATACCACAGCCCCTAGTCATATATGTAAAGTATGCATCCTCCGCAGGATATTTATACTCATCCTTTATATCGTCCAATATCCCGTAATCCAAAGGAAGTGTGTCGATACACTCCTCCCCTTTTAATCCAAGGGTACCTTCGTGATTAAGAAGTCCGGTATTATTTATTACAGTAGGAAATTCCTTTGCAATCCACTCCGGCCGCAGTGTTGCCAGGATACCTCCCGTAAAAACCTTTCCGCCTGGTTTTACTACAGACAGCGCATATTGTAATGCTTTTTTTGTATTTTCCCACTCGAAGGTAAAAAGAGTAGTTACATATACTCTATCCCATTTTTTATTTTCTAGTCCCTCCGGTAATCTTCCCTTTGCGAATCTTACATAATCGTGCATGATATAACGATGAAAATACGCAATTTTCATTAGCCCGATTGGTGGGTATTTATTTTTGTATGCCGGTTCAATTAACAATATATCTTCCACGATTAAACTCCTACGCATAGTGAAACCGTCCTGGAGCGCTATCACCAGAACGGTTTCATTATAACCATTTTCTTTTGATTTGTCGATCCCTGACTTCTCTACTATTTTTTCTCATCAATTTCTTTCATTAACTGAGTTACTGCTGTATTAATTTTTCTCAATGAAAATAATATGTCTTTACTATTGCCAACAGCCTCTTTTTTTAACTCATCGCAAAAATCTTTTTCTGAAATTAATCTCTGAAATTTTTTTACTTTTTCATAGTTGTCACCGCTTCTTCCGGTGGCCTCAAAACGTGCATGGGCCTCTTCTAAGTCGATATCACCTTTAATATAATCCTGCATTATATGCGTTGAACTTTTACCCTCATCAGAAGCAATTTTTCCCAGTATATCTCTTACGTCCTGAGCTCTGACAATTCCCCCTGTCTTTACCTGCTTTGCGAAAAACGAATCCATCTCTGGATAAGTGTTTCGATATTGTTTAATGCCTTTGTTCTGTACATACTGCTCATACATATTCCAATGAGATTGATGAGTATCATTATGCTCTACCATCAAGCCATATATCTCACAGTATTTTTTTACAGTTATCGCTGAAATACCCACTTGTTTTCCCAAGGCGGAATCCGAACATCCCAATTCCTTCTTTTGTCTATAAATATAGGCGGCTTGTTCAAATTTACTCCAATCCTTTTTAGGATTTAAATGGAATGTACCGAGAAGTGTAAATATATCTGAGTCAGAAATATCCTCTGGTAATATCTGCACCAAGACTCTAGACCATTTAAGCGGGTCATTTTTTGCTAAGATTCTGTATGCTGCCAGGCGGCTATTTCCCTCCAACACAACATATCTATCTTTTCGTTTGACCACTATCAGCGGCTCAATAAGGCCACCATTTTGCATGATTTGTGACTTCAAACTCTTAACATGGTCCAGTGAACACATTATCTCTTCAATTTCTGTCTGAGTCGGATTATCGTGTCCATTTTCATGCAATACCGAATATACTCTAGGATTATCAAGGTAAAACAATAAATCTTGTTGTAATAATTCTGTTTCGGTAACTTCAAACTTTTTCTGTCCAATAACTCTTATTCCCATACTGCCACCTTATTCATCTACTTCTTCAAATCCCAAAATGCTTTTTACAATATCTCCAAAACTATAATCAGCCACGCCTTGATAATCTCCTAAGCTGATATCTCCCTGTGATAATGCCGCTGCATTTTGCTTAGCTTTCAATAATAAGTCAACCCATTCATCTATACTGTCCTTAATAATAATATTATGAACATAGCATGTTTTTTTCTGTGAAATGCGGTGTATTCTATCCTGTGCCTGCAAATAATCATCTAGGCTGAAACCTCTATCATAGAAAATAACATGATTAGCCATTGTTAGTGTCAGACCTTCTTTTGCAGATGCTGGAGTTGCAAAGAGAATACGAATATCATCATCATGAAATTTTTGGACAGAACGATTTCTAGCATCCATATTCATTTTCCCATGTATTTTTACAGCACCTAAATCCTGATACTTTTTAGTGAAGTAATCTATATTCTCAATAAAATTACTCCATACAATACATTTTTCACCATTTGCCAATATTTTTTGAATAAGTTCATCCAACAAAGGCTCCTTTGCAGATGCTTCGCATTCCTCGTCTACCAATTTGGGATTTGATGTAACCTGTATTAAGCGAAGTAGACGCTTGACAATTGCAGAGGAATCATCAATATATCTTTCACCATCTCTTACCACTTCAGCATATAATTCAGTTCTTATCCGCTCGTACAACTCCTCTTGCATACGATTGAATTCTGTAACTTCCTGTATATATACTTTATCCGGCAGTGTAATGATTCCACTATTTTTTGTTTCGCGAACTGTAAAAGAACTTATCCTATTAAAAATCTGGGAAATATTATCTTCAAACTCTTCCTGTAAATCAGTATTTCTACTAAGTTTATTGCTAAGGTCTGTTTCCTTTTTAAACTCGTTAAAATCAGCCCCCAGACTTTCTCCAAAGTCCAAAAAATATATCTGTGCCCAGATATCATATGGTCTATTGGCTACAGGTGTACCTGTCATTATAATTCTTCGCTGAAACAACGGAGCCAACTCAAAATAGGTCTTTGTTAATTTTGAATTAGGATTCTTCAATTTTGCAGACTCATCAATAATTATCCCGACATTTCTAACTTTCAAATACAATTCGAATTGTTGTTTTTCTGTTTCTAGAGTCTCAAAATTTGTCAACACCACTCTGTATGGTCCACAAAAAATTCGGTAGTTATTATTTTTATCTGTATTTAACACTGCAGGTTTTATCGAAGTATGGTCTTTAAACTCGTTAACCCAGTTTGCAACCAGCTGTTTTTTGGTAACAATTAAAGCAGTATCCATCGAACACTCTGACAGCCAATATAAAAGCACATCAATGGCAATTTTAGTTTTACCCAATCCCTGCTCATGAAAAATCGCAGCATATTCTAAATCTTTCACCGCATCTACAGCTTCTTGCTGATACGGAAAAGCCTTAAATTTGGCTATATATTTAGGCTCTCGTTTTAACTTGTTACTTTTCATAACTATACAATCATTCCAATCGCTTTTACTTCATAATCCCCAGGTATTTCTTTCTTGATTTTTCCAAGAATATTATTTGCCCTGGCCCGGTCTTCAAGAGGAACTGCCAAAACAAATGTTGCATGTCCCTGGTTTAATGAACATTTTTTCAAGTATGAGTAATATTGATTTATACTATGTTCTCTCAAAATGTCATCACTTGTTTTTGCCTCTCCTATAAACATAACACCGTTGTATTCAAAAAATACGTCTGGTCTGTATCCTTCCATTGTCAATTGAGGAAGCGG
Organism: Coprococcus sp. AM97-35; assembly: GCF_027697525.1. NCBI lineage: Bacteria > Bacillati > Bacillota > Clostridia > Lachnospirales > Lachnospiraceae > Coprococcus > Coprococcus sp. AM97-35. The sequence goes on along the minus strand of NZ_JAQESL010000007.1, from coordinate 17,777 downwards.
TCGTCCATCATTAATATCGGTTTCGATAAAATAACTCAACTCCTCCCCAACGCTATCTTTAATAAATCTTAAGGCGTATTCAACTAAAACCTTATGCTTATTTGATTCTCCCATATCAGTTACCATCAATTTCATCTAAGACTATGCTCTGCACTGTCTCAACTACTTTTCGTAGTGCGTTTAATTTTTCCTCATACTCAGCATCTGTTTTTAGCTTAAGGACCTCCACATGTGTAATGTCAAACATTCTCTTTGAAAGTTCATTGGCCAACATCTCGTAGGTAACATTTTTCAGAGAATCCGGTGTGATATCCTCAGCTTCTAAAATTTTCTTAGCCGCAGCCGTGTCATGCTTTAAAAAAGCCTGCCTTGCTCTTTTACTATTCAGAATCTGTGGTAATCGTCTCACGTCTTCTAATCGAGAGAATTTTTCATCTACCATCCATTGTGCAAAATCAGTTTTGTCATATCCATGTAACTGAAGACTTTCCACAACATTCTTTTTTTGTAATTCAACAAAGCCGGAAAATTTCTTTTGATCGAACTGTGTGTCATCCTCACATAGTGGAGCATATATATCTCTCATATCTTTATATGCTTGAATCATGTAGCGAATTTCTGATGCTTTTGAGGATCCACCACAATACGCCAAAAGTTCTTTCATAGGCATTTTCTCTTCGTCCGAAAGAAAGGTTAAATATTTCGCCTTGGCATAAGCATCCCAATCTCTTGGTCCAACCAAATGTGCCTGTAACCGAATTGAGTGCATTTCATTATTTTCGAGATTCTCATAGATGATAGCCCTGATTTTATTCCAATTTCCTGGCACATTGTCCCTAATAAAATCTCTATATATTTGCAGACGAGTGTTACCCTCGATAACTACGTATCTGCCATCCGGAAAGTGATTTACAATAATTGGATTAATGATTCCACCATGCTCCTTGATAGACTCCTTTAAACTTGCACAACTGTCAGTTCCAGTTCCTAGCAGCATAGCAAGTAATTCTCCTGATCTGCTTTCTTCCGGATAGTTTTGTAAATAATTTTGTATACGCGGATTTGTAAAATCCAAATCTAATAAAGCTGTATCAATCTCAGTATATGAACTCATTTAGCGCCCTCCTCTATCTCATCACTATTTTTTCTTGTACGCCTGGGATCTTCAGGCTTTATCGCATTATCAGGTATTAGCCATGTATTTCCCTTCATAATCGCTCCTTCGATCCGCCCATTTGTACAGTATGTTGTTACTCTTCGTCTGGAGAGCCCCCACTTTTTTGCCATTTCGGTTGTTGTTAAAAGTTCCATATACTTCCTCCATATTACAATGACAACATATTTATTATAATCCTTTAGAGGAACACTTTCAATGGAATATCTTGTACAAATGGTAAAATCCGCGGACACGCTTTATGCCGATAAAGTTTCGGTGCACAAGCAGTTGTCCGCGGATTTTACTTACACCCCTTGTGGGGAAATTCTATATTCTCATAATTTTTCGCTAAAAACACAGGTTCATATCCTGCGATAATCGCCGGAAACCCACTTAAACTGGGGCTTTTCTCGAGAGTAAACAGACCGTCTCAACGGTACTTTCGTTGTCCCAACAAAGTTCCTGTGTCTCCCTGTCTCCAAAATACACCGGAAAACGGAACTTTATGTGCTTCAGGAATCTGCCATCTGGCTGCTCCTGCTCGTAAATGTCTACCTGTTCCACAAAGCTGTTAAGAAATTCTTTCTTCTCCAGGTCGGTGAACTTATCATATAGTTTATCAAAATATAAAAGAAATTGATAGACGTTTTCTTCTGATATTTTCTGTTGCCGAATATTCAACAGGCGATTCTTTACTTCCTCTATACTGTTCTCCACGCCTTCAATCTCATCATACAAACGGTATAACCTTGTCTCCATATCCTGATATTTCTTCTCATAAAATTTATCCATAATATCCAGACTGTCCATCTGCTGTCCAAGTCTTGCTTTTGCTCCGGTCAACTGCCTGTGCTGCTTTTCCAATCCGTCAATCTCTTTTTCTATTTCTTCTGTATCTATTCTTGAACCAATTTTATTCAGAATTGCTTCTTCAAATTTAGGATTCTTCACCAGCTTCCGAATAACTTCTTCCACTGCATTGTTAATCTTCTCCTCACTCCATTGTTTACGATATCCACATTTATGACCGTCTACCAGACGACGATGTTTACAGGCATAATAGAAATAATCTTTATATAAGGTTCCGTCTTTCTTTTTCTTTCGGTTCACGTTCCCATACATACCGCTTCCACATAACGGACATCTCAATATTCCAGATAAGATATGCTCATGATCCAGACTATGCGTCTTTTCATATTTCACACCTGTTTTTTCCCGTTTTTGATGTGCCAGCTCCCAATCTGTTTCTGAAATAATCCCTTCGTGGATACCATCATGCAGCATATAATTTTCCTGTTTTACAATGCGATATTCATTTCTTGTTCCAGAAACTTTCTCGTTCTTCCTTTGTCCATAAGCCAACTTTCCACAGTATACCGGATTATCCAGAACACCTTTTATAAAGGAAGAGGCAAATGCGTCCAATGTATTATTCTGTCGTTTTTTCTTTTTATATCCATGCTGGTTCAGCCATGCAGCAATCGCAGAGATTCCCATATTAGTATGAATAAATTTGTCATAAATCAAACGAATAATCTCCGCTTCGTCCTCTGCAATCTGTAATTCTCCATTTACCAATTCATAACCATATGGAGCGAATCCTCCGTTCCATTTTCCTTCCCTGGCTTTCTGCTTACGTCCTTCCATTGTCTGAACAAGGATATTCTCCCGTTCAATCTCTGCCACCGCAGACAGAACAGAAATCATCAGCTTTCCACTATCTTTTGAGCTGTCAATTCCATCTTCTACACAGATCAGATTCACTCCAAAATCCTGCATCCTCTGCAAAGAGTTTAATACATCTGCTGCATTACGACCGAATCTGGAAAGCTTGAACACCAGTACAAACTGTACCTCATCTGTTCCATTCTCAATATTATCCAACATTCTCTGAAATTCCGGTCTGCCCTCTACGCTCTTTCCAGACTTACCTTCATCTGAATACTCATTTACGATTTCCATATTCTGAAATTCCGCATATCTCTTGAGTTTTTCTTTCTGAGCATCCAGACTGTAGCCATCTACCTGCATGGTTGTGGATACTCTGGTATATATATCGCATTTAATCTTTTTATTCTTCATAATCTTCCTCGCAGTATAACTCTGTTTTATTGTCCCAACCTTATTTTAGTACTTGTTCCAACTATTTTCAATACTTATTTTCCGTATTGACGCATTTCTTCGCCAATCGTATAATTAAGTTAGATACAGAGCATTTCTGTTATCAAAATATTGCCCGCCCACCATTGGCGACTTATAAATGATTGGCTCGAAAATATTGTTCGCTTACCGGAAGCGTCTAATAAATGTCCGGCTTGAAAATTATTTAGAAATAATTTCTGTTTTTGATATTGTGTTTTTATCACACATTGCATATACTATAAATACACAAAAAAGCCAAAAAAGAGGAGGTGTTAGTATGGCTACTTCAAGTATTACTCATAATTTTGTCGTATCCAATCCAAATAGCGTAAAGCGTTTTGTCGCAGCAATTGACGAAGCCGACCGTGACCGCACACCAAAGCAGACACTTCCCGGACGTCAGTTAACGAACCCACAGGAAATCTTAGCTTTAATGTCAAAAAGGAAGAAAAAACATGTCTGATAAATATTTTACCGTTAATATTCGGGCATATTTGGATAAAGACGAACCGACATATATCGGAGAGGAAAGTCTTTACGACTTACTCTCCGATTTTTCTTGTCCCAAAAATCCCGATGTGGAATACTTTTTATTACATAATGCGATTGAGTTTACCAAAAAAGATCAATCTATCACTTATCTGGTATTTGATGCTGAAGATGCTTCACTGGTTGGTTATTTTTCACTTACAATAAAACCAATCTCTGTCCGTGCTTCAAATATCAGCAAGACAATGGCAAAAAAACTGTCCCGTGTCAGTATTTTGGATGAAGAAACACAATCCTATACTACCGCAGCTTACTTGATCGCCCAGTTGGGAAAGAACTATTCTCTTCCAAAGGAAAAACGAATTCCTGGAAATATTCTACTGGGATTTGCACTGGAAACCATATCCAGTCTCAAATATTCCGTAGGTGGCGTTATGGAGTTTCTTGAATGCGAAGATAATGAATTTCTTCTGAGCTTTTATACGCAGAATCATTTCAAGCCATTTGATACGCGTATTACCGCTTCTCAGAATAATGAGCCACACACTCTGCATCAGCTTTTAAAATTTATTTGATTTAAAAATGCATGAAAAAAGCGACAGTCTGATTTACATTTTGTATTTCAGGAAACTGCCGCTTCTTTTTCTTCCTTATTCTGTTTTTCTTCCTCCAACTCCCGGAGGACTTCAGCGCCGTACTTATCAATCATCCGTACCAGAAAATCAATGCACCGCTCAAATTCAATATTCTGTTGCATAAGCTCCTCCCGTTATTGTTTTGATCTGAGCTTATTTTACAGAACCTGCCGGAAAACCACATTGAATAGAAATTGATTGTAAATTGACACAATCAATTTAAAAATATCCGCATTTTCTTGAATCGAATATATGTTCGTATTATGATAGATATACTTAATCTTAACTACGAAAGGGGAATTTCTATTGAATCGATGCGATTTTTCTTCTATTAGCACTTGCTTAAAAAATCATATCAGCGAAAGTAATCAAATGAGTCAGCCTGATTTTTTATACGAATTATTTGAAGATTTTATGGATGATCCGGCAAATCAGGATTTTTCTATGGATAATGGTCTGGTTTGTCGTTGGCTGACCGGTCAAGCAAAGATCAGTCCCAAAATATCTGCCTACTATTCCAAACCCAGTAATCAGAAAAAACTGGCAGAAACCATTCACCAGAATCTGCTTCCATTGATGTCTGACTGCAATATGGCTATGCAGGATATATACACATTATTTATACAAGATGACACCATCTCCGATGCCAAAAAGAAAAATCTGGCTTCTCTGTACAAACCAGCCAGCTCACGTCTGCTTTTTCTTGCAAAGCTGATTTCTTTTGGCATGGAGCGACAATTTATCAAACGTGATACTAAAAATCAAAAATTAATTGCCGGAGGTGCCCTGTCACCCATTGTGCTGGATTATATTATGGACAGTGAGGTTCCGAAACCATGCCGTCATTTTATCGGAAGAGATAAAGAACTAGAAGAATTATATACCATGCTTGAGGAAAACCGTCATGTTTTTCTTTGCGGAATTGCCGGTATTGGTAAAAGCGAACTTGCCAAAGCCTACGCAAAACATTACAAAAAGCATTACACTAACATTCTATATGTAGAATATACAGGTGATCTTCATCAGGACATTACTGACATGGATTTTATTGATGATCCACCAGAAATCAGCGAACAGGAACGGTTTCAAAGACATAACCGTTTTCTGCGTTCCCTGAAATCCGATACTCTGCTTATCATAGATAATTTTAATGTCACAGCTACACAGGACAGTTTTCTGTCAGTAGTATTAAAATACCGCTGTCAGATTTTATTTACGACCAGAAGTAATCTGAATGAATACTGTACTTTTCAATTAAAAGAAATAAAGGATATAAACATTCTTTTCCAACTGACATCTGCATTTTATTCAGAAGCAGACAAGTATCGTTCGACCGTCGAAAAAATCATAGAGACCGTACACTATCATACATTTGCTGTAGAACTGGCTGCAAAACTTTTGGAAAATGGAATTTCAACTCCAGGTCAGTTATTAGCAAAACTTCAGGAAGAAAGAGCATCTCTCGATAACGAAGATAAAATTAAGATAATCAAGGATGGTCAAAGCAGTAAAGCCACTTATTATAGTCATATCCATACTCTATTTTCACTATATGCTTTATCCCGAAAACAGCAGGATATCATGTGCAATTTGTGTTTTCTTCCTTACACTGGTATTTCTGCCCGCATATTCGCCAAATGGCTGGAACTGCCTACCTTAAATGAAATTAACGACTTGATTGAAACTGGTTTTGTGCAGACAACTACACGTCACACAATCTCCCTGCATCCTATGATTAAGGAAATTGCCCTTTCAGAGACAAAACCATCTGTAAGTAGCTGTCACATATTACTGGATTCTTTACAGAAAATATGTTTAATGCATGGAATTGAAGTCGATTATTACAAGAAGCTGTTTCAGACAGCAGGAAACATCATAGAATTGATTGAAAAAGATGATATACCAAAATATCTACTTTTTCTGGAAAATGTTTTTCCATATATGGATAATTATAATTACCAGAAAGGTATGAAAGAAATCATTCAGGAATTAAAAAATTTTTTGAAGCCTAAAGACATTGGCACCGATTCTGACCAGGCATTGTTACTGGATTTTCAGGCTACTCTTGAAATCAAGCCAGAAAAAGCAATAAAACTGGAAAAGGATGCACTTGCCCAGATAGAAAATATCACTGCTGACAATGCTCGCCTTGTTTCCAACCTTCATGCCAATCTCGGTGGACTTTACCGCATGAACGGTCATCCCGATCTTGCAAGAGAACACATGGAAAAAAGTATCTCACTGCTTGACCAATTTAACCTGCTTCATATAAATGACAGCATACCTCAGATTGCCAATTATGCAATGTTCCTGACAGAACAGCAGGAACCCGAAAGAGGCATCTCTGAATTGCAAAAATTATCCGGCATCATCAAGGAATACCATTCCGATGACTGTCTGGATTATGCCAAAGTACAGGAAACCCTTGGAACCATTTATCTGATGACTGCCAATCTTCCGCAAGCCAAAACACATTTTAAAAGAGCTTTCAAAATATATGAAAAGATCTGGGCTGATGAACCAGAAATGATTGAAGCAAAATATCAGGAAATTCAGGAGTTATATCCACAGATTGGATTTTGCATTGGAAAAAATCTATCCGGTCTTTTAACAAAATAAGCATAATTTACGGCGGGCAACTTGCCCGCCGTTATATTCAACTATTCGTCAAATAAATATATGCATCTTCCAAAGTGATATCATTATCCAGGACACAATTCTCATTTGGCTTTCCTTTGCTTAATACTTTCATATGAATTCCATTTTCTACATACTGCTTAGATGATATAGAATAATTGGCTTCTAACAAACGGGCTTCTTCTGCATTTTGTACCGTACAATTCCAAACACAGCCCTTTGCATTTTCCAGCAACCCACTCACGCTTCCAGAATATAAAAAACTTCCCTTTTTCATAATGGCAAGCTGTGTACAGGTTGCTGCTAAATCTTCTACTACATGAGTGGAAAACAGCACAGTTCTATCCTTTGAAAAATCAACCAAAAGATTGCGGATCCTGATTCTTTCTTCCGGATCTAACCCGGTGGTAGGTTCATCAATAATCAAAAAATCCGGATTATTAAGAAGTGCCTGTATGAGTCCGACACGTCTCTTCATACCACCAGATAATTGCCGCATTTTTTTATTCTGATGCTCTGTAAGAGAAGTCTTTTCCAGATAATAGGTAATTCTTTGTTCGAGGTCATTTCTGGCTACTCCTGACAGTCCCCCCATATATACAAGACATTCTTTCACCGTAAGATTCGGATATAAGTCGATTTCCTGTGGAAGATAACCAATCTTTTTCTGTATTTTCTCATAATTTCCCTCGTTATACAGAATTCCATCAAGGGAAACCATTCCTTCCGTTTGTTTTAAAACAGTTGTAAGAACCCTCATCAAAGTGGTTTTTCCGGCACCATTCTCACCCAAAAGTCCGTAAATTCCCTTAGGTATTTCAAGAGATGCCTTATTTACTGCAACTACACCATTTTTAAATCTAACTGTTAAATCATTTATTCTAATACTCATAATCTATCCTCTTTTCTTTAAAGTCATTGGTAATACTGCAAATAAAAACAGCCCCGCTATAAAAGACACAAGCGTTCCATAAATCCAACTCTCGGACATTAATTGAGTAGGTTCACAAAAGCTGAAAGAAAACAATCCCAGATTTCCGAAAAATGAACTTCCCGCTTTTGATATAAGTCCAATGACAATTCCAAATAAACATCCAATACCTGCCCACATATTTCGAAGCAATGTACACAAAATCACAGAGCATATACTCCAAAGCCAGATAGTTCCAAACATTGCAATGAAATATAAAAGAAATATCTGAATACCCGAAATGCCTTCGTTTACACTGCCCGGTTTTTGCCAGAAAAACAAAACATATCCAACACAGGAAAGTATTAATAAATATAATATTTGAACGCCCACTCTCTGCGATATTACTTTTAACTGCTTTTTTTGATCATACAAATGAAATACATCGGCACGCTTACTTTTTACTTCCATCAAATATGTGTCACTACAAAAAATAATTGTTAAAAATGCTATTGGCGACTGAATCGCTGAACCGATTTCTTCATAGTATATAATCGGATGAATAGCACACAATATCAGTATAAATGCACATGAATAAAAAATCTTATATAACGACAGGCAGTTTTTTAGTTCCGTTTTCAATGAACCCTCCTCCTTTTCCAGATTGTAACAGAAATACATACTAATATAACTGATGAAATTACAAGAATAATCTGATTTATGTTTGACATTTTGGCTACATGTGTTTCAAAAAATCTGCCAGGGAATCGCACCATAATAGAGAACGGTCTCATATAATAAATATCATTCTTCATGGTCAGCATATTTGAATATATAATGTGTAAAAACAAGATTGGTGCTGCCGGAAGCGGATTTTTAAATATTACTGCTGTAATTGTATAGACACAACATATCATCAAAAGATTCGGAATAATATAGATCAGAGAATTCACGCAAAAATCAATTGGTGTTACTGGAAAGCCCGATTCTAAAGACGTTTTCAAACACAGCATAAAGAATATAACATTCAAAATCACTAATACTCCCAGCATACTAATGAATCCGCTTATTACTTTCCCACATATATATTGGACTGCCGTAACAGGCTTTGTATGTAATAATTCATAGGTACTTTTTCGTGTATCCTGAATAAATAAAAATGATAGCAAGACTGTTGCAAAAAAAGCCATATGCAATCCTGCAAAATCCGTAAATTTTTTGGCAAAGTACCAGGAAAAAGAATGTTCGGATAATTTCCGCTCGATATAATGATTGATTTCTTCTGCTGTCCCCTTATGAATTTCAAGGTCATCATAAGCATATATTGCATTATAATAGCCATATTGGGATTCCAAAAACTCAGAAGCAGTCTTTACATCCATATTCTGAATTTCTTTCATTACATGATCTGCTTCCTGCCTGCTAAATCCAAAACCATTTTTGGAGGTGTCCATTAACGTCTCTTTGATCGTATCTTCCCACTCCCTTCTTCTTTCTTTATCATCAGATGTGGGAATGTACCCATCCATGACATCAGCATCTTCCAATGCTACGTCATTTTGTGTGATCTTTTCATTCGGTTTGATATAATGAATTTGCAAATACGATGACAGACATTGATACATACTGGCAACTATAATAATCAAGCCAATCCACAAAACAGGGTTCTTTAAATAATCAAGTATACTTCTTTTTATGATTGTTTTCATTGTATCTCTTCCTTTCTTTATTTCTTTAACAACATCATACAAATCAATTCTCAATAAATTCACAACAAAAAAGACTAAAACCACTTTATTTGTGATTTCAGCCTTATAAAGTATTTTTATTCAGCTTTGAAAAGAGCTTCTACATGAGCACCGCCTTGTCTGGCATTATATATTTTCAAATTTCCTCCATGCTTTTCACAGAAAATACGAGAAATATACATACCAAGGCCAAAATGCTTTAAATCATCTTGTGGATTCTTATGATAAAATGGTTCTGTTACTTTTTCCTCAGTATCCACAAACCCTATTCCATCATCTTCAACAGAAATTATAAGAAAACCATCCTTTTTCTTTATCTGCAAAGCAATACTTTTTTGTGCATATCGAACCGCATTTTCCAGTAAGTTGTCTGTCACTTCCATGACAAGTTCCTCATCCACTTTCACAATGTTTTGTTCCTGCACTCTTTCTACCTTACATAATTTACTTTCCTTCTTGGACAGCATGGCAGCTTCTGCCTCAATCTTTTTTGCCAGTTCCGATAATTCTATCTCTGAGCATTGCAGTTCCCTCTGTTCTAAATGGGACATTTTTCTCATGTTTTCCGTGAAATGCTCTATACGGTCAATCTGATACATGCCTGTTTGTAAGATATCAATAACATCCTCTGTTTTTATACTCTCAGAAGAAACAAACTCTAAGAGCATTTCCTGATACCCTCGCAATATGGAAAGTGGAGAACGTATATCATGTGCAATTGCATTCCGCAAAGCCTTCTCGTCATCAATCATTCGCCACATCTTTCTGTTATTATCTGCTAAAGCACTTCGCATCATTTCAAATTCTTTACACAAAGTTCCCATCTCATCTTTATTTTCATAGGACACATGAAAATCCAGTTCATTATCTGCAATCATTTGTGAGGCATCTTTTAGTTCCTGTAGAGGTGTCTTTAACTTATTTTTATAAAAAAAGAATACCGCAACAACACTCCTAACAATCGAAAAAATCAGTACCGAATATGTTTCCATAAAGTCACACATTTCCGAAAGATGATAGTCCAAACGATTCATCTGCGATTGATTAGGTCTTGATATCTCAATCTCGTATTTCTTTCCATATTGCTGAAACACGTCCGTATAATCTGCATAATCAATATATTTTTCCCATATTTTATTCTGCATATTTCCTGCAAAATGAACTGTAAATCCAGATAACAGAAATGCTGCCGTTAAGCTGATCACAAAATAAAGCAGAATTGTTTTTTTCAGTGACAAGTTTCTTATTTTTTCCATCGGTATCCAATCCCCCATACAGTTTCTATGTATTCTTTTTCTGAATAATCCGCTATTTTTTTCCTTATACGCCGTACTAATTCCGTTATCGTTCTACTGTCCCCTTCTGCATCATATCCACAGACTTGTGCATATATACGTTCTTTATCAAACACCTGCCCTGGATGCATGGATAAGAATTCAATAATCTGATATTCAATTTTTGTGAACTCCATCCTGTGTCCAGCTATAGCTACTATTTTTTCAGAATAATCAATCAGCATTTCATCCATGAAACGGTATTCCGTTTTTTGTTGATGCCTTTCTTCTCTCTTTATGTTTGTGACAATCCTTGCTTCCAACTCCCGAAGACTAAATGGTTTCGTAATATAATCATCCCCACCTGAAAGCAACCCATTAATTTTATCATCTTCGTCAACTCTTGCTGTCAGAAATAAAATTGGACATAACACTTTACTGCGTATCAGACGACATACTTCAATCCCATCCATGCGTGGCATATTGATATCCAACAAAATAATATCCGGTTTCATTTTTATTTTATTTAATGCTTCCATTCCATCTGTAGCCGTAATGGTTTCATATTGTTTCATATTAAAATAACTACAAAGCATTTTCACCAATTCTTTATCATCATCGACAACTAAAATCTTGTATTTCATCCAAACCACCTCCAGTATCCATATTATACGATAAAAAACAATGAAATCACAACAAGAGTACATGAAGAACGTAAGCACAATATATCTTTTTTCTCAATTCCTGCTCAATTTCCCCTCAATGCCTTTTTCCTCCGATTTTCGTATGCTTATCCCACAGCAGAGCAGTACCACACCGGTACGACCTGCTGAATCAATCAATACGAAAACGGAGGTATTTTTTATGCGAGAACTCAGAAACACCAAAATCATTGCTGTAGATCATGGCTACGGCAATATGAAAACAGCAAACACCGTCACCCCAACCGGCATCAAAGCCTATGAAACTGAACCAATCTTCACCGGGAATATTCTGGAATACAACGGCATTTACTACCGGATCGGCGAAGGACACAAAGAATTTATCCCGGATAAAGCTATGGACGAAGAATATTATCTTCTGACGCTAATGGCTATTGCAAGGGAACTGAATGTCTTTTCCATCCGTGAAGCAGATGTTCATCTGGCTGCCGGACTTCCTCTGACATGGATCAGAAATCAAAGAGAAGCTTTTCGTTCCTATCTGCTCCAGAATCCAGAAGTCCATTACCGTTTCAACGGCAAAGAATATCATCTCCGCTTTGTGGGATGTAGCCTTTACCCACAGGGATATCCGGCTATTGTAAACCACCTTGGAAATTTCAAGGGAACTAATCTCCTTGCAGATATCGGAAACGGAACCATGAACATTCTGTATATCAACAATAAGAAAGCACAAGAAAGCCGATGCTGGACAGAAAAACTTGGTGTAAACCAATGCATGATTGCTGCAAAGAACGCTGTTCTGGACAAATTTGGAGTGAAGATTGAAGAATCTACAGTAGAACAGATTCTGCGGTTTGGAACAGCTGACATTTCAGCACCATATATGGATTGTATCAGTTCTATTGCCAGACAGTATGTGGCAGAACTTTTTTCCACACTCCGCAAATATGAATACAATCCTGACCTAATGCGCCTGTATGTAGTTGGCGGCGGTGGATGTCTGATCCGTAACTTCGGAACGTATGACAAATTACGAGTCACCATCATTGATGACATCTGCGCCACCGCCAAAGGTTACGAATCTCTGGCTTATATGAGCCTGAAAAGGAGGGGATAAACCATGCAGAACAATATCCGCAACACAAACCTGCGCTTTAATCTGGACAAAGAACAGCAACGGAGAGCCTGGGAATATTTACAGACGATGGACAGGCAGGATTTTAAATCTTACAGTCAGGTAATCTCTCTTGCACTGGTAGATTATTTTGACCGCTACTACCGCACACAGGCTGATCCTTATCTGGAAACAAGAGAACGGGAAGAACTTTTTGTGAAACAGATTGTAGATGCAGTGGAAAACAGTCTGAAACAGGCATTGCCACTTTTTCTTTCCGGACTGACTGCAGGCATGGCGCAAAGGGAGCCCCAAATCAGGGCATCCTTTCCAGCACCTGAAAATTCACAGCCAGATAGTGATGTAGACTGGGATTTTCTTGGGGAATAAACCCTTTTGATTGGAGGTGAACACATGACTGACTTTCTGACAGCAGACACCAACCTGCCATCTTATATGATGTTTCCCCGTTTCCTTCTGGACATGGAAATAAACGAAACTGCCAAAATGCTTTATATTATCCTGCTCGACCGGGCAAGGCTTTCCCAGAAAAATGAGGGGTGGTCAGATACAGACGGTCATGTGTTCATTTACTTTACGATTGAAGCACTGGCAGAAGTTCTCCACAAAAGCCAGATGACGGTTAAAACTGCTCTGGCAGTACTGGAAAAACAGGAGCTTATCTTCCGAAAACGGCAGGGTCCCGGACAGCCCAATCGGATTTATGTAAAACTCCCAAAAGAAACCATCCACTATACAGACAGATTTCTTTCCCTAAGACAGACAAAAAACTGTCCTATTGACAGACAGGATTCTTTCCCTGATACAGACAGAAAACTGTCTGGTAATAAGAAAGAGATAAAAAAGAACAATTTAGCAATAAGAGGGAGTAAGGAGCCACTCTCACCCTATGGAAAATTTCAAAATGTTTTTCTGTCAGAAAAAGAGCTTGAAGATATCCGGCAGACAATCCCTGACTGGAAGGATTATATTGAACGCTTATCCGGTTATATGGCTTCTACCGGAAAGCAATATCAGAACCACGCAGCTACCATCATCAGTTGGGCAAGACAGGATCATCCTGCTTCCCGACAACGAAATTACGAAAGTGAGGAATACGAAACATTATGACAAAATTTATAGAAAAACCAACAGCTATAACCCCAAACAGAGAGCTTCAGTCTGATGAATATTTTAACGAAACAGACCACCTGATCTACTGTTCCAAATGCAATACGCCAAGGCAATGCAGGCATGAATTACAGGGAAAGGTTCTTATTCCTTCCATCCGCTGTAAATGCCAGCAGGAAATCTTTGAGCAGGAAGAAGCCCAGAGAAAACTTCATGAAAAACAAATGGAAATAGAGCATCTTAAAACCAGCGGCTTACAGGACAAAGCACTCTATGACTACACTTTTGCCAGGGATAACGGCATCAATCCGGAAATAAAACTGGCACACAATTATGTAAGCAACTGGGAAGAGATGAGAGCAAATGCTTCCGGACTTCTCATCTGGGGTGATGTCGGTACTGGAAAATCTTTTTTTGCAGGCTGCATTGCCAATGCCCTTCTGGAAAAAGGCGTTCCTGTACTGATGACCAACTTTTCCCGAATTCTAAATACCCTTACCGGAATGCATTTTGAAGACAGAAACCAGTTCATCAACAGCTTAAACCGCTACAGTCTTCTGATTATTGATGATCTCGGAATTGAGCGGAACTCTGACTTTGCACTGGAACAGGTATTCAATGTGATCGACAGTCGTTACCGCAGTAAAAAGCCCCTGATCATAACGACCAATCTCACTTTATCAGAGCTGAATAACGCCGCTGATATCGCACACAAACGAATTTATGACCGTATTCTGGAGAGATGTATTTCTGTCCGTATCAATAACCGGAATATTCGTCAGGACAATGCAACAGCTAATTTAAAACAGGCAAAAAGAATTCTGTTAAACAATCATGCTCCGAACCAGAACTGAAGCAAAGAAGCATAACACGATAATTATTCTTCACTGACAGTGGTACTACTTTCTTTCCTTATTTATCACCAGAAACATGCCACTGTCAGTTATCCGAAACTATAGTACCAAACCATAAGATTTTAAAACCAATACTGCCCGGATACGGGCATAAAAAGGAGGTGCCAGATATGGCAGATAAAAAAATCATGACACCGGAAGAAAAAGCACTTTTACAGGCAAGACACCGCCAAGAAGAAGCCGAAGCAAGAAATCGCAAAAAAGAACGTGATGCCAGAACACACCGATTAGTCCAGGAAGGAGCCATTTTGGAAAGTATTGTTCCCCATATTAAAGAAATGGATTTGGATTCCCTGAAACGGGAGCTGATAATCCGGCTACGAGGAATGTAAACGCACAAGTTCTACTCCCGAAGGGCGCACTTACTCACCACCCGATAAATCGGGCGGTGGTATCCCCTACGGGGCTCGTGCGCTCTGCCGAGGGCTTTTCCGCTGTTGCAGGCAACATCGAAAGGAGGTGCCAGATATGGCAATTTATCATATGCAAGCCAAAGTTGTCAGCCGTGGTTCCGGACGTTCCGCTGTCGCAGCTTCTGCTTATATGAGCTGCAGCCGGATGTACAATGATTACGATGGCATCCAGCATGATTACACCAGAAAGCATGGACTCATTTATCAGGAAGTATTGCTTCCACCGATGGCTTCACCAGAATGGAAAGACCGTGAACAACTCTGGAATGCTGTGGAAGCTGCAGAAAAAACAAAAGACAGCCGACTGGCAAGGGAATTTGTTGTCGCACTTCCCGTTGAATTAGATAAGGACAGTAATATTTCTCTTCTAAAAGATTTTATTCAAAAGAACTTTGTAGATATGGGCATGTGCGCTGACTTTGCTATTCACGATACGGATGGACACAATCCTCATGCACACATTCTGCTTACCGTCCGTCCACTGAACGAAAACGGAACATGGCAGTATAAAACAGAAAAAGAATATCTCTGCATAAAAAATGGAGAAGAAAAAGGATTTACAGCTACTGAATTCAAAGCTGCTCAAAAAGATGGCTGGGAAAAGCAATACAGATATAAAGTTGGGAAAAAGAAAGTTTATATGACCGCATCTGTCGCACAGGAAAAAGGCTATGACCGCATCGACAAGCATCCAAAAAGCAGCCGCTATGGCAGACAGAATCCCATTTCTGAACAATGGAACAGTGATGAGCAACTCTGTATCTGGAGAGCAAACTGGGCAGATACTGTAAATGAAATGCTTGCCCACAATCAGATAAATGCATCCATTGATCACCGCAGCTTTGCAGATCAGGGAATCACCGAACAGCCGACCATCCACGAAGGCTATATTGCTCAAAACATGGAAAAGAAAGGAATGATAGCTGACCGCTGTGAAATCAACCGCCAGATTCGTGCAGATAACCAAATGCTCCGGGAATTAAAAGCTCAGGTAGAGAAACTGGCTCAAGCTGTCAAAAATTCTATTCCTGTAATTGCAGAAACAATGGAAACTATCCGAAATCATATGATCTTTACACAATATCATTTACTTCATAATGAGATGCAAAAAGAAGTAATTCATGATTGGATGAATCATTTTAATCCAATACTGAATAAATACAACACCGTTAAAAAGAAACTCAAAGCTAAAGTTACAGAACGGAAAGAGCTGAATGTAGAAAAAGAGAAAACCAGTATTTTGAATCCCATCCAGCATATAAAATTGAATCAGCAGCTTACCACTGTTACGGAAGAAATTGAAGAACTGAAATCAAGGAAAGAGCAACTAATCTTCCAGGCACAATGCTCCACTGATAAAGATATGACGAATCTATCCAAAAAATATGACCAGATGAATAGCAATCTTGATATCCTGGATTCTCAGGACATCTCCCTTAAAAAGCAGCTTAAAAAAGACGCCGCTGCTTTCCGGGAAGAAAAATTTCGTCCTGAACCTGAACAGTATACAGAATTGCTGGACACCAGAATCCAGATACGTCCTGATTTCCGGGATAAGCTGATCGAGCAGCTCAAAGGTACTTTTGGTAAGTATTATGACTATCACCGCCGTGATATTGCCGCCAATGAGGTAGATTATCTCAATGTGGAAGATCCTGATGTTTTTTCCCATCGTGCCTGGGAACTTGAATATCAGAGGAAACAGGAGATGCGGCGAAATCAGCCTGCCAGAGCTAAGAAAAGGTCATATGATATGGAATTATAATCATCATCGAGTAGATAATATGCTCTTACAACTCTCTTGTTTAAAAGGCGTATGGATTTAAAAGTTCCATACGCCCAATTCACTTTAACCAGTTACAATCTGCCATGTTTTCTTGTATAAAACCACATTCATTATAATGCTGAGATTCTTTGTTGCATATCAATAACTTGAACTTTACTATTTTTAAGAACTAATCCATACGAAAAATGAATCGTATTTCCTCCCACTGGTTCAAATTTAACATATTGTCCACATATATTTCTATTACGTTCACCAAATATTTTCTTTATCTTTTCTGGCAATACACTATATATCGGACATGACACATCTATAGTATAAAATCCATTTTTCATAGGATTACCTCTGTCACTAAACCATTCACTTATTGAAATTCTATTACCTGCTACAGATTTACATTGAGCTGTATATTCTTTGCCACGTAATGTAAACATTAATGGGGTTTCCTCTGGAATATTAGAAGATACTTGAAATCTTATCTTTCCATCATTCATTTTCCAGCTCAATGAAGCTTCAATCTTCAATTCCTTTCCATTAATAGGTTGTTTAGGTTCTAATTCCTCGGGCAATGGCAATAAATCTCCCATCTCAACGTAATGATTTTTATAATACCATCTACCATATTTCTGTATAAATCCCCATGATGACAAATAATTGCTGTTTAACTGATCTATAGTAGCATCCGAAAACTGAAATCCTCTTTTTGAATAATCTACTCTTGAATATGCACGTAAAATTATAGTAAACTTTATATCTGATTTTTGAT